>NZ_JBHXQN010000007.1:0-251070 GCF_042717785.1 Streptomyces sp. NPDC058619
CATGATCCGCCGCTACGTCATCTGGCGAAACCGCCACGCCGACGACCGGCGCCTACGCGCCGTCGTCGACAGGGCAAACGTTGCCTGACGCGGCAGTAGGCGTCTGGATCGCGCCGGGTCCGGGGGTTCCTGCGTGCCGGACGATCACCGTGTCGTCGGTGTGGTGTCCCAGCAGGATGCCTCCGGTTTCCCTGGTGGAATCAGCTGTTCTGAGTTCGTCGCTGATGACCCGGGCAGCTTGCGGCGTGAGGTGTACAGCGGTAACGGGCTGCAGCATCATGCGGATTCGCAGGTGGCGCAGCCGGGGTGCGGAGGCGTGGCGGGGAGCCATCGGATCTCCCCGGTCCGGGTGAGGTCGAAGGGAGGTGCGCAGTCGGGTTGTCGGCGCAGGCTGACAATGCAGTGCTCGCCGGGAAGGCGCTGGTCGGGGTGCCCTTCGCGTTCGAGGAGGGTGGCGATGGCGATCTTCGCGGCCAGGTGACCGACAATGTGGAGGTCGGGACCGACCGCAGTCATCGGCCGGTGCGTGGTGCCGGTTCCGTATCCGGCGTCGAGTGCGGGTTCGGGGTCCATGCCGCCCTGTACGGCAAGAGCCTCGCGCCGACAGGTGAGGCATCCATGTTGGGGCCAGGGCCGCAGTCGGAGGACTTCGCCGATGGCTCCGTTCTGCAGGACGCAGGCCAGGACCGCGGTGATACCGGCGCGGCGCGCGAGGTGTCCCGTCACGCGACGCGCAGCAACGCCGTCGGCAGCGCAGACTACGAGGTCGCTGTCGTTGAGCAGCGGTCTGACCTGGTCTGCGTTGTCGACAATGTCGAGGGCGAGGGGCACGACCTTGGTGTCGGGGCGCAGGGGGGCAAGCTCTTCGGCGAGGGCGGTGACTTTGGGGCGGCCGACGTGACGGCGGGCAGTGGTGTGGCGTACGAGGTTGTGCCAGGAGAGCCGGTCCGGGTCGACGAGGGTGAGGCGTCCGATGCCGTAGCCCGCGAGGGCATGTGCGGTTGCAGATCCGATGCTGCCGGTGCCGACGAGCGTGACATGGGCGGCCTCGAGATCTTTGACAGGCCAGTGGTCCTGGAGCTGGCTGATGCCAGTGGTCTCGGGCTCGACAAGGGAGTTGAGGGGGTACGCGCCATCGCGCCCGACGCGCCAGGCCACAACGTCGGGCACGTCGTGCTCGGGAAAAGTGCCCTTCAGGTCCGGGGCGCAAGTCAGAGCGATGTACGGGTTGAGACCGGGGTTCTTGAACCCGCTGGTGAGGTGCTCCTGAAATGCGGACAAGGGGATGCCTGCGCCTAGCCTGCCGCTCAGCTGACGCCAGTAGAGGTGGAGCATGGGAGCTACTCGGTACCAGCAGCCTGCCAAGCTGCCGTCGCCAGCGGCGAGCAGGTTTGGGCCGGGTGTTGTGTCTACGGGGAGAACTGCGCCATCGCGGGTGGAGATTCCCCGGATAACGGCCAGATTCTCATGGTTGCGGCGCAGAGCTATCTGGCCCCAAGGTCCGGCCTCGCGGATGGTGACTGCCGCCTGGCGGGGAACGAGGATCAACACGAAGGCTCGCTCCGGGCGTCTTGGTCGTCCGGCGTCGTGCCAGGCGGAGCGGTCTGGCTGTCATGGCTAGCGCCAGCGGGGGGCGGGTTGGTAAGGAAGTGGTCGAAGCGGTCATCTTCGGCGATGCCGCATTCGGACATCTGCGGGATCACCCCGTGCTTCATCAGCGCGTACTCCACTCTCCAGGCGGCGGCTTTAATAAGCAGGTCGACGACGGACGCGCGGCCTGTCCACAGATCGTCGGAGCGCAGCAGACAGAGGGTGCCGTCGCCGTTGACGTGCCAGCGTGACTGCGTCCACTCGGCCAACTCAGGAAGCGGGTCGAGGGGAAGGATGTGGGGCGGCACCATGGGATAGGAATGCCGGTAGGCCATGAGAAAACGGAGCCCTGTGTCGCCCGTCCAGTTGGTCAGGTGTGCAGGCTGGGGCCGGTCAAACGGCCACAGGGGCAGTGTGCCCTGCCAGCTTCCGCCGCCTTCGGCGTCGTAGGCGAGGTCGGGGAAGGCGGCGGGGATCTCATGCTGGTCTCGTTCGAAGCGGCGTGGCTCGGCGGCCCACCACGGGATGGGCGCCGGCCGTATGGGCCTTTGAGGGCCGGGAGTGGCCGTCATCCCTGGGGTGCGTCCTTGATCGGCCGGGGGGTGATGAGCGCCGGTGCGCTGGTGATGAGGGCCGGGGCTGCGGTGATGGGGCTCGCGGGCTTGGACGGTGCGGGGAAGGAGTCGCCCAGGATCTCCTGCCACAGCCGAAGAGCATCGTCGGTGTTGCCTGCCGCGGCGGCCGCGCAGGCCCGGTCGGCGAGCTCGGCGGCTTCGGTGAGCGCAGTGTGCAAGGCGATGTAGTCGAGGTCGGGCTGGATCGCACCGCACAGGCCAGCGGGGTCGCTCACGCCCTCGTGGACACGTGCTGCGGCGGCGGTGAAAAAGATACGCAGCCCATTGGACCGGTTACCGGACGAGGGCATGCAGTTCAGGGCGAGGACTTCCATGACGAGTGACTTGACGCGGCCGGTGACCGGAACGTCGTGGCGCACTGCTTGAGGACGCGGACGAGCGGGCGGAAGTGCTCCCAGTCTCGCTGGCGTTTGGCCACGAGGTTGATCAGGTGCTCGGGATCGGCGGGTACCCAGGTCTGGGTGAGCTTCTCCGGGATGAGGAGGGTGCCGTCAGTCTGCCGGAGGGCAGGCATCACGTCGACGGTGAACCCTGACTCGTCCTTGGGGTCGTCGAGGAAGCACTTGACTGCGTGGTTCCTCGGCAGTGCCAGTCTGACTTCGTTGCCGTGAGTGCCGTTGGTCTTGCCCAGGAGTCGGTTGACCTGGCCGCGGGTGTGGTCCAGGGCATGTTCGGCACTCAGGCCGGCGCTACCCCAACCGGGGTGGTGGGAGGCGTCGTGGACAACGATGATGTCGACGTCGTGGATGGGCCTGAGCTGGGTGCTGCGGCTGAGGGACCCGGAACCGAACGCCTCGGCGACGTCGGGCTCGCTCTTCAGCGCCGCCTTGAACAGGTCACGCCGGTCTCGGGCGAGCCTGGTCTGGCCCACGTCCTCGTTGACGCTCTTCTGGAACTCGTCGAACGATTCGTCGATCCCCATACCTGCCTCCTCGGCCTTGCGGGTCCAGCCCGTGTTCCACACCGAGTTCGGCCGCCTGGTGGGGCAGGCTTCGTCCGTGTTCGGGAGGCATCGGGCCGCTCTCATCCAGCGTAGGCGTCGCCACTGACAACGCACCCAAGTGGACGATGCGCAATCGGGCGTCCGGGGCCGAGTAGACGGGGCCCGTTCTCGTTGGGCGGCCGGCGGGTGGAATGGCGACAGGGTCGGGAAAGCGCGTGAGCACCCAGGGCAGCGCCGCAGACGCTCCGCTTGGTGCCGGATGGGCTCGCGACCTCGAGGTAGGGACCGGTCGAGGGTGGGAACTCCCTTATCGGCGGAACCGAAACGCTATGCAGACCGGATCAGGTGTCCGACCAATCCGGGCGCGGCGCTGGACTGTCGCAGACCAAAGGGTCACTGCCTTCTTCTCCGCGTCCGGATACAGCAGGAAGGTGCCCGTTCTTGGGGGCACTTCAGGGACACTTCGGTCGACTGACGGCAGGTTCGATGGGAGCGGAAATGCGGGATAGCGGTCTGCGGCAGCTGAGACGTCTGCTGTTGTCACGAGAAGGCGGGGGAACAGTGCTGATGGCGGGCGCTACGGCGGTCGCCCTGGGCGTCGTGCCAACCATCCTCGAGCAGTGGACAAGCCAAGTCTGGATCTTCGGGCTGGTGTTCCTTGCCGGTCTGGCCACAGTGCTGATGGGCTGGCTGATGCATCGGCCGAGAGGGCTGGGAGTCGTTCTCTCGCTCTACCCTCCGGAGCGGACACAGCGCTCACGGGTCGGCGTGTTCAAGGCCGCGTCCCGAAGCGCCCACACCAACACTCTCGTGATCGACCGATCCGTACTCTGGCCCGCCGGACAGGGTGAACGTGTTCCAGCCTCCGTCGTCGACATCGCTGCCCGACTGATCGATGCCCAGGTCGAAGAGCTCAGGGAGACCAATCGGGACGAGTCTGACGTCGTACTGTATCCGCTTGCACACCTGAGTGACGGGTTCCTTCTCGGTCGGCGCCTCTCCGACGATCCCCAGCTGTCCCTGGGCCTGATGCACCTCTCACGCCGAAGGGGGCGTCCGGTGGTTCTGGGTATCCAGCTGGACTCCGAACTGCAGGGCCCTGTCTCTCCACGTCAGCAAAGCCTGATCTCCGCACATCTGGCCGACGCCGCCAATCCGGTGCCGCACCTCGTTGAGGTAGCCGCCACCCCAGGTCAGGCACCCCATCGCATTGCGCTCATCGTACGTTTGACTCCGTTGGACTCGATGGTCACCGAGGCACTTCAGGTTGTCACCACCGGCCGCCCCGCCCCGGATTCACCACGTGTCGGATACCAGCTCATGGGAAGCGGCCGGGAGCCGGATGTCGACGGCTTCGGCGCATACCTTGTCATTGAGATCGGCGCCTTGGGCCTACCGGACGACCCTGAAGTCTTCGTGGCGGTAACGATGCATATCAACCGTGCTTGGCGCGCAGCACGCCAGGAGTGGGCGACCCGCACCGGAACAGCGGCACCCGTCGAAGGACGGCTGTTCTTCCACGGCCCCCTTCCCATCGCTATGGCTCTGGGTTGGGTATGGAGTAGAGAGCCGATCGACATAGTTCATCACTCGGCATTCGAGCTGCCGCTGAGGTAGACAGCGCCACGCATGCCCTGCAGCCAGGAGGCGAAAGGATACACACCCGGGCGAGTTCGAGGAGCTTTGCCACATCAAGAGTCGCGCTGCGCAGTATGCGCAGGTGCAGCAGGGCAACGCCCGGCGAGCGGGTACACGCTGTGGGAGCAGTTGTCGCTGGGGAGAATCTGGGGGGAATGAAGCCGCACTGGGGAGCGCCTGGGGAGAATCGACCGCACAAAACGGCATCACCGTGAAAGCTCCAGAAACGAGCGAAGCCGCAGGTCAGTCCGCCTCCTACAGCGATCCGCGCAGGTCAGTTCGCTGAGGGCGAGGACTTCAAGAAGATCTCCAGTTGGGCGGCCATCCTCTTTGCACCCACCCTGGTCGGCACCATCTACGGCATGAACTTCGAGGTCATGCCGGAACTCCACTGGGCCGCGGGCTACCCCTTCGCGATCCTCCTGATGGCAGTGGTCTGCACAAGCCTGTATGTCATCTTCAAGAAGCGCGACTGGCTGTAGGAGTCAGTTGACCCTCACGCACCAACGGGGGGGCACCGGTAGCGGTAGTCCGTCAGGCATGCACACGGCCATCCGCCATCACCAGCCGAACGCGGCGTAGCGCCTGGAGATCGCTCAGGGGATCACCATCAACGACCAGGAGGTCCGCGCGGAGGCCGGGGAGCAGGCGCCCCGTGACCTTGCCCAGCCCGAGTGCCTCCGCCGCCTCGCAGGTGGCCAGGTCGACGATCTCCTGCGAGGTGCAGCCCAGATGGGCGAAGAACTCGAGACTGGACACGAAGTCATCGAAGACCGCCCGGCTCACGCCCGCGTCCGTGCCGGTGAGCAGCCGCACCCCGCGCTCGCGCATTCGGCGGATCCCGCCGAACATCTCCTCCGCGCGCTCATGTCCGAAGCGCTCGGCGAAGCCGCGCCAGTCGGGGCTGGCCGCCGGACAGACCCCGATGCCCCGGGCGGCGATCTCGTCGACGACGTCGTCGAGGAGCCGGAAGCCATCCTGGTCGATCCACGTGCAGTGCTCGATCGTGCTCACCCCGGCCTCCACCGCCGCGACGATGCCTGCGGTGCCGTGCGCATGCGCCGCCACCGGGAGGCCGGCACTCGCCGCCTCCTGCACGATGATCCGGAGCTCCTCGGCCGTGAACTGGGGCGCCCAGATCGGCGGCCCGCCCTTGGTGATGCCCCCGCCCGTGGCCATCACCTTGATGAGGTCCGTGCCCCGCTCCACGTTGCGGCGGACCAGCGCCCTGGCGGCGTCCTCGCCGGACACCTCTCCGCCCAGGAACCAGCAGTGTCCGCCGGGTCCCGTCACAGGAGTGCCGGCCGCCAGGACACGGGGTCCGGGCACCCGTCCCACCCTGACGGCGTCGCGGAACTCCGTCACCAGTCCGTTCCGGTCGCCGAGGTCCCGCACTGTGGTGACGCCGGCGTTCAGCAGACCGAGTGCCCGCTCCGCAATGCCTTTGGCCACCGTCGCATCGTCCGCCTCCCGCAGCGCCGCGACCGGATCGGGCCCCGCGTCCAGAACGAGGTGGACATGCGCGTCGACGAGCCCCGGCAACAGCGTGCCGTCGGGGTAGTCGTGACGGAGAGTGCGCGCGGGGGCACGGGACTCCACCTCGTGGCGCGGTCCGGTGTCCGCGATGACGCCGTTTCGCACCAGCACGGCGCCGTCCGCCAGGACCTGGCCGTGCGGTCCGATCACCACGCGCCGGGCCGAGATCAGGGTTTCCATCGCCACTCCTCGTTCAGAATTGCGCTGTCAGAGTTTCGGACAGCCGGATCAGTTGCCGTACATCACTCTCCAGACTGCCGGCGCCCTCGCCGGGCAGGGCGACCGGGACGGCCTGGGAGGGCGCATCCTCTCCGGAGGCGTACGCCCGCAACGCGGTCCTCAGATGGCGCGCCGCGACCTCGGGCGTGAGTGGTGCCTCGGCGTCGGCCGTGGCCGCCTCCAGCGCCAGATAGGGACTGATCCGGACGAGCCCGTCCCGGCACTCGATGACACGCCGGTAGTAGCGCCGGTGCACGCCCCGCGGACTCAGCGCGTCCCAGCGGCGACCGCCCCCGGTGCGTTCGAGTGCGTCCTCCGGGAACGCCAGGTGCAGAGCCTCCCAGAGGGGGGCCAGCCTGTGGTAGACGCGGCCGTGGTGCCACCACAGACGGATGCTGGCCCAGCGCGTCACCAGCCCCGGGTAGACCACGCCCGCTACGAAGAGGGGGATCGCGAGGTCGAGCAGGAGCTTCGCGCCGGTGATCACCGGGTGGGGCACACCGCCGCCTAGCAGGCGCACGAGCGTCAGGCACTCCCGTACCGCCGAGGCCAGCAGCATGCCGGCAAGCGCGGCGGCCACCATCCGCAGCCCGGTCGCCAACGGCCGGCTCGCCAGCCGCGCGTACCGCACTGTCCAGAACAGCGCCGCCGCCAGGGCATACGTGAGGTAGGCGCCGGCCGAGAGGTAGAAGACCGCGACACCGGGGACCCTCATGTCGGCCGTCGCGTACGTGTGGCCCCGCTCGGCGTGCGGCGTCACGGCCATGGCTGCCGAGGCGATCACCGCAGTCGCGGCGAACGGCACCGCATGCCACCGCACCCGCGTCCGGGCCGCGGCCGGTTCGGACGCCGAGTGGATGAAGAAGCACCCCAGGAAGTACACGGCTCCGAGCAGGCAGAGGTTCTGCAGCAGCTTCGCGGCGCCGTCCCCGGCGAGCCCGTCAACGAGGCGGATGACTACGGGCAGGCCGAACGGGAAGGAGAGACCCGCACTGAACATGCAAAGGAAAACCGCGCGCAGCAGCCGGTCAGAAGGATCGCGCACGACCTGCCGCCCCGTCCAGAGCAGCGAGCCGTACAGAACAACGGCGAGCACCAGGGACAGCACGGTCACAACCACCCCTGCCGGTCCGCGAGCGCCGTGTGCACCCGTCGGGCCGAGATGTCACCCGGCGCGCGGGGCGTGACCCTGTCCAGCACCGACGCCCACTCGAGGATGATCGTGGCGACGAGTTCCGCCTCCCGCTCCCTTTCCTCGGCGTAGGAGGTGCGCCGGAGCGCGCGGTTGATCACCTCGATCGAGAGGTCCGGCAGCACCTCCTGCCAGACGGCATCCTCGGACTCGTCGCTCCCGTGGTCCGCCAGGATGTGCCCGACCTCGTGGAGCACGATGTGGTCCTGGTGCGCCTGGCTCGTCTCCTTCTGGTAGAAGATGAAGTCCGCCTGCGCGCCGGCGATCCACAGACCGTACGGGCCGGGGACAGGCAGCGAGTACGGGACCAGCCGGATCGGCCGTCCGCGGTGTTCACCGAGGAGCCGGCACAGCTCGGGGACCCGCAGTGGAGCGGTGATGCCGAGTTCCCTGAGGATGCTCCGACATCGTTTGCGCAACGTACGTTCGGTCACGGGCCAACTCCGTTGGTGAATCTCCTGGGGCCTGGAAATTCCATCCAATGACGTCAGACCATCATGATCCAGGATGATTCAGGCCATCGTTTCGGCCGGGACCGCCCTCGGCCTGCTCCAGGCGGTAGACCACGTCCAGCAGATCCATCACCTGTTCGCGGTGCTTCTGCGACAACTGACCCGCCCGCATGGCCATCAGCTTCACGTCACTGCCCTGCGACGCCTCGTGCAGCCGCGCCTGCGCGGCGGCGAGGGCCGAGAGCTGCTCCTCGATGCGCGCGGTGGCCGAGTCGTCCACGAAATAGGCCGTGGAGACTCCGAAGAAACCTGCCAGCGCCTGCAGATGACGCAGCGTCGGATTGGTCTTCTTGCTCTTCCGCAGCTGCCAGATGTAGCTCTGAGAGATCGACACCCCGGTGTCCCTGATGGCGGAGGCCACCTGCTCGTTGCTGTACTCGTGGTCGGGATCCGGTCTGACGGTCTCGAAGAGCCGGTTCAGCTTGTCGGCGAAACCGTGTTCCGGCTCCTCTGGCATGACGCCCCCCTGGTCCGGCCAGCTCTGTTCTTCCACTCAGATGAATCGGTGCAACGCCCACTATCACCACACTGGTTGAAGAGCGTCAAGGTGCGGACTACGGTACAACTGCACCGGCCGTCAACCGACGTGAAAGAACGGTCTACCCAAGAATCGACATGGGTCGATGCCGGACCTGGGGGAAGCGACGAAGGCAGCCATCGGCTCCGCACCGACCACGCGGGAGTCGTCCCTCCGGCTGCCCCCGTCCCCCGCCCCGGCGAGCCGGCGGCGTGGCGCGAGTGCTTGAGCACAACGTGAGCCAGAAGGGGGAGCAGCACATGTCAACTGCGTCTGGAACGGGGAACATCCGACGCCACAGCAGTGCCGCCGAGATACCGCTCTACGCCCAGATCCGGGCGAAACTCAGGATGGACATCGCGTCGGGCCTCTACCCCCAGGGGGAGTACCTTCCGCCCGCCGACCAGCTCGGCAAGGAGTACGGCGCCAACAAGAACACGATCCTCCGGGCGCTGCGGATGCTGCGCAGCGAAGGCGTCGTGGACTTCGGGCGCGGGCGCGGTGCTGTCGTCCTGCCGACTTCCCTCCCGGTGGGCCTCGACGACATCTCCGACCAACTCCAGCGGGTCGTCAACCTCGCAGACGTCTCGGGTATCCCGCGCGCCGCCATCATCTCCGCCATCGAACGGATGCCCAGGATGGCCGCCCGCCATGGGAGGGCGGCGCGGCGCGGGCTGCCGGCGGTGCGCGGCCGCAGGCCGGGATGGAGCCAAGGAAGCTCAAGCGGAGAGTGACCAACAGGCCAAGAAGACCAGGCTGATCCCGCACGCCCGGACCGGCGGATCCATCTCACGCCGGTCCCTCTTCTGCCAGGTGGCGGCCCCTGACAAGAGGTGCCGGGCGGCCCGGCCGCCCCGATCGCGGACCGTGTCGGCCACCGGTTGCTCCTTGAGCGGCGGGTGGCCACCGGCCGAGGATCTTTCCAGGCGGCCACCGAAATCCCGGGAAACGGGGTCGTCTCGTCAGAAACCCACGCGAGAACGGATGAAAACCATGGCCAAGAAGGTCTACGAGGTTCCGGCGCTGTCCAAGGCCGGCGACTTCCGCAAGGACACCGGATTCCTGAAGCGCGGACCGCACGAGCCCAAGGTCCGTCTGCCCCTGGGCTGGTAGTCCGATGACAAGCCACGGCGAGGGATGGTTCGCGCTGTTTCCGGACTGTGAGGCCGCCCTCGCCGTGGCCTCCCGACTCGGGATACGCGGCGAACGCACCCTCACACACCCGTCAGGAAGACCGTTCGTGCTGGGCAGCTGGGCCACCTCCGTCCAGGCCCGAAACGACCAAGGACTCTTTGTGGCGCTCATCGGACACACTCCCGTCGGCGCACCCGAACTCACCGCGCACATCGCCGGGGTGCGCGAACCCGGCGCGGTCCACCGAGTCGCTGCTCGCCTCCCCGGCGACTTCCACGTCATCGCCGAGGCACACGGCGAGATCCACGTGCACGGCACCGCCTCGGGGATGCGACGTCTCTTCCACGCCACCGAGGACGGCATCACCGTCGCCGCCAACCGCGCCGACGTCCTGGCCCGGCTGTTCGACGCGCCCGTCGACGAGGACGCCCTCGCCCTGCGACTGCTGGACTCCGTCCCGCACCCGCTGGGTGACGTCCCCCTGTGGCGCGGTGTGCACTCCGTCGTCCCCGGCGAACTCCTGCGCTTCGGCCGCTCCGCCCCCCGGACGGTCCGCTGGTGGCAGCCCCCGCAGATACAAGTCCCGCTCGCCGAGGGGGCTGAGGCGCTCCGCACGGCGCTGGACGAGGCCGTACGCCTGCGGGTGGACATCGCCGGGAGCGTCAGCGCCGACCTCTCTGGCGGCCTCGACTCCACCACCGTCTGTGCCCTCGCCGCAGGCGTGAGCACCACACCGTTACCCGCGCTCACCATGCCCAGCAGGGATCCGGGCGACGACGACGTGCACTGGGCCCGACTCGCCGCCGCCGAGATCGACGGCCTGGAGCACATCCTGCTCGACATCGACGAGATCCCACTCTTCTACAGCGGTCTGCTGGACGTGCGCGGACCCGTCGACGAACCCCTCCCCACCATCCTCGACCAGCCGCGCCAGCTCGTCGGCCACGACCGGCTCCTTGCCGGCGGGTCGCGCCTCCATCTCACCGGCATGGGCGGCGACCACGTCCTGTGGGGGCATCCCGCGCACCACCGTGACCTGCTGACCACCCGCCCCCTCACGGCCCTGCGCAGCATCCGCGGCTATCGCGCCCAGAACCGCTGGTCGCTGCGCGAGACCCTGGCCGTCCTCGCCGACAGCCGCCCCTACGGCCGGTGGCTCGCGGACGCCGCCGACGACGTCACCGCCCCCCGACCCGCCCCGCACAGCCCGGACGTCTTCGGCTGGGACATCCCGCCCCGTCTGCCGGTCTGGGCCACCGCCGACGCCGCCGCCTCCGTACGCCGGAGCCTGCGGGAGGCCGCCCACACGGCACAGCCGCGCGGTACCACCCGCGCCCTCCACAACGAGCTCCACACCCTGCACCACGGCACGCGGGCCACCCGCGTCCTGCACCAGGTCGCGGAGCACAGCGGGCTGCCGCTGGCGAGCCCCTTCCTCGACGACCGTGTCGTCGAGGCGTGCTGGTCGGTCCGCTCCGAGGAGCGCGCCACACCCTGGGAGTTCAAACCGCTGCTCAAGCACGCGATGCGCGGCCGGATGCCCGACGCGCTGCTGCGCCGCACCACCAAGGGCGAGGCCTCGGCCGACGCCGCCAACGGACTGCGGGAGAACCGCGAACGCCTCGCCGAGCTGTGGCGGCACTCGCTGCTCGCCAAGGCCGGACTGGTCGACGCCGACAAGCTCCTGGACATCACCCTGCGGCCCTCGTCGCCCGAACTCCGGCACGGCGGCCTTGACGCCACTCTCGCCTGCGAGATCTGGCTCCGCACCATCTGAAGGGGAACCCATGCAACTGCGTGAGGACGTGTCCGTGGTGGACACCGACTACGGCAAGGTCCTGCTCGACGGCAGTACGGGTGAGTACTGGGAGCTCAATCCGACCGGCAGCTCGGTCCTGGCCAGCCTGCTCGACGGCACCCCGGCCGAGGACATCGCCGATGCCCTGTGCGCCCAGTTCGACGTCGACGCGGACCGGGCGCAGGCCGACGTGACCGCCCTGCTCTCCGCCCTGCGCAACGCCCGGCTGGTCAGGCCATGAGCTTCCATCCGGTCCCGGAGACCCACACCGGGACGTCGTTCGCTCAGCGCGCGGGGGCCCGCCTCGCCGTGGCGGTGGGCCGGCCCCTGCTGCTCCTGCCGCCGGCCCGGCTGGCGCGGGTGCTCGGCGTGGTGTCCCGCGGGGCCCGCCCGGCCGGCCATGAACGGGCCTACCGGGCCCGGCAGGCCGTCACCACGGTCAGCGCGGTCTGCGCCGGCCGTGAGGGCTGCCTGCCGCGCTCGGTCGCCACGGCCCTGCTCTGTCGAGCCCGCGGCGAGTGGCCCACGTGGTGCGTCGGCGTCCGCGCCGCTCCGCCCTTCGGCGCCCACGCCTGGGTCGAGGCGGAGGGTCGGCTGGTGGGCGAGGAACTGCCCGAGAGCTACTTCCGGAGGCTGATCACCGTGGGCTCCGGGAGCGAGGAGAGGAGCCCTTCATGACCGACCACTCGGATCCGTCCGGCGCGGCGACCGGAACCGGCCGGGGAACCGAGGGCGAGCCCGGGACCGTGGCGCGCCCGGGGGAGAACCCCGCCGACGGCGCCCGACCGGGCACCCGTGATCTGCTGCGCCTGCTGCGCGGCAGCGGCCGGACCGTGGGGGCCGCGCTCGCGCTGACCTTCGTCGGCACCGCCCTCGGACTGCTCCAGCCGCTGCTGACCATGCGTCTGATCGACCGGGTCTCCGCCGACCGGGCCGTAGCCGCGCTCGGCGTGACGCTGGCCGCTCTCTTCCTCGTCCAGGCCGCCCTCGAGGCGGCCGGTCAGTACCTGTTGGACGTGACCGGCGAGAGCGTGGTCCGGCGCCTGCGCCGCGGGCTTGTCGAACGGCTGTTGTTCGTCCGCCTCCGAGAACTCGACGGCCGGCGCGCCGGCGACCTGCTCTCCCGGGTCGGCACCGACACGACCATGCTGCGGGACATGGTCGCGGGCAGCTTCGTCCAGCTCGTGACCGTCACCATCACCGGAGTGGGCGCCGCCGGACTGATGCTGTGGATCGACCCCGTCATGTTCCTCGTGGTCGCCGGGACGCTGGTGGTCGCCGGCGTCCTCGTCGCGGGCGTGATGGCCGGCATCCGGACCAGTACCGAACAGGCCCTCGCCGGTGTCGGTGCCATGACCGCCGACCTCGAACGCGCCCTCGGCGGCATCAGGACCGTACGGGCGGCCCGCGCCGAACACCGGGAGGCCGAGCGCATCGGCGCGGACATCGACGCCGCTTTCACCGCCGGCGTCCGCTCCGCGAAGCTCGGCTCCGTCGTGGGGCCCGCCATGGAGATCGCGGTCAACGGCTCGTTCCTCCTCGTCCTGCTCGTCGGGGCGGTCCGGGTTTCCGACGGCTCCATGTCCGTCAGCGAACTCGTCGCGTTCCTGCTGTTCGCCACCTACCTGGTCATGCCGCTCGCAGGCCTCTTCAACGCGCTCAGCCTGATCCAGCGCGGCCTCGGCTCGCTCCGCCGGATCGAGGACGTCCTGCGCCTGCCCGTCGAGCAGGACCCGGAGGACGATACGCCCGTACCGCTTCCTGGCCCTGCCGCGTCACCCGCGCCCCCGCTCCTCGAACTGCGCCGAGTCTCCTTCGCGTACGACGACCGTCCTGTACTGCGCGACGTCTCGTTCTCCGTGCCGCGCACCGGGCTCATCGCCTTGGTGGGCCGGTCCGGCGCCGGCAAGACGACGATCGTCTCCCTCGCCGAGAAGTTCCACGAACCGGACGGCGGACACGTCCTCTTCGACGGCGCCGACGTCAGGGGCGTCGATCCGCGCGACCTCCGGGCCCGTATCGCCCTGGTCGAGCAACACGCGCCCCTGCTGTACGGAACCCTGCGGGACAATCTCGTCTACGCGAAACCCGGGGCGGATGAGAGAGAAATCCGGGAAGTGCTCCGGATGGTGAATCTCGAAGAACTCGTGGAACGTCTGGCGAACGGACTGGAGACAGAAGTGGGCGATCGGGGATTCAACCTCTCCGGCGGCGAACGCCAGCGCGTTGCCATCGCCCGCGCCCTGCTCGCCCGGCCCGAACTCGTACTCCTCGACGAACCCACGTCGCAACTCGACCCCATCAACGAACGGGAACTCACCGACGTCCTGCGGGACATCTCCCGGGAACGCGCCCTGCTCGTCGTCGCCCACCGCATGTCCACCGTCCGGGCGGCCGACCGGATCGTCGTCCTCGACGACGGCCGTGTCGACGCCGAGGGCACGCACGAACAACTGCTCGCTGAGAACCCGTTCTATCGCAGGCTGACCACCGACCACCTCACGCGGCCGCTCGGCCGGCCCGCCCCAGACAGGAGCGTCGCAGCACCGTGAGCCCCACCACTCCCCGCACCCCCACCGCACCCCACGCGACCGCCGGCGCCCGCGCGCCGGGCGCACCGCACTGGACACCGGCCCTGGAACGGGTCGGCCGACTCACCCCGCGCGAGCAGGAGACCTTCCTCCTGCTCGCCGAAGGGCTCTCCAACGAAACGATGGCCCAGAGGCTGCACGTGACCGAACGGACCGTGCGCGCACATGTCGCCGCGGTCATGGAGAAACTCGAACTCTCCTCACGCCTGACCGTCTGCCTGGCTTCGTACGTGTTCTCCACGGAGCGCGTGGACGCCGGGAACCGGCTTGGTCCGTAAAGAGTCCCGAAACGCTATCCGTTCGGAATCCGGGCCCACGGCAAATACTGTCGCCACGGCCAATGGAACGGACGCAAGGAGATCGACATGATTTCCCTGGCGCCGGAAAAACCTCCGGAGCCCCCGGCGAATCAATTCGCCGGGCGGAATGACGAAAGGAAAGACATGTCTGACGCATTCGACCTGGACGCCCGGATCTCCGCCCCTGCCGGCCCCGCCGGCGAGCAGGCGCCCCCGCCGTCCATCTCGGGGATCGCCACCCGCACCGTCTGCACCCGAGTGACCTGCCAAGCCAGCAAGACCTGTGTCTGCACCGCGATGTGCACGGTCTTCTGCGTGGGCGGCAAGTAGCCACGGGCCAACTCCCGACGGGTGCTGCCGTGGTCGAGACACGGCAGCACCCGTCGTCGCAGAGCGAGAGAAGCACGCCGAACAGACAGGGGCTGACCACGATGCACCTCACCCACCACGGTACCGAAACCTGGGCCCGCGTGGCAGACGACGACCTCGTGAGCCGCGCACGGACAGCCGTCCGGCAAGTTCTGAGGGAGACCGCCACCACCGCCCAGGTCGAGGACCTCGCGCTCCGCGCGGCCGAGCAGAGCGACACCGCCGGCGCCTGGTTTCCGCCCAGTCTCACCCACGGCCAGGCCGGTTCCGCGCTGCTCCACCTGTACGCCGCCCGGGCCGGGCTCGGCGACCTGGACACGGCCTCCGGCCACATACGCGAGGCGGTACTCTCCACCCAGACCGAACCTCTGCAGCACCACGGTCTGTTCGCCGGCACCAGCGGCCTCCTCCTCGCCCTCGCGGATGTCACCCGCGACGAACCCCGCTTCCGCCCCAGCCTCGACCGGCTGACGGACCAGCTCGCCGAGCAGGTCCTCGCCGCTCCCCCGCACCGCACCGAACGGGCCGTCAGCGACCTCGACTACGACCTCGTCACCGGCGCGGCCGGCACCCTCGCCCAGTTGAGCTCCGTCCCCGAGCCCTCTGAGCGGGTCGCCGAGGCCGCCGCCGTCCTCACCGACTACCTCATCTGGCTCACCGGACCCGCCGAGACCGAGGGCACCCCCCACCGCTGGCTCATCACGCCCGCGTACTACCCGCCCGTCGGCGACTACCTCGCCAAGTACCCGCACGGGTACCTCAACCTCGGTCTCTCGCACGGCGTCCCCGGCATCGCCGCGGCCCTCGCCGCCGCCTGGGCTGCGGGCAACCGCCGCCCGGGCCACTTCGAGGCCGTCACCGCCCTCAGCCGCTGGATCCGCGCACAGGCGGACACCGACGCGCACGGCCCCCTGTGGAGCGACGGCAAGCCCGTCGACGAACACGGCCACGAGATCTCCCCCGGATGCGTGCACGACCGGATCGCCTGGTGCTACGGCACCTTCGGCGTCGCCGGCGCCCTCCTCACGGTTGCCGAGGCCACCCGCGACGACGAACTGCGCGCCGAAGCCGTCACCGCCTTCGAGGGCGCACTCGCCCGCCTCGGGGGCCTCCGGCCACTGTCGCCGACCCTCTGCCACGGCCTCGCCGGACTGGTCATGCTGACACTAGAGTTCGCCCCCTGGAGCGCCGTCGCCCGCGAGCGGCTGCCGGAACTGGTCGGGGACCTCCTCAACCGCCACGAGCCGGACCGCCCGCTCGGTTTCGCCGACCTGGAGGAGCCCGGCAAACCCGTCGACGACCCGGGACTCCTCACCGGGGCCACCGGCGTCGCGCTCACGCTGCTCGCCGCCACCGGCGGCCGGCGGCCCGACTGGTTCCGCGCCTTCCTCGGCCGGTGACGGCCATGACACCGTACGAGCCCGTCGGCTTCTTCCTCCTGCGCTCCCCGACCCTGCCGGCCCGCACCTGGCTCGACGTGACCGCGGACCCCGACGACACCCCGCGGGCCCTCGTCGGCCTCGCCCGCCGTCCCGACGTCACGCGCGCTCTGCTCATCGCCAGCGAGGACATGACCGACAGCCTCGACCGGATCGGCGACCTCAGCGAGAAACGCCTACGCCGGCTGCACTCCGGGCTGCTGCGCTACATCACGCGCATGGCGACCCGGCCCACGCCGTTCGGGGCCTTCTCCGGTGTGGCGATGGGCGAGTTCGGCCCCGGTACCACCGCCCGGCTCGGCCGGCCCGAGGAACACCGGCTGCGCGTGCGCGCCGACATGGGCTGGCTACTCGGGCTGATCAAGCGCCTCGACGAATCCGACGACCTGCTTCGCAGGCTCCGGCTCGTGCTCAACCCGATGGCGGACACGGCCGGCGACCGCGTGGTCCTGCCGCAGGCCGACAAGTACGGCCGGCACGACGCCCGTAGCGTGCGCATCCGGGCCACACCCGCCGTCGAGCTCGTCATGCGGACCGCCGCCACCCCCGTCCCGTACGAGCGGATCACCGCCGAACTCGCCGCCGCCTTCCCCGAGGTCACGGCCGAGACGGTCGAGGGCCTGGTCCGGCAGATGTGGGACCTCGGCTTCCTCATCAGCGACCTGAGGCCCCCGCAGACCGCGGAGCGGCCCGAACACCACGTCCTGAAGAGGCTCACCGGCATCCCCGCCGCGCAGGAGACGGCCGACCTGCTCAGCACCATCGCCGACCTCGCCGACCGGGCGGACGACGTCGCCTCCCTGCGCCGGCTCGCCGCCGCACAGCACGACCTCGTCCCCGGACACGACGGCCGCTCCTACCAGGCCGATATGGCGCTGCATCTCGACGATCCCGTCCTGAACGCGTCCATCGGCGAGGCGGCGGCCGAGGCCGTCGGCGTTCTGGTGCGCCTGAGCGCCGCCCACGGCAGGCGCAACCACCTCACGCGCTACCGCGAGGAGTTCACCGAACGCTACGGCGAGGGCACCCGCATCCCGGTGCTAGGTCTGCTCAGCCCCGACACCGGACTCGACGCCCCGCCGACCTACACCAACCCGCCGCGCAGCATCGAACTGCCGACGGCGACGCCCGAGCACACCGCCCGGCTGGACGCCCTGCTCGTCGAGTTCGCCCAGCAGGCCTGGTGGGACAGGTCCCTGGAGGTCGAGCTGACCGACGCCTGGCTGGAGCGCCTCGCCCCGCGCGGGCCGGTGCCCGACCCGCCGCCCGCCATGGAGGTCTACCTCCAGCTGCACGCCGCCGACCGCGCCGCCCTCGACCGGGGGGACTGGCGGGCCGTCCTGCGCTACGACAGCCTCACCTACGGTGGCCGCACCTTCGGGCGTTTCAGCGAGCTGCTGGGCGAGCCCACCTCCGAGCGGCTGCGAGGATATGCCCGCGCCGAGGAGGCGCTCTTCCCCGACGTCGCCTACGCGGAGCTCGCGTTCCTGCCTCCGTACGGCCGTGCAGCCAACATCACCCTGCGCCCTGCCGTCCGGCCGTACGAGATCCCCGTCAACACCGCGCCGTCCGTCGGCCCGGACCAGGTCCTCCCGCTCGACGACATCCTCGTCGGCGTCAGCGGGGACCGGTTCCACCTGTGGTCCCGGAAACTCGACCGGGAGGTCGTGGTCGCCCAGCACCACATGCTCAGCCCGACGATGGCGCCGAACGTGGCCCGGTTCCTGCTCGAGGCCTCCCAGGACGGCTGCGTCATGCCCTCCGGCTTCCACTGGGGCCCCGCCGAAGCGGCCCCCTTCCTGCCGCGCGTCACCCGCGGGCAGATCGTCCTGCGCCCCGCGCAGTGGCGGCTCACCACGGGACCCGCGACCACGGACGCCGCGGGCGCGCACGGCAGGGCCGGTCTCGCGGCACCTGCGGCCGGCACACCGTCCGCGCATCCGCTCGACGACCTCGACGGCTGGCGCCGCCGCTGGAACGTGCCCCGTCACGTCTATCTCGTCGAATCCGACCAAAGGCTGCTGCTGGACCTCGACCACCCCGCCTGCCGCGCCGAAATCCGGGCGGAGCTGGACACGCGCGGCACCCTCGTCCTCCATGAGATGCTGCCGTCCTTCGACGGGATGTGGCTCCAGGACGCCGACGGTGAGCGCTATGCCGCCGAGGTCGTCGTGCCCGTACTCGCCCGCGACGCGGAACGCGTCACCCGCGCTCCCGTACCGCGGCAAGGCCGCGACGTGCCCGTGGAGCGTCATCTGCCCGGCGGCGCCTGGACGTTCCTCAAGGTCTACGCGGCCCCCGAGCGGCAGGACGAGATCATCTCCGGCCCGCTGCTCGACCTCGTCGCAGGACTGGGCCGCGAAGGGCTCCTGGACCGCTGGTTCTACATCCGCTACGCCGACCCCTTCCCGCACCTGCGCCTGCGGGTCCGCGGCACCGACGCCGACCGTACCCTCACCCAGGTCACCGCGTGGGGGCGCGATCTCGTCGCCCGCGGACTCGCCCTGGACATCGAACTCGCAGGCTACGCACCGGAGACAGCCCGCTACGGCGGCCCGGAGGTCTTCGACACGGCCGAGCGGCTCTTCGCGGCCAACAGCGAAGCCACCGCCCTGCTGCTGTCGCGACAGCTAGACATCAGGCCCGAGTTCCTCGCCGTCGCCGCTCTGGACACCCTCCACGCCCAGTGGGGCGTGCCGCCGGGCGGCGCGCTCACCCACCACACCGGCGGCCACGACGAGGACCACGTCCGGGACACCCGGACGCTGTTCCGCGAACACCGCGCCTACCTGTGCGAACTCCTCAGCCCGTGGGAACGCGACCCGCACGCCGAAGGGCGGGCCCACCGGCTGCTCCTCCAGGAGACGTTCGCCGCGCAGGCCCCCGCCGTCGCCGAGACGGCTGGAGCCGTCCGCGAGGCGGCCCGCCGTGGCCTCCTGGTCGGCTCCGAGGACGCCATCCTCGCCAGCCTCGCGCACATGCAGATCAACCGGCTCCTCCCGATCGACCTCCAACGGGAGGCCCGCAGCCACACCCTATGGGCCCATGTCCGGCGTGCCGTCCGGGGCCGCACGGCCGCGAAGGCGAGGGAGAGCCGATGATCTGGCTGCGCGTCAGCACGCTGTTCTGGCGACTCAGCCCGCTGCGGGTATCCGCCTTCACCGGCGTCTCCCTCCTCCTCGCCCTCATACCGGCCGCGCAGATCGGGCTGGTCGCCGCCGCCGTGCAAGGTGTGGCCGACGCCGTCACCGGCGACCGGGACGCCGGACGGGCCGCGCTCATGGCGGGCGCCGCCCTTCTCGGGGTGGGCCTCGCCAGCCATGTCCTGGGCACCTGCCTGCAATACCTCGACACCCTCCTGCGGCTCGAACTCACCGCTCGCATCGGCGAATGGGTGATGCGCAAGGGCACCATGCTCGACCTCCAGCAGTACGAGGATGCCGAGGTCTACGACACGATGCAGCGCGCCTTCCAGGAGAGCAGCGGAGGCCGCGTCTACCAGGTCTTCACCCAGCTCCTGGAGGTCGCGAGGGAGTTGGTCACCCTGGTGACCGTCAGCATGGTGCTCTTTTCCTGGAGCCCCTGGATCGCCCTGGTGATCCTGCTTTCGCCCATGCCGTCGGTCGTCTCGTACATGCTCTTCAGCCACAGGGCGTACGAGATCGAGTACGACCGGACCGCCGACCGGCGACGCGTGTACTACTACCAGCACCTCACCACCACCGACCACTCCTACAAGGAGGTCCGTCTCTTCCAGCTCGGCCCGCACCTGGTGGACCTCTACACCCGGCTCATCCGCGCCTTCTTCGACGTCGACCGCCGTCTCGCCCGCCGGCAGTCCGTGCTCGGCGGCGTCCTCGGTCTCCTCAGCGTCGCCGCCTCCTCCGGCGCCGTGCTCTGGGCGATCCACACCACCACCCACGCCGGGCAGGTCGGCCAGCTCGCCGGCTACCTTCAGGCCGTCGGTTCGATCCAGGTCTCCGCTCACGGCATGTTGCTCGGCATCGCCGCTCTCTACAAGGACAGCCTGTTCCTCGGCAATCTCTTCGACTTCCTCGCCCTGCCCGAGCGTCAGATCAAGGGCGGCACCCGCCCGTTCCCGGACACGCTCCGCAAAGGCATCGAGTTCCGCGACGTGCGCTTCGTCTACCCCGGCACCGGCCGCGTCGTCCTGGACGGCGTCAGCTTCACCCTGCCCGCGGGCGAATGCGTCGCGCTGGTGGGGCAGAACGGCTCCGGCAAGACGACGCTGGTCAAGCTGCTCACCCGGCTCTACGAGCCGACGAGCGGCCAGATCTTCGTCGACGACATCCCGATCGAGGAGTACGACCTCGACGACCTGCAACGTCACATCGGCGTCATCTTCCAGGACTTCATCCGCTACGAGCTGCCCGTCCGCGACAACATCGGCTTCGGCAGCGTCGAAGCCCGCGAGGACACCGGGCGCGTCGCCGAGGCGGCACGGGCCGCCGGCGCCGACGGGTTCGTCGAAGCGCTGCCCCGTGGCTACGACACGACGCTCGGCCGCCACTTCGAGGACGGCCACCAGCTGTCCGGCGGCCAGTGGCAGAAGATTGCCCTGAGCCGAGCTTTCATGCGCCGCGCTCCCGTCGTCGTCCTCGACGAGCCGACGGCGGCCATCGACGCGGAGGCGGAAGCGGAGATCTTCGGCCGGCTCAAGGACGTCGCCCGCGGTGCCACTTCCCTGGTCATCGCCCACCGCTTCGCCACCGTCCGGATGGCCGACCGGATCGTCGTCCTGGAGAACGGCAAGGTCATCGAGGACGGCGTGCACCAAGACCTCCTGAGGGCCGACGGCGTCTACGCCCGGCTCTTCCGTATCCAGGCTTCGGGCTACCTGACCGAAGCCGCGTCCCCCTGAAGGCCGAGTGATGCGCGTATCCGTCCTGTATCCCGCCATGCCGACGGACCCCCGGCACGTCGCCCCCTTCGCCGCGCTCGTCCGCGACGGAGGCGCGGCCCGCCTCTGGCAGGGCCAGTCCCTCTGCACCGACACCCAGCAGGTCTTCGCCTACCTGGCCGGCATGGGCTACCGCGTCCCGGTCGGGACCAGTGTCGCCCTCATGCCGCTGCGGCATCCGCTGGACGCGGCGATCCAGGCCCGGTCCCTGTCCGTCCTCACCGGACACCGCACGGTCATCGGCCTCGGTCCCGCGACCCCCGACGTCGTCGCCGGACTGCACGGAAAGCCGTACGACAGCCCACGCGATGCCTGTGTGGAATACCTGACCGAGGTGCGGCGCCTGATCGGGACCGAGGACGGAGCCGCCGGACCCGGCATCGGCGCCTCCATCGGTCTGCCGGGCCTGCCGCACCCGGGAGTGGAGACCGGGCTCGGTGTGCTCCGGCCGACGCTCGCGCGGGCCGCGGGCCGGGCGGCGGACGCGGCGATCAGCTGGATGACCCCGCCCGGCTACGTCCGCGACACCCTGCTGCCCGCCATGGCGAAGGGCGCGGCCGAGTCGGGCCGCCCGGTGCCCCGCATGGTCACCGTTGTGCACGCCGCCGTCGACCGCCCGGGACGCCACGCCTACCGGCTCGCCTTCGCAGCGGCCCACGTCCACCTCGCCGGGCCGCACTACTGCGACATGCTGCGCCGCGCCGGACTGCGCGTCCACCACAGCCGCCCGGGCCTCGGCGCCCGCGCCCTCGTCGACTCCGGAGTCTTCCTCTACGGCACGCCCGGGAACATCGCCGCGCAGCTGGCCGAATTCGATCGGGCGGGGGTGGACGAGGTTGTCGTCAACGTCGCGGGAGTGTATTCCGAGCATGGCCGACCGGACGCCGTACGGGACCTCCAGGAGATCCTCGCGGCCTGCCGGGAAGCGACGAACTGACCCATGAACGGGTGAGAGAGGCCGGGGCACGACCGCGTGCCGCCCTCCCGCACACGGTGAGGAGAGGCAAGACGGTGCCCGACGACATCGCCCGATGGCTGAACGAACACGCCAACCCGTTGAGTACCCTGACCCCCGGCGCGCCAGTGGAGGACCTGAAACCCCTGGGCGAGGCACTGCGGGGGACACGGATCGTCGGTCTGGGGGAATCCACCCACGGCACGGGCGAGTTCTTCCGGCTGAAGCACCGCATCGTGGAGTTCCTGGTCCGTGAGGAGGGGTTCACCACCCTCGCCATGGAGGCCAGCCAGTCCGCGGCCCGCGCACTCGACGCGTATGTACGGTACGGCACGGGCTCCCCCGAACGGCTTGTCGCCAGGCTGGGCTTCTGGACCTGGCGCACCCGCGAGATGGTCGACCTCGTCGAGTGGCTGCGCGCCCACAACCGCGACCTGCCCGAAGAGCGCCGGGTCCGCTTCGTGGGAACCGACCCCCAGCTCTGCGCCGACTCGGTCGAGGCCGTCGCCGCCTTTCTGCTCCGGGCTGCGCCCGATCAGGCCGGGCGCGTCAGCGCCCTGGACGTACTGGCCCGGGCCCGCCCGAGCACGCTTCCGGACCCGGACAAGGCCCTGATGCGACGCGCAGAGGAGATCGCCCGCCTCATCGCGGACCACGCTGAGCGGCCGGGTCCCGGCGATGACGCCGGCGAGGCCCTGGAACACGCGCGAATCCTCGTCCGCGCCGCCGACCTGGTGACCCGGCCCTTCGCAGCCTCGGCCGGCGAGGACGGCGTGCTCGCCGCACGTGACCGCTACATGGCCGAGGCCGTCGCACGGCTCGTGGACGACGACCCCGAGGCTCGCGTCATGGTCTGGGCACACAACGGGCACATCGCGAAGGGCACGTACGGGGACCAGGTGCCGGCCCTCGGCAGCAAACTCCGCGAACGCTACGGCGACACCTACTACGCGCTGGCCCTCCTCTTCGGCAAGGGCTCCTTCCTGGCCCGCCGCGGCAACGACCTTCAGCGCCCGCCGGCCCGCCACCGCATCGGCACCGGCCTCCGCTCCCTGGAGGCCAGACTCACGCACGCCGTACCCGGCGACTACTACGCGGACTTCCGCGCCGCGGGTTCCCCCGCCGACGCCGCGCCCTGGCTGCACGCCCCGCACGCACAGCGCAGCTTCGGCGCCAACGTCCAACGGTTCCTCTACCGCTTGAACACCGCCCCGCTCGTCCCGGCCGAGGACTATGACGGCATCGCGTTCGTAGCACGCTCGACCTGCTCCCACCTGCTGCCCCCGGCGGAGGACTGAGGTTCTCTCACGGCCACAGGTCGAGCGCGGCGTTCAGAGTCAGCTGCCACATCGGTTCGGCACCGGTGCCGAATGCCGCAGCGAGCCCGTACCCCACGGACGTGTCGTACGGGTCCCTGGCACGCTCGGACTCGCCCGCCGCCTCCCAGTCGGCCGACACGCGCCCGTCGCCGCTCGATGTGAAGACGCCGAGCAGCCGCTCGTCCCGCAGCAGCCGGCTGGTACCGAGGGAATCCGGAACCAGCAGATAGCTGCAATCCCGCGCCCCTGAGACGACCTCGACCCGGTACGAGCGCCGGGTCAGGAATCCCTTGGACGGCCGCAGGGTCTCCTCTGCACCGTCGACGAGCAGAGTGAGGTGCTCGGGGTCGCGCGTCCCGATCGGCACATGGCTCTCCGGCACTGTGTTCGGGGCCCGCCGGATGTCGACCGGCGGCAGACCGTCCCCGCTCACGCCCAGCGTCCCGGCCTCATGGTCGAGTTCGATCCGGACCGCGCCGAAGAGCGGATCGTCGGCGGGCACGTACGCGTACGGATTCATCGGGACCCTTGCCTCCTGTTCATCCTGGTGATCGTCTTCCCCCAGTCTCGTCCGGAGGCGGAGGGCCGGTTCCCTTTCCAGCCAGAGGCGGGCCGGTGGGCAGGGGCGGCGCCACGGCCTGGGCGTCGGGGAGCGCAGCGGTTGTTCCCCTGTGAACGAGCAGCCGTACCCAGCCACGAGCTACCGCCAAGCGAATGACGGTCACCTACTCCTGCCTCGCTGCCACTACGTCGCGTAGCCGGTCACGCCAGGCGGTTCGCGGTCCCGACCAGCGGCGATCCGTCTTCAGAGGCAGCCGCGGCTGGGGAGAATCTGGGGAGAATGAAGCCGCGTTGGGTCATGTCCCTTGGTGTGGTGTAACGGATCATTCGGCAGTGCCGGGCAGGCAGGTGGCGTTGTCTGAATAGAGGTTGTCCATGCTTTCGATGGAGAGGTAGCGCCGGGGAAAGGCGATCCACTCGTCGTGGAGCTCGACGAGGACGGCCGTGGCCAGGCGGGTGACGGCGGCGGTGTTCGGGAAGACCTGGACGACATCTGATCGTCGTTCGATCTCCCGGTTCAGACGTTCGAGCGGGTTGGTCGACTGGATTTTCTTCCAATGCTGGTTGGGGAAGTCCGCGAACGCGGTCAGGTCCTCCTTCGCCCCCAGCAGCATCTCCTTGACCTTGGGGAACTGGCGGCCGAGCATGTCCGCGACGGTATCGAGCTGGGCCCGGACCGCATCGGCGGTGGGCTGGGCGAAGACCGTGCGGATCGTGGCGGCGACCATCTCCGCGGACCCCTTCGGGATGACGGAGAACACGTTGCGCACGAAGTGAACGCGGCACCGTTGCCAGCCGGCCCCGATCATGACTTTGCGGATCGCTTTGACCAGGCCGCTGTGACTGTCGGAGATCACCAGGCGGACACCGTTCAGGCCGCGTTCACGCAGCGAGCGAAGAAACTCGGTCCAGAATGCCTCCGTCTCGCTGTCGCCGACCATGACACCGAGGACTTCACGGCCGCCGTCCTCGGTGACACCGGTCGCGATGACGACGGCCTGGGACACGATCTGATGGTCGACGCGGGCCTTGACGTAGGTGGCGTCGAGGAAGACGTACGGAAACCGGGTGTGATCAAGGGGACGGGCCCTGAACGCGTCGAGCAATTCGTCGAGGCCGGCGCAGATCCGGGAGACCTCGCTCTTCGATATGCCGGTATCCGAGCCGAGGGCTTTCACCAGGTCGTCGACCGAGCGGGTCGACACCCCGTGAACGTAGGCTTCCATGACGACCGCGTAAAGCGCCTGGTCGATGCGGCGTCGGCGTTCCAGCAGGCTGGGGAAGAAGCTCCCGGCCCGCAGCTTGGGGATCGCGAGTTCCAGGTCTCCGGCCTGCGTGGTCACGGTCTTCTCCCGGTGCCCGTTGCGCCAGGTGGTGCGGGTGTCGGTCCGCTCGCCCCACTCCGCACCGATCCGGGCGGTGGCCTCGGCCTCGATCAGTTCCTGGAGCAGCCTTTCGGCGACTTCGCGGACGAGTTCAAGACCATCCGCTGAACGTAGTGACTCGAGCAGGCGAAGTAGGTCATGCTGGGACAAGGCCACCGGGCACCCCCTTGGAACGAACTGGCAGTTCACCAAGGACAGTTGCACGGTGGCCTGCCCCGTTTCAGGGAGCATTCACCAGCAGTCGATGCACGCGAGGGCACACAAGCGGCGCACTTCCCAGCCAAGATCTGTTACACCACTCCGTGGGACGCCATCCCGCGTTGGGGAGCGGCTGGGGAGGATCGGCCGTACAAACGGGCAGCACGGTGAAAGGGACGGAAAGGCTGATCGCCGCAGATCAGAGGGTTTCTCCGGGCGCTTTCCGCAGGTCAGCGGCGTGAGGGTGACGACTTCAAGAAGATCTCCTCATGGGCCGCCATCCTCTTCGCCCCCACCCTGGTCGGCACGATCTACGGCATGAACTTCGAGACCATGCCAGAGCTGCAGTGGGTAGCCGGCTACCCCTTCGCGATCCTGCTGATGGCAATGGTCTGCGTCAGTTTGTACGTCATCTTCAAGCGTCGCGACTGGCTCCAAGCCCCGGCACGCTCATACAGGCCTCGGCTTCGCATCGACGCTACCCTCGTCAAGGCCGCTTTGGACGCATGGGGAAGTCGACGCAGCGGGGCCGTGACACTGCGGCGGCCCCGCAAGCAGTCACCTCGCCCTTACCGGCGCCCACAGGCTGACGCTCCATACGTCCCCGTGCCCTACGTGGTAGCCCCGCTCCTCCTCGTCGTCGTCCACGACGAGGACGGAAACGTTGGACGCGGCCGCCCGATATTCGAGGAAGCCGCCCTGGTCGGTCACCTTGAATTCCGGGGCTCCGGGGACACGGGCGAGCGCGTCCCGCACATCCTGCCAGGCTACGTAGCGGGGGAACTCGACGCCCATGGTCCGGGCCCATTCCTCCGCCATGTCGTAGCCGGATGCGAGCCGGTGCAACTCGATCGACCCACCGGACATCACCCACTCCTCGCCGGGGTTGAAGTAGAACTCGACGAATCCGTAGTCGCGGTGAAGTGATGCGCCACCCTCGTCGACGACATCGACGAAGCGGTGTGCGACGGCGCGGTCGACCTCGTCGAGGGTGGAGCCGATGCCGATCCCGTGCAGGCGTCCGGCCGCGATGAAGGAAGCAAGGAATTCGATGCCGGTCACGGCCAGTTCTCCAATTTGTCAATCAGGGCTTGCATTTCGGAGGAGCGATTCTGCTTGTTGCCCCAGTTGTGGTCGTCCATGTGCTCCTTCGCCGACTTGGCCTTGGCCAGAAGGTCCGCGCGCAGCTTCGGATCGTTGTTCACTGCGTCCACGGCTTGCTGGACGCTCTTGTCCGATGCCCAGCCGTCCTCGAGTCTGATGGGGGCACCCTGGATGTTGCCATCCCTGTCCACGGTGATGCTTACTTCGTGTTCCTTCCCCTTTTTCAGGGGGATGTGGATGTGCGCGCCCTTGGTGGCCCAGTCGGGGGCGACCGGAGAGACCCGGATCTTGCAGGGTTTGAGCCCTAGGGGGTCGGACCAGGTGTGTGGGTTGTGCACGTAGGTCGTCGGATTGGGTGCGGGGTCGAGACCGAGGGGATCGTTGCTGAGGTATCGGGCCGTCTCGGGGTCGTAGTGGCGGTGGAAGTTGTAGTGGAGTCCCGTCTCGGGGTCGAAGTACTGGCCCGGGAAACGCAACGGGGTGTACGCCGCGCTCGTGGTCGCCCATGTCGTCGTACCCCACAGCGTGCTGCGGGTCCGCCAGGCGAGGTCCCCCGACTCGTCGACAAGTTCGGTGGGCGCACCGACGAGGTCGGTCACGATGGCGTAGAAGCGTTCGTCCACGGTCTCCTGTGGCGTCTCTTTGCCGAGCATGCGTTCGGTCTGCGAGACAGGGCGTAGACCCATGTGCTCCCAGGTGAGGGCGATGGGCAAGGGCAGCGCGGCACCGTGGCTGATCTGCTCGCACAGCGTGGCGCCGTCCCAGGTGAAGGAGGTCTCCTCCAGCACGGTACTGCCGTCATCGGCGAGGCTTTGCTTGGCGATGCGGCGGCCGAGGGGATCGTAGAGGTACCGCCACACCGTGCCGTCCGGCGTGACTGTGGACACCAATCGGTCTTCCGCGTCCCAGGTGTAGCGCCAGGTGTCCGGCTTGTGGGAGAGCCTCGTCTTCTGCCGCAGCACGGTACGGCCTTGCGCATCGTGCTCATAGCGGACGTTACCGGCCCGCGTGAGGAGGGTGCCGGTGAAGGCCCGGGGCCCCGTGGCCTCCTGTCCGGGGTGGCTCGCGGGCCAGGCCGCGGCGGTCTGATTGCCTGCCGCGTCGTAGGCGTACGTTTCCGACCAGCCCGAGGCGTGCACGGCGGTGACCCGGCCCATCTCATCGAGGTCAAAGCGGCGGGTCCCGGAGAGCTGGTCCTCGACGCCGATCAGGTGGCCGTCCTCGCGGTAGGAGTACGTGCGGCGCTGGAGGTTGCGGCCCCGGCCGGATATCTGCTGATCGGCAAGACGTCCGCTCGCATCGAACCGATGGGCGAGACTCACCGTTTCGCCGATCCTGCGGATGAGTTCACGGCCGGCCGCGTCGCGCTCGAAGGCGATCGTACGGCCAGATGCCGTGAGCTCGACGGGGCGGCCAGCCCCGTCGTACGTCCGAGTGCTGACCGCACCGCTCGGGGTCGTCCGGCCGATGAGCTGGCCGAGCTCGTCGTAGTCGTATGCGAGCTCGCGACCGTTCACCGTCTCCGATTTCAGCCGTCCGTACCGGTCTCGCAGCCGCACCAGTGTGGCGTCGGCGTTCACCGCGACGGCGAGCTCGTCGAAGACGTCGTACTCGTAGGTGGTGACGGCACCCTCGCTGTCCTTGCGGAGGACCTGGCCCAGTTCGTTGCGATCGAAGCGGATGGTCTGACCGAGACCGTTTACACGCTCGACCAGCCGGCCGACCGCGTCGTACCGGTACCGCAAGGGCCGGTCGTCAAAGTCGACCTCGGACACGAGCCGGCCCGCGGCGTCGTACTCGTACTCCCAGGTCAGCCCGAGCGGGTTCGTCACACGGGTGAGCTGAAGGTTGATGTTGTGCTGGAACTCGTGCCGTACCCGGTCCGGTCCGGTCCGGGCCACCAGCAGGTCGAAGTCCGTGTACTCGTACCGGGTGGTCTGGCCCAAGGCGTCGGTATGGGTCAGGCAGTTGCCTTCGCCGTCGTACGTCCATGCCTGCCGACCGCCGTCCGGTTCGGTGCAGACGGCGATCTGGCTCTCTACGGTCCACTCGAAGCGGGTGACCGCCCCCAGCGGGTCGGCGATCGCAAGGGGACGGCCGAAAGCGTCGCGCTCGTAGCGTGTGACGGCGCTCAGAGGGTCGGTGACCTCGACCGGCAGCCCCGCGTCGTTGCAACGCAGGAGTGTGGTGGCACCAAGCGCGTCCGTCACCGAGGCGAGGTGTCCCGCATCGTCGTAGGTGAAGCGCGTGGTCGCCCCGGAGGCGTCGGTGTACGAGGTGCGGTTGCCGTGCTCGTCATAGGTCTGACGGATGACGGTGCCGTCGGCGTGTATCACGCGCACGGGCAGGCCGAGCTCGTTGTGCTCCGCGTACAGCTGCCGGCCGTCTGGGCGGACGACCTCCTTCAGCCGGCCCCCGTCGTCGTATGTGGAACGGGTGACGTGTCCGAGAGGGTCGGTCCGGGATAGCAGCCGGTGGTGGTGATCGTACGTGTAGCGGGTGACCGCTCCTGTCGGATCGATCTCCGCGACGACTTGGACCCGGTCGTTCACGAGGTACCGGGCGGTGTTGCCCAGCCCGTCGGTGATGGACGTCATACGCAGGCCGGTGGCCGGGTCGGAGCCGTCCCAAGTGAATCGGGATTCCATGTGGCCGTTGGTCCCTGCCTGGGCCGTACAGCGATGCTGGTCGTCGTAGACGTAGTCGAAGCGGCTGCCGTTCGTATCGGTCCACGAAGTGATCAGACCGTCGGCGTCGTAACCGAAGCGCAGCGGGCGGCCGGAGGAGTTCGTCACGTGCGTGAGGTGTCCGTCGGTGTATCCGTACCGGAGGATTTCCTGGTCGGTGCCGTCCCGAGCGGCTCCGGCGAGGTGCAGGGCGGTGACACGGCCGTTGGCGGTCGTCAGTTTCAGGTGGTAGCCGCCGTGGTGGACGACCGACGCCGGTGCCCCGGCCTCGTCGTAATCGAACGCGATCCAGCGGCCGCGGCGGTCGTCGATCTGCGTCAGGAGCGCCAGTTCGCCGTCACGTTCGGTGAAGTGCCGCACATAGCCGGTATCGGGGTCGGTGACGGTGTAATTGCCCTGATCACGGTCCAGCGGCCAGGGACGGCCGTGCGTCGGTAGTACGGGAACACCCGGTGCCGGATGCGGGTACGCGAGCAGGCTGCCGTCCTCGCAGACGAACACGACCCCTTCGGAGTCGATCTCCAGCCGCTGGTCGGCGGTCGACGACCAGGACGGGCCAAACCAGCGACCCGCGCGGTAGGACGACTCGAAGGTGCGCGCGAAGAGCAGGGGGAAGGAGCCCGGCAGTGCTATGTCCGTCTGCGGCAGGACCATCCGGCCGGTGGCCATGTCAACGGGGTCTCCGTCGCACGTGAGCTGTTTGCATTCCCGCCCCTTGCCGTCAGGATCGTCGTTGTGCCCGCCACGTCCCTTCCCATCCGGCACGTCGTCCAGGTGCTTGACGCGCGCCAGGGCTTTCAGTCCTCCGGCACCCTTGGTGCCGATGAGTTCGGGGAAGAGTCTGCCGAGGAACTCGCTCGGGTCTCCCTTGGCGGCGTCCCACGCGCTCTTCAGTGCCCGGTCCGGGTGTGCCGCGGTGGACGCCAGGCCGGCCAGGGTCATGTTGATGTTCTTGTAGTACTCAGCCGGGTGGGTGATGTTGTACGGGTCGAGCGGGCTGACCGCGCGGACGAAGTTGGTGATCCCGACGACGCCCTTGACCACACCACCTCCGAAGTGGAGCATCTCCACCCCCTGGCCCACGCCCCAGTCGGCCAGGTTGAGCTTGGCCCGGTCCGTGGCCGACGGCATCGCCGGCGCATGGGCGAGCGCGGCAGCGACCGCCTTGTTCGCCGTGTCGGCCGCCTCGTTGCGCTGACGACGGGCATCGTCCAGGACCTCCTGCGCCCGGTCCCGCCCGGCCTTGCCCGGATCGGTGAACGGGTCCGGCTTGGGCAGCGGATGGTCGCCCGTACGCGCGTCGTTGTAGGCGTCGACCTTCCTGTTGTAGGCGTCGACAGCGGTCTTCGAGGTTTCCTGCCCCTTCTTGTAAAGGGCGATGGCCTTCTTCGCCTTGCCCTGCGCCCACGTCACCGACGTGGCGTACGCCTCCAGGGCTTTGGCCGCGCCCTCGAAAGCATCCGCCGCGTGCAACCAGTCCGTGGGGAGCGTCTGGAACTTCTCCCGGAACGCGTTCGCCGCCTCACCCTTCCAGCGACTGGAGTCCAGGCCCTTCATGCCCTGACCCACTGAGTCGAAGGCGCTCTGGAAGTCCCGCAGGTTCTTGACGCTGGCGTTGATGTCACCGACGTTGCCGTGGATCAGCTCGTTGGCCTCCTCGGTCTGCCCGAGCTGCTGCTCGCCGACCTTCGCCCCCAGCGACGACGCCGTACGGTCACCCCAGTCCTCGACCGAGTCCGCCCAGTCCTCGGCACCGACGTATTCGAGACCGTCCCCGACGACGTCCGTGGCCTTGTCGATGCCCTCGCCGACGGCCCTCTTGCCCGCGTCCCAGCCCTCTTCGAGCTTGCCCAGACCCTTGTCGACCAGCCCCCCGAAGTCCACCATCTACTCGCTCCCCCACGTGGGCTGCTTCGCCCTGTCCACCGCTTCCTGCGTGGGATCCAGCGTCTCGCGCAGCTCCCGGTCCATCAGCTCGCGCTGCTCCCCGTCGAGCAGACCCGAGTTCTCCATCGAGTCCAGCAGACCGTCCTCCACGTCGTACGCGGTGTCCTGCCAGGTCTGCTTGACCTCCGCGTGGGCGTCGGAGAACGACTCGCCGCTCCAGTCCGCCCCGTCCCACTGGTGCTGGTCCCGGATCTCGTCCCAGTCCTTGGCCTTGACCTCGTCCTCCGACAGATGCGGGTTGCCGTTCACCCCGTTCACCGCGATCTTGAACGTGTCCTTCACGTACTGCTCCTGCTCGCTGATCGCACCCGCCGACAGGCCGACCGCCGACGCGAACCCGTTCCCGCGCATCATCAGGCCGCGCACGCCCCACTCCCAGCGCTCGCAGAACGTCTTGAACCCCGACGCCAGACCCTCGTGGCCCAACTGCATCCCGGACAGCGACAGATCCGAGAACCCACGACCCGTCGACGCCTCTCCGATCATGCCCAGGTCCTTCAGCTCGCCATGCGCCTTGTTGATGCCGCCGGCTATCAACTCCAGTGCACCCGGAGGCAGGTCGAGATCAGCATCAGCACCACTCACCGCGCGCCCCCGAGATCGACCACGGCCGACTCCGGCACCACACCGGCGACGGGCGGGAACAGCATCCCGTCATCGCCGCCGGCGTCCAGCGCCACACCCGCGGGCACCCCCAGCATCGGCACCATCACGTCCAACAGCCGTGCACCGAGAACCGTGCGGTACTCCCACTCCCGCTCCACCTCACCCTGCGCACGCGCGAACCTGGCCAGCGCCTCCTCGTCCGAGAACGCGCAGATCCACCGGACCCCGCCCTGCTCCGCCGTCCACAGGCTGCCGTACGGATCGAACGGCACCAGCACCGCCGTACGCCGGAACTCACCCAGCAGCACCGCGAACTCGCGCCGTGCCGCAGCCTCCCGGCCCTCGACGGGCGCGTTGGCCTTCGCTTCCGTCACGGCGGGCGCCACAACCGCGTCAGCCAGATCGGCCAGCCGCATGGGCTTCCCAGGCTGCGGGTTCGCTCCCCCTTGACCTTCCCCGTTCATCGTCACGACAGCGATCATCACATGTTCGGTTTTTCGACTGCAATCTCAGGTTGCGGCCCGGCGCGCCGCAGCGTGGGCCGCGGGCTACCCCTTCGCGATCCTGCTGATGGCGGTGGTCTGCGTCAGCCTCTACGTCGTCTTCAAGAAGCGAGACTGGCTGAAGGCGGGTCGACTCCGTGGATCCGCCGTGTGCTCGCGAAGGCTCCGAAAGGTTCCCTCCGGGGGTGGGGGACGTCAGGGGTGGCGGTACTTGGGGACCGTGGGGTCCTGTGCGGTGGCGTCGGCGGCCCGCTGGATCCGGGTGAGGGTCTCGGCCGGAGTGAGGCGGCCGGCCATCATCTCGCCGATCAGTCCCGCGATCACCTCGCGGTTGAGGGTCTGGTACCAGTCGGTGCGCGGCGCGACGGTGTGGGAGCCGGCCGCCGCGGCCATGGCGCTCGCCGACGCGAGCCCGGGCGGGAGGTCCATGCCCTCGGCCGCGCCGCGGACCGTCGTCAGGGAGGACGAGGTACGGGAGAAGTCGCGGGCGGACTCCCTGGTCAGCATCAGACGCAGGAGTTCCATGCCGCCCTCGGGGTTGGCCGAGTTCCGCGGGACTACGTAGGCCTCGCCGACCTGGGCCCAGATGGTCTCGAAGGGCATCGCGTCACCGGAGTCGAGACCCGGGGGCGGGGCCACCGCCATCCGGAAGCCCGGCGGGGTCGTCGCCGCCGCCTCCTTCTCCACCCAGGTGCCGTTGGGGATGAACAGTGCCTTGCCCTCCGTCCACGCGGTCTGCGACGCCGTGTGGTCGAGCTCGGGAGTGCCGGGCAGTACATAGCCCTTCGCGGTGAGCTCGTGGTAGGCCTCGAAGGCCTGCTGGACGGCCGGCTGCCGCCAGGCCTGCGGCTCCAGGTTCTCGATGGACTTCAGTACGTCGGGGCCGCCGATCTTCGCGATGAAGGGGTACAGAGTCCACTGCAGGTAGAAGGGGTACCGGCCCGGGTAGGTCCAGCCGGCGATGCCCTCCTTCGCGGCGGCCGCGCACAGCGCCAGCATCTCGTCCCAGGTCCTCGGAAGGCTCCAGCCGTGCCGTTCCAGGAGTTCTTCCGAGTACCAGAGGCCGAAGGCGGAGTAGGCGTAGTTCAGGGCCCACACCTCCTCGCCGCCGAACCGGCCCTTCTGTACGACGCCGTCGATCAGCGTCTCCCCGACCGTGAGGTCCGGGTCGTCGGCGGAGGGTGCGGCGAGCAGGGGCCGCAGGTCCGTCAGGGCCCCGGACGCGGCGAGCGCGGCCGTCGGCAGGGACTCGGGACCCGTGTTGTCGAGGAGGTCAGGCGGCGTGCCCCCGTCGAAGCGGGGCTGGATTGCGGCCCGGATGTCGGGGACGGCGGTGTGCGTGATCTCCGCCCCGGGGAAGGCCGCGCGGTAGCGGGCCTCGGCCTCGACGACGTACCGGTCGCCGAGGCCGCCGTCGAAGACGACGACGTCCAGGCCGGCGCGGGCGTCGACTCCGAAGGGACTGCCGGACTGCGTTTCCAATTCGTTCACCCTCAGCAAATCGATGCGTGTGCCGACCAATGCGGGCAACGCGATTATCGCGGCGTGCACAATTCAGCGGTCGGCAATTTACGAGGAATTCCAGTCCGGGCGGGTATGGGGTCGGCCATAGCGGGGCTACAGCGACGAGGACCCCTCGGCCGACCGAAAGAGCGGTGTTGAACTGTATCTATGATGTCGGTAGCGGGCGAGGTCGTCGGCAGGGGAAGTTTTACGGACGCCGACGGGGAAGAATTGGACGGAATGGCTTCGAAGGTCCACCGGTTTTATAGACAGGTCGGATTGGGGGCGGGATGCTGAGGCCTGAAATTTCGCCCCACCATTCGAGGCAGGTGTATGTGACCACAGTTCTGCAGTCCCACGTATTCAAAGTCGACGACACCGGGAACAGCCTCCCGTACCTGCTGCACCTGCCGTCCGGCTACCGCGAGGACGAGGCAGCGAAGTGGCCGTTGCTGCTGTTCCTGCACGGCGCCTCCGAGCGCGGCGACGACCCCATGGACCTCGTCGCGCACGGGCCGGTCAAGCAGTTGGCGCAGGGCGCCGAGCTGCCGTTCGTCGTGGTGGCCCCGCAGTGCCCGGCCTGCAGCACCTGGGCCCCGGAGATCAGCGGCGTACGCGCGCTCCTCGAAGAGGTCTTCGTGCGGTACCGCACGGACCCGGACCGTACCTACGTCACCGGGCTGAGCATGGGCGGGGCCGGGACCTGGGCGATCACCGCCCGCTACCCCGGGCGTTTCGCGGCGGCCGTCCCGATCTGCGGGTCGTGGATGCCCGAGGCCGCCGACCGGATCGGCGCCCTGCCCGTGTGGGCCTTCCACGGTGAGGACGACCTCAACATCCCGGTCGCCCACACCGACAAGGTCGTCGCCGCACTGCGCGAGCGCGGCAACGACGTCCGCTACACCCGCTATCCACCCATAGGGTGAGTTCGAACTCCTCGTCCATCCGGTAGAGGCAGGCGAAGAATCGGCAGGGGATGTCCTCGGCGGGCAGCCAGGTGAGGGAGCCGCCCAGTTCGGGATCCTCCTCCGGCGGGGGCTGGCGCCCGGGGATCCACGGCGCACCACGGCGTCGATGCTCTCCAGCGCGTCGGAGCCACTGACCCGGCCCCGTCGGCGCCGGGCCGTACCCCCGCCGATCTCGATCGCCGGCACCGGCTGATCCCGGCCATCAGCCGTAGACCGGTCTCCGCTTGCGCCTCCGCTTCTTCGAGAAGCGCGACTGGCCGTAGTCCGCGGCCCGGGTCGGCCCCTCTTGGACCCGGGGCGCGCCCCTCCGCTTCGACCCGCTCCTGGCGGCGGGGGTTCCCCGGTGCCGTGGGCTGGGCACCCCCGTGCCCCAGCCCACGGCCGAGGCCGCCCAGATCCCGGCGTTCGGGAAGGAAGTGCCCCCGAATACCGGTTTCACCGCGGGGGTCCGACGCCGTCGCGGCATCACCACTCTCCCGCGCGTCCTCTTCGCCCGCCAGCTTCGGTGCTCAGTACACTAGACGCGACTCGCCCTGTATCTGAGCACCAGTGCATCTAGCGGGCTAGATGACTGAAGGAACATACGTCGCCCCCCATGCGGCCTGTCAAGCGCCGCGTGGTGATCATCCGACGATGTGGCGTGGGTCACTTTCGATGAAGTCCGCTAGCCGGGTAGACGAGCTTGACCGCACTGTGTGATGAGAGCCGTCTAGGCCAGTAGATAATGCAGGTGGTGGTTCAGCATTCGACGAGATGCCAGGAGCAGACGGGAGCAGTGACGGTGATGGGCGAGGAAACCCCCACCGGCCGGCGGGACACCATGGGCGACCGCCTCGGCTTCTTGATCGAGACGATCCACCCGGTGAGCCGCGGTCCGTACACGTACCAGGAGATCGCCGAGGGCACCAGGCAGCTGCCCGGCCCGTCCGTCTCGCACGGCACGGTCCAGACCATCCGGCTGAACAGCAATCCGAACCCCGGCATCGACTCGATCCGCGCGATCGCCAACTTCTTCGGCGTCACCGTCGGATACCTCGCCGACGGCGAGAACGCCGAAGCGATCGAGCAGCGCATCGAGGAGAGGATCGCGCGACTGCGCGAGGAGACGGGCAAGGCCGCAGCAGCCGACGAGTTCGCCCAGGTCCTGGAGGACGAGCAGGTCAAGGCGGCGGCCTTCCGCCTCAGCGGACTGTCCGCCGGGTCCATGAGGTCCGTCACCGGCCTGATCAAGCAGCTCCGGAAGGCCGAGGGGCTTCCGGACGTGAATCCGCGCCGCCGCCGCCGCAAGGACGCGTGAGGGCGCGCAAGGACCCGTAGGAACGCGAACCGGACACGCTACCCGCGTGGGCGACGTCTTTCGGCCTGTCCGGACAACCCTTTCGGCCGCCCCCCACACTTCCGGTTACCCTCGAGGCGATCAGGTGTGCGAAGTGGGCGACGACATGCAGCGGTTGGGCCCCACGCCGGGGAGAGCCTCAGGGCGGGGAGGGCAACCATGCGGTGGTGGAAGCGCACTGATGCGGAGTGCGCCGCCGCCGCAGACCGACTCGTCATCCCGCAGCCGTTCGAGCTCGAGGCCTTCTGCGAAGGCATCGCCGAGCAGCGTGGCCGGCCACTGATCCTGCTGCCCCTCGACGGCCCTCCCGACCCGGCCCTGCCGTGCGGGATCTGGATCGGCCTGGAGGTCGCGGACCTCGTGTTCTACGACGCCGTCGCCGCCGAGATCCTCAAGGTGCAGATCGTCCTCCACGAGATCTCCCACATGCTGCTCGGGCACGTCGCCCCCGAGCTCGAAATATCGGAGCAGTCGTCGGAGCACGAACTCGCCCGCGCCTCCGAGCACTTTCAGCGCCTGCTGACACGCACGCACACGCCCGTCTCCGGTCTGGACCGTCCCGACCTTCCCGTCGCCTCGATCATCCGCGCCGAGGCGGCCCGGATCAGGAGCGTGGCCCGCACGAGCGAGCCGATCGACGAGGAACTCGGCCTCGACATCGACCGTCTGGCGCACCTCATGGGGCGGAGCAAGTTCGCGAGCCCGCAGGAGCGGCAGGCGGAGACCCTGGCCACGCTCATCCACGAGCGGGCCGGCCGCTACACGACGCAGTCCAACTCCGGCCAGGCCGAGGACCGTCTCGCGCGCCTGCACGACGCGCTCGGGCACCCCGTTCGAAACACCTGGTCATGAAGTGACAGCGTGAAGTGAAAGCCGTGAAGCGGAAGTCGTGAAGTGAAACGCATCGAAATCGCTGTCCTGATCATGCTGTGGGCGGTGACGGTCTGGCGGGTCCCCTCCGCCGTCCGCACCGTCAAGCAGCGAGCCCTGTGGACCGCGTTCGCCGCCCTGACCCTCTCCATGACGCTCCGCCTCCCCGGGGTGATGCTCGCCCTGGACGAGCGCGCCGGCGTCAACAACCTGTCCACGCTCGTCAAGCACTGCCTGGGCATGGTCGCCGCCGGCGCGGTGGTCGACTTCGTCGTCGCCGTCGCCAGGCCGGAGACCGGCCGCCGGCTGCGGGCCCGCCACTACGTCGCCCTCACGGCGATGGCCGTGATGGCGGTCCTCTTCGTCTTCTTCGTCCCGCGGCACCGTGAAGTGACCGACTTCTCCATGCAGAACGCGGGCAACGGCTGGGCCACGGCCTACTACCTCGTCTTCGTCGTCTACCTCGGCATCGCCATGGCCACCGCCACCTGGCTCTTCTGGGGCAGCGCGCGGCACGCCAGTGCCCGGTGGCTCCGTACCGGCGTACGCCTCATGGGCATCGGCACCGCCGTCGGCGTCCTCTACACCCTGCTGCGGTTCGGGTACATGACGAGCCGCCTCGCGGGCCTCACGGACAGCACCGGCGACATCGCGGTCGACCACGCCACCGACGCCCTGAAGTACATGGCGATCGGCTTCATCCTCGTCGGAAGCAGCATCCCCGCGTTCGGGGTGGCCTGGCGCACCGTCCAGGACGGCCGGCACCACAGGCAGCTCCAGCCGCTCTGGCAGGACCTGACCGCGGTCACCCCCGACATCGTCCTCAGGACCGGGCTCCTGCGCAGTCCGCGCCTGCGGCTGTACCGGAGGGTGATCGAGATCCGCGACGCCTCGCTGGCCCTCGACGCGTACGCCGACGAAGGCGTCCGCGAGCGCGCGCAGACCGCCGCGCGGCGGGCCGGATTCGACCCGCCGACGAGCCCGGCGGCCGAAGCGCTCTGGCTGCGGGCGGCGCGCGAGGCGAAGGCCCGCGGCGCCCTGCCCGTCAGCAGCACGCAGGAACCGGCCGCCGACGGGATCGACGACCTCGACTTCGCCGCCGAAGTCGGAAAGCTCCTCCAACTCGCCCGGATCTACCACTCCTCCGTGGCTGACGAGTTCCTCACCACCGCAACCAGCCAGGAGGCCACGGCGTGACGACCACGCTCACCCGCCCCGACGAGTCCCGGGCCGCGCGCCTGATCACCGACGGGCTCGATCCCAAGACCTGGATCATCGCCGACACCGTCCTCATCGGCTGGCACACCGGCCGCTTCGCCGGAATCGGGTGGGGTCTCCTCGGCTGCCTGTTCGCCGCGGTCATCCCGCTGGCCTTCATCAAGTACGGCATCCGCCGCGGCCGCTGGGCCGACCGGCACGTCGGCCAGAGGCAGCCGCGCATCGTCGTGATGACCTTCATCATATTCTCGGTGGCGACCGGCATCCTACTGTTGTGGGCCTTCGGAGCTCCCCGGAGCATGATCGCGCTGATCGCGGCCATGCTGGCCACCCTCGCCGTGCTCCTCGCCGTGACCCCCGCCTGGAAGATCAGCGTGCACGCCGCGGTGTCCTCCGGGAGCGTCGCCATGCTCGCCCTGACCTACGGACCCCGGGTCCTCCCCGCCTACGCGCTGGTCGCCGTCGTCGGCTGGTCCCGGGTCTCGCTGAAGGACCACACGCCCGCCCAGGTCCTCGCGGGCACCCTCGTGGGCGGCGCCGTCGCGGCCGGCACCTTCGCCCTGGTCCGATAGCCCGACCGGAGCCCACCGTACGAGGGCGCGCGCCCCGCGGGGCCCCCCGGGGGCGTGGCCGCCACTTGCCGCCTGCGGCCCCGGCCCCCTGTCGAGACGGGTCCCCGCGGTTCCTCGAATCGTCGTCCACGGCGTCCACGGTTTGCTGAACGCTCTTGTCCGATGCCCAGCCGTCCTCGACCGGTTCGTCGCTGCCCTGACCTAGGGGATGCGCTCGACTCCGCGCTACCGCAAGATCGGCGCGTGACGGAAGGCCGAACTTCCCGTCCCGGCCCGGACAGGCCGTCCCGCAGCTGCGCTTGTGGCCGCACTCCCTAACGGGCGCCCTCTCGACGGAGGGACCCAATCGCTGTTCCCAAGACGATCGAGCGATCGGCGCCTGGGTCATACCGCGTTGAGCTGACGATATTCATGTGTGGCGCGGGGGAACAGGGAGGACAGAATGTTCGACTGCAGCTCGCCATCGAGAGATGAGGCGAGGAATCGCGTGCAGGATACGGAGTAGTGCTCCCACCGGTCGCCACGTGCCTCGTTCAACATGACGGTCCATTGGTCCGGCTCAAGACCTGGACGAACAAGCCAGTAGAGACATTCTCCGTTGTCCGTGGTCGCCCAGGGGATGACTCGGGACCCGTCTACCTCCAGCTCCGGGGGCTTCTTCTCGAATTCCCACAGGTCTTCCAAGACTTCGGCTTGGTTCTTTGCCCATTCGATGAGGTCATAATTTTCGCTGGGGCAGCCGGGCTCCAGGAGGTAAAGATAGTCGTCCCAGTTGCTCCCGCCGTAGAGGCGAATGAGCTCCTTGTAGTCGGATGGAAGGTCGACCTCAAGGCTGCGCTCCACCTCACTCCAGTCCTTGTGACGGGGCACGTCCGGTGCCGGAGCGATTTCGAGGAGACGAGCAAGGGAACTGGTCATGGCGGGAGTCCTCCTCCTGAAGTCAACGAGTATGGGCGGCAGGGCAGCTACTGACCTTGAACTCGTGATGTCGGTGGTGTCTCGGAGACCGCTGGACTCTGGCCGTTCGAGATCAAGAGCGTGTCTGCAGCCAGCGACGTGCGGTGGCCAGGGTCACCTCGACGTCGTCGCTCCATGAACAGACTTCCAGCCACGACAGGTAGCCGCCTTGCGTGAAGACCAGGACCTCACCCGGGCACTCGCCCCCCTCCCCGCGTCGCGGTCAACCCGATGCCCTGCGCGTATCTCACGTTCCAGAGCTACTGGAGCTGAGCTGCCGCCGTAAGGCGAACGGCGCGAATATCACCCAATCAAGTTCAGTAGCGGAGAGCCCGGTGCCCATCCCCCAGGCGCTCAGGCTGCGGCTTCGCCAGGTTCCTCGTTCTCGTCCTCACCCCGACAACGGGCGGGAACAGCATCCCGTCGTCGCCGCCGGCATCCAGCGCCGCACCCGCGGGCACCCCCGGCATGGGCACCGTCACGTCCAGCAGGCACGCACCGTGCGGTACTCCCACTCCCGGTCCGAGTCGTGCTGCGCACGCGCGGAAGCCCGACAGTGCCTCCTCGTCCGAGAAGGCGCAGACCCACGGGGTCAGTGGGTGCGGGCCACCCGTCGCTCGTCCCACACCGGCTCGGCGGTCTCGCGGACGACGCCGTCCGCGCCGAAGACCAGGTACCGGTCGAAGGACGTGGCGAACCACCGGTCGTGCGTGACGGCCAGGACCGTGCCCTCGTACGCCTCCAGTCCCTCCTGCAGGGCCTGCGCCGACTCCAGGTCGAGGTTGTCCGTCGGCTCGTCGAGCAGCAGCATCGTGGTACCGGCCAGTTCCAGGAGGAGGATCTGGAAGCGGGCCTGCTGGCCGCCCGAGAGCTTGTCGAACGGCTGGTCGCCCTGGCGCTCCAGCTCGTACCGCCGCAGCACCGACATCGCCCGGCCCCGGTCCCGGGCGTGTTCCGTCCACAGGATGTCGACGAGCGAGCGGCCCAGCAGCTCCGGGTGGACGTGCGTCTGGGCGAAGTGGCCCGGCACGACCCGGGCGCCCAGTTTCCAGGCGCCACGGTGCCCGACCGACGGGTCCCCCGCGAGCAGCCGCAGGAAGTGTGATTTCCCGGAACCGTTGGAGCCGAGCACCGCGACCCTCTCCCCGTAGAAGACCTCCAGGTCGAACGGCCGCATCAGACCCGTCAGTTCGAGGTCCTCGACGGTGACGGCGCGCACCCCGGTGCGGCCCCCGCGCAGTCGCATGCTGATCTCCTGCTCGCGCGGCGGCTCCGGCGGCCGGCCCGCCTCCTCGAACTTGCGCAGCCGGGTCTGCGCCGCCTGGTAGCGCGAGGCCATCACGTCGCTGCGGGCGGCGTACTGCTGCATGTCCTGGACGAGCTTCTTCAGCTGTGCGTGCTTCTCGTCCCAGCGCCGCTTGAGCTCCTCGAAGCGTGCGAACCGCTCCCGCCGGGCCGCGTGGAAGGTGGTGAAGCCGCCGCCGTGCACCCACACCTCGGATCCGGCCGGGCTGGGCTCGACGGCCACGATCTTCTCGGCGGCGCGGGCGAGCAGCTCCCGGTCGTGCGAGACGAACAGCACGGTCTTGCGAGTCTCGGCCAGCTGCTCCTCCAGCCACCGTTTGCCGGGGACGTCCAGGTAGTTGTCCGGCTCGTCGAGCAGCAGCACCTCGTCGGGGCCGCGCAGCAGTGCCTCCAGGACCAGCCGCTTCTGCTCGCCGCCGCTGAGCGGCCGGACCTCGCGCCACTGGGCCTTCTCGTACGGGATGCCGAGCGCGGCGGTGGTGCACATGTCCCAGACGGTCTCGGCCTCGTACCCGCGGGCCTCGGCCCAGTCGCTCAGCGCCTGCGCGTACGCCATCTGGGCGGCCTCGTCGTCGACCGTCATGACGAGGCGCTCCGCCGCGTCGACCGCGCCGGCGGCCTTCCGGATCCGCGGCTGTGCCACGGACACCAGGAGGTCCCGTACGGTCCTCTCGTCGCGTACGGAACCGACGAACTGCGGCATCACGCCCAAGCCGCCGCCGGTGGTCACGGTGCCCGCGTGTGCCTTGAGTTCACCGGAGACCAGGCGCAGCAAGGTGGTCTTCCCGGACCCGTTCGCGCCGACGAGCGCCACGACCGCGCCTTCGCCCACCCGGAACGACACGTCCCCGAGGAGGACCCGCCCGTCCGGCAGGTAGTACCTCAGGTGCACGGCCTCCACATGTCCCATGCGGCGCCATTCTTCTTCCTGTCGTCATGATCGGCAACGCAATTTGTTCCGGCCGCGGGCGCCGGGCGCCGGTATGTGTCGCGGATTCGGACGGCCGGGGATCAATCCAGTCATTCGTGAATGGGTGGATGATTGCCGGAGGAGTCCGACCTGACATATTCGCAATCCCGCAGATCGCTCGTCCGCAGGCCGTTTCGGGGTCCGCCGAGCAGTCCGGGAGCCGGCGCGGAGACCCGCCTCCAGGCCGCGTTCGGCCCGGTCCACCAGGGTCCGACCCGCTTTCGGCGTGACCGCCGAGCAGCCGGTTCACCAGCCGGTTACCGGACAAGCAGGGTGAAACAGCGGGTTGACGGGCCTGGGGTGGCCTGGGACGTCTCGCTCCAGGAGAACATCCCCGAGGACCGTCTGGCCCGCGTGTACTCGTACGACGCGCTCGGGTCCTTCATCGCGCTGCCGATCGGGGAGATGGCCGCCGGTCCGCTGAGCGACCTGATCGGCAAGGAGACCACCCTGCTGGCGGGCGCCGCCCTGGTCACGTTGGCGACGGCCGCGGCCCTGTGCAGCCGCGACCTGAGGAACCTCGTCTCCAACCCGCCCGCCCCCGTCAAGCAGGCGGCCTGACGGGAGGCTCCCCGTCGACCCTCGCCCCGGCCGCCCCGCCCGTCCCAGCCGCCCCGGGTAGCAGGCCCGACCGCTGAGCGGTCAGATGGGGTCCACGTCCAGGAAGGCCGCGAGGGAGGGTTCCGCGGCGCCCGGGGAGCCGGGGAGGGCCTGTTCCGCCCAGATGACCTTGCCGTCGGGGGTGTACCGGGTGCCCCAGTGCTCGCTGAGCTGGGCGACCAGGAACAGTCCGCGGCCCCCCTCGTCCGTGGTCGCGGCGTACCGCAGGTGGGGGGCGGTACTGCTGCCGTCCCACACCTCGCAGGTCAGGCCCCGGTCGTGCAGCAGCCGTACCCGCACCGGGGCCCTGCCGTGGCGCAGGGCGTTGGTGACCAGTTCGCTGAGGATCAGTTCCGTGGCGAAGGCGAGTTCCGGCAGGCCCCACTCGTCGAGCTTCTTCGCGGCGGCGTTGCGCGTGGCGCCGACCGCGCTCGGCTCGAACGGGACGTCCCACTGCGCGACCCGGTCCGGGCCGAGGGTCCGCGTACGGGCGATGAGCAGCGCCACGTCGTCGGTCGGCCGCTCGGGCAGCAGGATGTCGAGGACGGCCCGGCAGCTCTCCTGCGGGTCTCGCTCGGGGTGGCTCAGCGCGGTGCGCAGCAGTTCCAGGCCCTCGCCGATGTCCCGGGTGCGCTCCTCGACCAGGCCGTCCGTGTAGAGGACGAGCTGGCTGCCCTCCGCCAGGTACAGCTCCGCCGTTTCGAACGGCATGCCTCCCAGCCCCAGCGGGGGGCCGGCCGGCAGGTCCACGATTTCCGTGGCGCCGTCGGGGGCGACGACGAGGGGCGGCAGGTGGCCGGCCCGCGCCATCGTGCAGCGCTGCGACACCGGGTCGTAGACGGCGTACAGGCAGGTGGCGCCGAGGACGCCGCCGCCCGTGTCGTCTCCGTCCCCGTCGTGGTCGATGCGCTGTACGAGGTCGTCCAGACGGGCGAGGATCTCGTCGGGGGGCAGGTCGAGGGAGGCGAAGTTGTGCACCGCCGTGCGCAGCCGGCCCATGGTGGCCGCGGCGTGCAGGCCGTGTCCGACGACGTCCCCGACGACCAGCGCGACCCGGCTGCCAGCGAGCGGGATCACGTCGAACCAGTCTCCGCCGACCCCGGACTGGGCGGGCAGGTAGAAATGCGCCACGTCGACGGCGCTCTGCTCGGGCAGGGCGCGCGGCAGCAGGCTGCGCTGGAGCGTTTCGGCGAGGGCGTGCTCGCGGGTGTAGCGGCGGGCGTTGTCCATGCTGATCGCCGCGCGGGCGACGAGTTCCTCGGCCAGCGACAGCTCGTCCTCGTCGAAGGGCTCGGGCTTCTCCGACCGCCAGAAGTTGACCACGCCGAGGACGACGCCCCGGGCCGTGAGCGGGGCCGCGATGAGCGAGTGGATGCCGTAGTCGATGATGGCCCGGGCGCGCGGCGGGTCCTGGGCCTGCCAGCCCGGCGCGTCCTCCAGGCGGGTGACCAGCTCGGCCTGGCCGGTGCCGAAGCCGCGTGCCTGGGGGGTGGACGGCAGGAAGTCGATCAGCCGGCCGCGGGGGTAGAGGGGGTGGTCGGCGCGGATGCCGCTGACCGCCGTGCGCCGCATGTCGGCGCCCGGGGCGGGCTCGTCGCCGTCGAGCACCTGGTCGGCGAGGTCGACCGTCACGAAGTCCGCGAACCGGGGTACGGCCACGGCGGCGAGCTCCTCGGCCGTGCGGACCACGTCGAGGCTGGTGCCGATGTCGCCGCCGGCGTCGTACAGGAGCTTGAGCCGCTTGCGGGCCGTCTCGGCCCGGCTGGTCAGGACCTGCATCTCGGTGGAGTCGCGGATGGTGACGGCGGTGCCCTCCGGGCGGCCGCGGGGGTGGGTGAGCCGCTGGTTGACGACGAGCAGCCGGTCCCCGGTCTCCAGGACCTCGTCGGTGGCGACCCGGCCGGACAGCAGCAGGTCGGCCATCCGGCGGTCGAGGCACGGCACGTTCCCGATGTAGCGGCCCTCGGCGTCGTCCGGCAGGCCGAGGAGCCGTTTGGCCTCGTCGTTCGCCAGCAGGAGCCGTCCGTCACCGTCGGTGATCAGCACCCCTTCGCGGACGGCATGGAGCACCGCGTCGTGATGCTCGTACATGCGGGTCATCTCCTGCGTGCCGAGCCCGTGGGTCTGGCGGCGCAGCCGTCGGCTGATGAGCGCCGTGCCGCCGGTGGCCAGGGCCAGGCCGGTCGCGATGGCCAGGAGGATGACCGGGAGCTGCCGGTCGACGACCCCGGTCACGTTCTTCACGGTCAGGCCGGCGGAGACCAGGCCGATGACGCGGCCGTCGGAGGCGGTGACCGGCACGACGGCCTGGATCTCCTTGCCGAGGGGGCCCTGCACGCTCTCCGTGTGGACCCGTCCGGCGAGGGAGGGCTCGATGGAGCCGACGAACCGTTTTCCGATGCGGTCCGGCTGGGGATGGGAGTAGCGGATGCCGTTGGTGTCCATCACCACGATGAAGTCGACCCCGGCGGCCTTGCGCGTCTCCTCGGCGACGGGCTGCAGGATGGCGGCGGGGTCGGACGTCCGCAGAGCGGCCGGCAGGCCCAGGGAGTGGGCGAAGGTTTCCGCGACGGAGACCGACCGGTTGCGCGCCTCACGGTCGATGTCGTGTCGCGACTGCAACACGAGGGCCAGGAGGGCTCCGGCGGCGAGCAACACCACGATCGCCACCTGGAGGACGAACACCTGGCCGGCGACGCTTCGGAACCTGATGCCTAGGGGTGACCGCACCGACGTGCCCGGCACGGGAGGCGAGGAAGGGTCACGATCCCAGTTGTAGCACTTCCGGGCGCCCGCGGCCCCCGGCACGCACAATTCACACCCTGGCGGTTACCCGCCGTCCCCCGCCGGCCGGACGGCGGGCCGCCGGCGTCACGCGTACGGGACCCGCGTCACGCGGTACGGGGGCTGCCGGCGGCCAGGGCGGTGGCGGGCCGCGCCTGAGCGGACTCCGGGGCGGCGGGGGCCTGCGGGGCCTGCGGGCTCTGCGGGGCCGCGGGCGCCTGGGGGCTCTGCGGGGCCTCCGTGGCCGGCGGGGTGCAGGTGACCTCGTCGCGGGGCGTGTAGTGGGTCTTGAACTCCTCGCGCCGGACTTCCTTGCCGCCCTGTACGAACACGCGCCCGACGGACACGTCGAAGCCTTCCAGCGGAGTCTGCACCTCGCACGTCGGTCCGCTGCCCGTCCGCTTGGCGGGCGGCGTGACGTTGGTGCGCGGCCCCTTGGTCGCGCGCACCTCGTCGTACTTCTTCGTGCCGAGCAGGCTGATGGTCAGGGACGTGTCGGTGGATTCGGCCTGGATGTAGAGGGGGTGGCCGGTGTCGTTGATCCAGCGCAGGTCGAGGGTGCCCCAGGCGACCGTGGCCTCCCGGCCCTCGGGGTAGCGCTCGATGTAGAACGAGTGGGCGCCGTGCTCGACGGGCTTGACGCCCGCGAAGAACATGGCGTTGTACATGGTGGTGGCGACCGCCGAGACGCCGCCGCCGGGCGACTTCACGTACTGGCCGTCGTTGATCATGATGCCGTCGACGAAGCCGTTCTCCGGGGTGCGCTCCCCGACCGTCCGGTTGAAGCTCCACTCCTTGCCCGGCATGACCACGGATCCGTTGATGAGCTCCACGGCGCGGCCGATGTTGGTGGTGCGGTACGGGGCGGCCGGGAAGGACACGGTGAAGGAGGAGACCTTCTCCTTGATGCCGAGGCGCCGGGCGTCGGCGGGGGTGAGGTCCGGCTTGACGGCGACGGTGGCGACCTCGGCGCTGCGGGCGGCTCCCGCGCGGGTCAGCAGTGGCATGACCGCCTGGCCGAGCGCCGCGTCGGTGACCTTGCGGCCCGTCCGGCCCTCGTCCTCGACGATCACGCGGCCGTCGGCGGCGAGGCCGAGGTCGGCGTCGCGCGGGACCCCGGTGGCCTCCTTGACCGGGCGGGCCACCGCGGCGTCGGCGAGGAGGCCCTTGGCGTCGAGGTCGGGCACGAGGCGGCCCTGGCCGTCGGCCTTCATCGCGAGGTGCTCGCCGAGGACCGCGGGGCTTATGGAGATGCGCTTGCCCGCGACGCCGAGGGTGACCGGTCCCGACATGGCCGGCTGCGCGAACTGCCGCATCGCCCGGTCGGTCTCCTCGGCCCCTGTGCGCGGCCTGGTGCTCTCGACCGCCAGCACGACGGGGCCGCTGCCCGGTTTCAGGTACGCGTCACGGAGGGTGTCGTAGGCGCGGTCCTCGATCAGGTCGACGCCCGGCTGCGGGGTGACGGCCTTCGCCGCGCCCTTCTCGAACGCGATCACCCCGTCGCGGACCTGCTGCCTGGTGGTGTCGGCGAGGCGGTCGACGGCGGCCCGGCCGGTCCGCTCGTCGGTGCGGATCACGGGCGGGACGTCCCGGTCGCCGGAGGCGAAGAGCCTGCCGATGACGGTGACGGGGCCGTGTCCGGCGGGAGCGGCCTCCGCCACGGTCGCGGCTGCGTCGAAGGCCAGCCCGAGCGCGGCCGGGTCGGCCTTCTCGACGCGGTCGCCTATCTTCATCGCGACCGGCGCCGCGGCGGCGGGCCCGAGCTCCCGCTCCAGCGTCCGCCGGGCCTCAGCCCGGTCCATGCCGCCGATGTCCACGCCGAGGACCCGCGTGCCCGGGTCGACGTCGACGCCGGCCACGAGCCCGGTGACGTAGAGGCCGCCCAGTCCGAGTACGACGGCTCCACCCGCCACCGGCAGGGCGATCCGCCAGTTACCGGTCCAGCTGCCCGCGCGTCCCATGTCACTCCCTGTGGCGCCGACCGTGCGACGGAGGGCGCAGACCTCAGAGGAGGCCGATATACGACAATTCCGAAAATAATGATCCCCGCTGGGCCATGGCTTTGGGGATGAATGTGCGGATTGTCACGAAGGGGGCGTGCCGGGTTGCGGCGGTGGCGTTCCGCGGGGGCTGCGCCCGTTCCCCGGGGCGCCGCCGGAGGGGGGCCCGGGTCAGCGCAGGCGGGTCGGGGAGGACGCACCGGGGGTCAGGAGGCGCGGGGCCCCGGTGCCGTCGGCCGGGACGGTCCACAGGTCCGTGCTGTCGACGACGCCGTCGGTGGGCAGGGCGTAGGCGAGGGTGCGGTCGTCGAGCCAGACGGCCTGGTCGTCCACACTGCGCTTCTCCGCGAGCGGCACCTCGCGCAGGGTGCGCAGGTCCAGGACGTGCTCGCGCCACAGGGACGCGCCGCGCGTCACGCGCTTCTTGTACGCGACGCGGGTCTCGTCCGGGGAGAGGGACGGGCACTCGACGTTCGGGGCGAGCGTGGTGACCGCACGCCGGGAGACCGAGCCCTTGACCAGGTGGGTCTGGCCGGCGGTGCCGAGGGTCGCGTAGAAGGTGTCGTCGTCCGCGGCGAAGGTCACGCCCCAGAAGTTGACGTCGGCTGCGCCGTAGGACCGGCCGTCCATGGAGATGGAGAACTTCTCCAGGTCGGGTTCGAGGGCCTGGGTACGGGTGTCCACGATCGAGGTACGGGTGGAGAAGAAGGCGGCGCCGTACGACTCGCCGGAGACGAAGACGGTCCAGGCGGCGAACCGGCCGCTCGGGGACACGCGGGCCCGGCTGGGGGTGCCCGCGAGGGGGAACGCGCGCAGCGCGCGCAGTTCGGCGTCGACGATGACGGCCCGGTTCTCCTGGGCGAGCGCGCCCGGGGTGGAGCTGAGGCAGACCCCGGTGCCGGCGGCGGCGTGGAAGCGCTGGCAGGTGAGCCCGGAGGCGGTACGAGCGGCCCCCGGCGCGTCGGCCGGGACCGAGGCGAGGGCTCCGCGGTGCGGGCCCTGGGCGGTGTTCAGGAAGGCCAGCCGGTCCCGCTGGGTCAGCGTGACCTCGCCCGCGGCGACCGCGGGGCCGCCCTCCCGGGGCTGATCGGCGCGGGCGGCGGCCCGCAGCACGAGCGCGGCGGCGACACCGCCGAGGAGCAGTACCGCCAGGGCGAGCACGAGCAGGCGGCGGGAGAGCGTCATCGGGTTCCTCGCGGGCGTCGGGTCGGATCGGCGGCGGCACGGTCGTGGAGCGTCCGTTCGTCCGGGACGGGGGCGGGCGCCAGGGCGGGCTCTGGGCGACCGGCGACCGCACCCGGAGGCGCCACGTCCCGGGCACCGGAGGCGGGCGGGCCGCCTCCGGTGCCCGGGGCGGTGCCGTCCGGAGCGGTGGGGCGGAGCACGTAGGCGGCGACGGCGGCGCAGCACAGCAGGCCCGCCGTGGCGGCGGCCAGCGCGGAACCGGCCCCCCACAGGGTCCAGGCGCCGCCGAAGGCCAGCGAGCAGCCGAAGCGGGCGAGCGCCTGGCCGGTGCCGACGAGGGCCATGCCGGTGGCCCTCAGGCGCGCGGGCACGGTGGCACCGACGGCGGCCGGCAGGACGCCGTCGGTGGCGGCGTAGAACATGCCGTGCAGCGCCAGGACGACGTAGGGCAGGGCGGGCCAGTCGGGGGCCCACAGCAGCAGCCCGTACCCGGCCAGCAGGAGGGCGTGGCCGGTGAGGAACACGGTGCGCCGCCCGATCCGGTCGGCGAGGGCGCCGGCGGGCACGGCCAGCAGCAGGAACACGGCGGCGGTGCCCAGCGGCAGCAGCGGGAACCACTGCTCGCCGATGCCGGCGCGGTCCTGGAGCAGCAGGTACACGAAGGCGTCGCTGACGGTGGTCAGGCCCAGCAGGGCGGCGCAGAGCGCCAGGGCACGCAACCGGGGCAGCCGCAGCAGGGCCAGGGCCTCGCGCACGCTCACGGCGTCCGCCCGCCCGCCGGCCGCACCCCCGACCGCCCGGCCCGGAGCCGGTACGGGGCCTGCGGCCGGTTGGTCGTCGGCCGGTATGAGGTCTTCGGCCGGTTCGGCGTCCGGCGCCGGTGCGGGGTTCCCCGCCGCAGCGGGGCCTGCGGCCGGTACCGGGTTCGCGGCCGGTACGGGGTCCTCGATCGGGGCGTTTTCGGGCCCCGCGCACGCCGTGGGCGGCCTCGGGGCGGGCCTTCGCGCGGTGGCGCCACCGGCGGCTGCGGTGCGTCGGGGCGGGCGGGGCGCGCCGGGGCCGACCGGACCGCTTGCGCCCGCGGCGGCGCTGCTGCTGCCCGGTACGAACAGCACGAGTACCACCACGCCCAGTACCGCGACGCAGGCGCTCACCCCGAACACGGCGTCGTAGCCCCCGACCGCCGCGTTCAGGATGAAGAAGGCGGCGAGGGGCCCGAGCAGCGCCCCCGTAGTGTCCATGGCCCGATGCACGCCGAAGGCGCGGCCCTGTAACTCCGCTGGCGTGCACAGGGATATCAGCGCGTCGCGCGGCGCGGTCCGCAGGCCCTTGCCGGTGCGCTCCAGCGCGAGGACCACGCCCACCGGCCCCAGGCTGTGCGCGAGCAGCAGCAGCGGCTTGCAGACGGCGGACAGGCCGTACCCGATCCCGGCGATCAGCTTGTGGTTGCGGACCCGGTCGGCGAGGTGCCCGCCGGTCAGCTGCACCAGCGCGCCGACCCCGTTGTAGACGCCGTCGAGGGCGCCGAAGCCGAGCGGGCTCAGCCCCAGTCCCGCTATCAGGTACAGCGGCAGGACCGCGGTGACCATCTCGGAGGAGATGTCGGTGATCAGGCTGACCGTGCCCAGCGCGAGGACGGCCGGGGCGACGGCCCCGGCGCGGAGGCGTCCCCGTCCCCGCGCGGGCTTCGCGCCGGCGGGCGCGGGCGCGGAACGGTCCGCGAGGTACATGTTCTGGAGCTCCCGATGACGACGGTCTCGGACACGCGTACGCGAACGCGCGAGTGGAACCATAGTGGTTGTACAGGGCAACAGAGGTGCGTACGAGGCGATTCGGCCGGGCGGCGACCGGGTACGGCCCGACCCTGGCCGGACCCGGACCCGGACCCGGACCCCGACGCTCCGCGGTGCGCCGCGTCCTCAGCCCCGGCGGCTGCTCTCGTCCCGCAGCCAGGTGGAGAAATCGCGGTTCCGGATGGCCTTGCGCGAGCCCCGGCGGGCGGCGAGGGCCGCCACGACGAACACCACCACCCCGGGCAGCAGCCGCGGCTGGGCACGCAGCAGGGCGCGCAGGTCGGCCGTACTGGTGCGCGCGGAGGGAGCCGAGGGCGCGGACAGCGGCTCCGGCCCGGACGGCGCGCCCTGGCCGGACGGCCCGCCCGCCGGTCGCGATGCCTGGAAGTGCTCCACCTCGGCGGACGAAGTCGCCGCGCGGATACGGCGCTTGATGAGGTCGGACCACGTGCGCGGCGGATGGACGACGACCCGTGCCGACTCCACCACCCGCCGCTCTCCCGGCCCGAAGGCGAGGGACGCGGCCAGGTCGTCGGCCATCAGCGGGGGCAGGGCCGCGATCCGCGCGTGCCCCGGCTCGGACACCGCGATGACCCCCCGCCCGAACAGTCCCTCACGGACCGCGGGGAGCCGCTGCCACACCCGGTAGTACGCGCGCACCGGCCAGGCGCAGCCGGTCAGCGGTACCTCACGCGCGGGCGCGGCCGCGAGGAGGCCCGGGCTCGCGGCGAGCGCGGCGGTCAACTCCCGTACGTCGGCGGCCCCGACGACGACGTCGGCGTCCACGTAGAGCCGCGGGAATCCCCGCGCGTGCTCGTCCCCGATCCGGAGTGCGGTGTGTTTGGAAGGAGTCGGGATCTCGACGACCCGCACCCGGGGGCCGCGTGCGCCCGCCACCCGCGCGGTGTCGTCCGTACAGCCGTTGCAGACGACGACGATGTCGGTCTCCTCGGACCCGGGAACCCGCGTGGAGGGGTCCGCCGAGGCGTCTGCCAGGAGGGCGTCGAGGAGCCGGCCGATGACCCGGCCCTCGTTGTGGGCCGGGATCACGATGCTGGTCACCCGCGAAGTATGCACGCCCGGGACCCTGCACCGAGCGTTTCCCTCAACTCTCCCCGGGCGTAGGCCCGGTGGTCTAGATTGAGCGAGGCCGACCGGATCGGGCGCGCTTCGGCGATGCCGGAACCGATCCGGAACGGACGGAACACGCAGGACGGTTCACGCACCACACGCACGACGGTCCACGCACCACACACACGCGACAGATCACGCAGGGCACAGCAGGACACGTACGACACGTACGACACGCAAAACGGTACGGGCGCGCCGCTTGGGGGAACAGGCGGCGCGCACGGCGGCCGGACCGGCGAGGGGTGCCGGACGGCCGGGGGGCGGAAGCACGCGGAACACGTAGGGCATCGGTTGTGGGGGGCCATCACCGTTGAACGGGCACGCACGGTCGCGCACACGCGTCCGGCCTGCCGTCGACGGCACCTCCTTCCCACGCACGCGTCCCGGCCATGAGTTGGCGACACGCCGGTCGGCGTGCGCGGAGGGAAGGGGAACGCTGTGAAGGACTCCGCCAAGGACGCGGGACGGGACGCCGGCGCCGCCGGACGGGAGCCCGCCGGGCCGTTAGGCGTCGCCGTGGTCGGCGCCGGGTACTGGGGACCCAACCTCGTCCGCAACTTCCAGTCGAGTCCGGAGTTCCGGCTCCGCTGGCTCTGCGACCTGGACGAGGACCGGGCCCGGAAGGTGCTCGGCGGGTACTCCACCGTGCAGGCGACCTCGGACTACGCGGCGGTCCTCGCCGACCCGGCCGTCGACGCCGTCGCCGTGGCCACCCCGGCCGGCACCCACCTGGACGTGGCACTGGCCGCCCTGCGCGCCGGCAAGCACGTCCTCGTGGAGAAGCCCCTCGCCGCCACGTACGAGGACGGGCTGCGGCTGGTGAACGAGGCCGAGGAACGCGGCCTCACCCTGATGTGCGACCACACGTACTGCTACACCCCCGCGGTGGGGCGGATCCGCGAGATGGTCCGCTCCGGCGAACTCGGCGACATCCAGTTCTTCGACTCGGTCCGGATCAACCTGGGGCTGGTCCAGAAGGACGTCGACGTCCTGTGGGACCTGGCCCCCCACGACCTCTCGGTCCTCGACTTCATCCTCCCGGACCACGTCCGGCCGGTCGCCGTCGCCGCGCACGGAGCCGATCCCATCGGGGCCGGGCAGTCCTGCGTGGCCTATCTGACGCTCCAGCTCAACAACGGGGCCATCGCCCACGTGCACGTCAACTGGCTGTCCCCGACGAAGGTGCGCACCACCATGGTCGGCGGATCCAAGCGCACCCTGGTGTGGGACGACCTCAACCCCACCCAGCGCGTGGCCGTGTTCGACCGGGGCGTGGATCTGACCGCCCCGCAGGAGATCGGCGCGGACGAGCGCCGCGACATGCTCGTGTCCTACCGGTCCGGCGACATGGTGGCGCCCGCACTCGGCGAGAAGGAGGCCCTGCGCAGCATGGTCGAGGAGTTCGCCGCCGCGATCCGCAACGGGCGCCCGGCGCTGACCGACGGCCGGGCGGGACTGCAGATGCTGGACATCCTGGAAGCAGCCTCCCGGAGCCTGGAGTTCCGCGGCGCGGTCGTCGGACTGCGCACCGGGCGCTGACCGTTCGTACGGCCTTCACACCGGGCGCAACACCGGCCATCGCGCCCGACACAGCACCGGAAGCAACACCGGCCGTCGCCATGGCCGCGGCGCCGGCCGGCCCGGACACGGCCCGGCCGGGCACCACAGGGAACACCACGACCGACTCAGTAGGGGCAGGGCGTTGAGCAGCGTACGAGGCAAGAGGATTCTGGTCACCGGCGGGGCGGGCACCATCGGCTCGCACCTGGTGGACCTCCTGGTGGACAACGGGGCACGCGAGATCGTGGTGCTCGACAACTTCGTGCGGGGGCGGACCGCCAACCTGGCCCGCGCCCTGCCGAGCGGCGTGGTGGACGTCGTCGAGGGCGACATCCGCGACGTGGCCGCGGTGCGCAAGGCGACGGAGGGCGCCGACCTGGTGTTCCACCTCGCCGCGATCCGGATCACCCAGTGCGCGGAAGAGCCGCGGCTGGCGAACGAGGTCATGGTCGACGGCACGTTCAACGTGCTGGAGGCGGCGGCCGCGGCCGGCGTGGGCAAGGTGATCGCCTCGTCCTCCGCCTCGGTGTACGGCCTGGCCGAGACCTTCCCGACCACCGAGCGCCACCACCCGTACGACAACGACACCTTCTACGGCGCGGCGAAGGCCTTCAACGAGGGGGTGCTGCGCAGCTTCCACTCGATGTACGGGCTGGACTACGTCGCGCTGCGCTACTTCAACGTGTACGGCCCCCGGATGGACATCCACGGGCTGTACACCGAGGTGCTCATCCGCTGGATGGAGCGGATCGCCGCCGGCGAGCCGCCGCTGATCCTCGGCGACGGTACCCAGACCATGGACTTCGTGCACGTCCGGGACATCGCCCGGGCCAACCTGCTGGCCGCGGAGTCGGACCTGACCGACGAGGTGTTCAACGTCGCGAGCGGGACCGAGACCAGCCTCCTCGACCTCGCGCTCGGCCTGCTGGAGGCGATGGGCGCGGACGGCCTGGTGCCGGAGCACGGGCCCGCGCGCGCGGTGAACGGCGTCACCCGCCGGCTCGCCGACACCTCGCGCGCCACGGAGCGCCTCGGCTTCACGGCGGAGATCGACCTGCGCGGCGGGCTGCGCGACCTGGTGGACTGGTGGCGGGCCGAGCGCGCCGCCGACGCGGCCGCGGGCACCTCCGCCGCCGGGTCGGGCCGATGAGCGCCCCGGACACGGCCCCCGCCACCCCGGACACGGCCGCCCCGGACGCCACCCCGGACACGGCCGCCCCGGACCGGATCCCCGTCATGGTGCCGTGGCTGGGCGAGGAGGAGGCGAAGGCCGCCGCTGACGCGGTGCTCTCCGGCTGGGTCGCCCAGGGGCCCAGGGTCGCAGCCTTCGAGCGGGCCTTCGCCGAGCGGGTGGGCGCCGAGCACGGCATCGCGGTGAGTTCGTGCACCAGCGCCCTGCATCTGGCGCTGATCGCCCTGGACCTCGGTCCGGGCGACGAGGTGGTCGTGCCCTCGCTGTCGTTCATCGCCACCGCCAACGCCGTCCGCTACGTGGGGGCCGAGCCGGTCTTCGCGGACGTCGAGGAGGCCACCGGCAACCTGACGCCCGCCACCGTCGACGCGGTCCGCACCCCCCGGACCCGGGCGGTGCTCGCCGTCCACCAGGGCGGTGTGCCCGCCGACGTGCACGCGCTGCGCGCGGCGTGCGCCGACTGGGGGGTCCCGCTGGTGGAGGACGCCGCCTGTGGCATCGGCGCGACCGTCGGCGGCAAGTCCGTCGGCCACGGCGCCCTGCTCGCGGCCTGGTCCTTCCACCCCCGCAAGGTGATCACCACCGGCGAGGGCGGCATGGTGACCACGGACGACGCCCGGTGGGCGGAGCGGCTGCGCCGGCTGCGCGAGCACGGCATGAACGTGTCCGCCGCGCAGCGGCACGCGAGCAGCAAGCCGATCGCCGAGAGCTACCTGGAGGTCGGCTACAACTACCGGATGACCGACATCCAGGCCGCGGTCGGCCTGGTCCAGCTGGGCAGGCTCGACGCGATCGTGGCCCGGCGGCGGGAGCTGGCCGCCCGGTACGCGGAGCTGCTGCGCGACGTACCGGGCCTGCGTCCGGTCCGGGACCCGGCGCACGGGGAGGGCAACTTCCAGTCGTACTGGGTGCTGCTGGCACAGGACTTCCCGGTCGGCCGGGACGCGCTGCTGGCCGCGCTGTCCGAGGCCGGGATCTCCGCCCGGCGCGGGATCATGGCCTCGCACCTGGAGCCGGCGTACTCCGGGCAGGGCGCGGCGCCGCTGCCGGTGACCGAGCGGATCAGCCTCGGCTCGCTGATCCTGCCGCTGTTCCACACGATGACGGAGGTCCAGCAGGACCGGGTGGTGGCGGTGCTCCGCGAACAGGCGGGCGGGTGAACGGGCCCCGGGTCACCGAGGACCTGCTGATCGTCGGCGCGGGCGGGTTCGCGCGGGAGACCGCGCAGGCCGTACGGGACGTGGCCGACGCCGACCTGGCGTACGGATCCGCCCCGCGCTGGCGGCTCCTGGGGCACCTCGACGACGACCCCGCGCTGGACGGCGCGGAGGTGGACGGGGTGCCGGTGCTCGGCGGCTGCGACCGGGTGCACGAGCTGCGTTCGGCCCGGGTGGTGGTCTGCGTCGGCAGTCCGCGCGACTACGCCGTGCGGGCGCGCCTGGTGCGGCGGCTGGGGCTGACCGTGAACCGGTACGCGACGGTGGTCCACCCCACGGCGGTGGTGTCCCGGTCCTCGGTGCTCGGGGCGGGCTCGGTGCTGCTCGCGCACAGCGTGCTGACCGCCCGCGTACGGGTCGGGTCGCACGTGGCGGTGATGCCGCAGGTGGTCCTCACCCACGACGACGCGGTCGGGGACTTCGCCACGCTGGCCTCGGGGGTCCGCCTCGGCGGCGGGGTGCGGGTGGGGCGCGGGGCGTACGTGGGCGCGGGCGCGCTGGTCCGCGAGTACACGACGGTCGGCGCGTGGTCGCTGACCGGGATGGGAAGTACGGTCCTGGCCGACGTGCCGCCCGGCGAGGTGTGGGCCGGCAGCCCCGCCCGCCGGCTGCGCGGGGCGGGGGGTCCGGCGCTCGACGAGCTGCGGGCCGGCGGGGAGGAGACCGGCCGGCGGCCGGAGACACGGATGGGGAGTCCAGTCACATGAACCAGATACCGCTCGTCGACCTGAAGGCGGCCCACGCCGAGGTCGCCGCGGAGGTGCGCGCCGGCTTCGACCGCGTGCTGGCCGGCACCGCCTTCATCGGCGGTGAGGAGGTCCGCGCGTTCGAGCGCGAGTACGCCGCGTTCGCCGGGGTCGGGCACTGCGTGGGCGTCGCCAACGGCACCGACGCCCTCGAACTGGCGCTGCGCGCCGCCGGGGTGGGTGTCGGCGACGAGGTGGTGCTGCCCGCGAACACCTTCATCGCCACGGCGGGCGCCGTCGCCCGCATCGGCGCGCGGCCGGTGCCGGCCGACTGCCTGCCCGACACCCTGCTGCTGGATCCCGCGGCCGCGCTCGACGCGGTCGGGCCGGCCACGCGCGCCGTGGTCCCGGTGCACCTGTACGGGCAGTGCGCCGACACCGCGGCGCTCGCCGCGGGGCTGCCGGCGCACGTCAGGCTCGTCGAGGACGCCGCGCAGAGCCAGGGCGCGACCCGCGACGGCCGCTCCGCGGGCAGCGGCACCATCGCGGCGACGAGCTTCTACCCGGGCAAGAACCTCGGCGCGTACGGCGACGCCGGCGCGGTGGTGACCGACGACGAGGAGGCGGCGGACCTGGTACGGGCGTTCGCCAACCACGGCGGGGTCGCCAAGTACCGGCACGACGTGGCCGGTTTCAACAGCCGGCTCGACGGACTGCAGGCCGTGGTCCTGCGGGCGAAGCTGGCCCGGCTCGCCGACGGCAACGCGGCCCGCCGGGCCGCCGCCGCCCGGTACGACGCGCTGCTGGGCGGCCTGGCGGCCACCGGGCGCGTGACCCTGCCGGTCACCGCGGGCGGCAACGTCCACGTGTGGCACCTGTACGTCGTACGGGTCGACGGCGCGGACCGCGACGCCGTCGTCGGCAAGCTCAACGCGGAGGGGATCGGCGCCGGCGTGCACTATCCGGCACCCGTCCACCTCACCCCGGCCTTCCGGCACCTCGGCCACGTCCGGGGCGACTTCCCGCACGCCGAGCGGGCCGCGGACCGGATGCTCTCCCTGCCGCTCTTCCCGCAGATCACCGCCGCTCAACAGCAGCGGGTCGTGGACGCGCTCACCAACGCCCTGCGCTGACGCAACCAAAAGGTACAGAGGTACAGATGAACAGACGGACAAGGCTGCTCCGGTACGGTCTCTTCACCGTGGTCGCGACCCTGATGGCCACGGTCTTACCTCCGTCCGCGGTGGCCGGCGCTGCCGACCCCTGCGGTCCCGGCTCGAACGCGATCGTGTGCGAGAACTCCAAACCGGGCACCCCGATGTCCGACTGGTTCGCGCCCAGCGCCTACGGCGACATCAAGGGCTTCAGCGCCCAGATGAGCGTTCAGGCGGGCGAAACAGTCCAGTTCAAGGTCCAGTCGCCGACCGCGTACAAGGTCTCGGTCTACCGGCTGGGCCACTACGGGGGCGACGGGGCGCGGATGCTGTCGACCGCGGCGCAGGCGGCCCAGACGTATCCGGCGAACTTCGCGCCGGGCGCGAACCCGGGCAGCTGCACCACCAAGCCGTCCACGGGCCTGGTCGACTGCGGCAACTGGCCGGTGACCGCGACGTGGAGCGTGCCGGCCGACGCCGTGTCCGGCCTGTACGTGGCCAACTTCGACCAGGCGGACGGCAACGGCGTGATGCCCTATCCGTTCGTGGTCCGCAACGACGCCAGCCACTCCGACATCCTGGTGCAGACCGCCGACCAGACCTGGCAGGCGTACAACAACTACGGCGGCCAGGACCTGTACGACGGCGGCGGGCCCGCCCCTGACGGCCGGGCGTACGAGGTCAGCTACAACCGGCCGATGGACATCGGCGGGGAGAACGGGATCTACGGGTCCGAGTTCCAGATGATCGCCTGGCTGGAGCGCAACGGCTACGACGTCAGCTACATGTCCGGCATCGACATGTCGACCCGTGGGGCCGCGCAGCTGGGCAACCACAAGGTGTTCATGTCCTCGGGGCACGACGAGTACTGGACGCAGGACCAGTTCACGAACGCGCTGAACGCGCGCCGTGCCGGACAGCACCAGACGTACTTCGCCGGCAACGAGGTCTTCTGGAAGACGCGCCTGGCGCCGAGCATCGACGGTGCCGACACCGCCAACCGGACGCTTGTCTGCTACAAGGAGACCAAGCTGTCCTTCCCGCAGCCGAACGGCATCCCCGACCCGAGCGGAATCTGGACGGGTACGTTCATGGACCCGGCCAGCGCGACCGACGGGCGGCCGTTCCAGCCGCAGAACCAGCTGACGGGCTCGCTGTTCAGCGTGAACGGCTACCGCAGTGACGCGATCACCGTGCCGGGCGCCTTCGCGAAGATGCGGCTGTGGCGGGGCACGACCGTCGCGGACCTCACCCCCACCCAGACGGCCACGTTCCCGGCCGGCACGCTCGGCTACGAGTGGGACAGCGACGTGGAGGACGGGCACCGGCCGCCGGGCCAGATCCAGATGTCGTCCACCACGGTGGACATCAACGACGGCAAGCTCCTCCTGGACTACGGCAACACGTACGGCAACGGCACCGCGACGCACAGCCTGGTCGCCTTCCGCGACCCGACCTCCCGCGCGCTGGTGTTCGGGTCGGGCACGGTGCAGTGGTCCTGGGGCCTGACGAACATGCCGACCGGCAATCCGGACGACGCGGTGGTCACCGCCGACAAGCGCATGCAGCAGGCCACGGTGAACGTGTTCGCCGACATGGGCGTCCAGCCCAAGTCGCTGCAGGGCGACCTGGTCGCCGCGACCGCCTCCACGGACACCACGGGCCCGGTCATCACGGTGACGAGCCCGGCGGCGAACGCCACCGTGCCGGCGCTGCGTCCCGTGACCGTCACCGGCACCGCCGGTGACAGCGGCGGCGGCGTGGTGGCCCGGGTGGAGGTCTCCACCGACGGCGGGACCACCTGGAAGGCCACCACGGGCATCGCGTCCTGGAGCTACAAGTGGACCCCGACCGTCCCCGGACCCGCGCAGATCAAGGTGCGCGCGGTGGACGACAGCGTCAACACGGGCACCACGACCACCGTGCCGCTGACCGTGGGCCCCCAGCAGTGCCCGTGCACCGTCTGGCCGGCCGCGGCCGTACCCGGCACGGTCAACGCCGGTGACGGCAGCGCGGTCGAGCTCGGGGTGAAGATCCGCTCGTCGGCGCCCGGCTCGATCACCGGGGTCCGCTTCTACAAGTCCCCCGCCAACACCGGCACCCACACCGGCAGCCTGTGGAGCCGCACCGGCCAGCGCCTGGCCACCGGCACCTTCACCAACGAGACGGCGTCCGGCTGGCAGCAGCTGAACTTCTCCTCGCCGGTCCCGGTCAAGGCCAACACCACGTACATCGCCTCCTACTTCGCTCCCAACGGCGGCTACTCCTTCGACACCACCTTCGCGGCCGGCGACGCGGGGCTGGCCCCGCTGACCGCGCTGCGCTCCGGTACGGACGGCGGCAACGGCGTCTATCGCTACAGCGGCACGGGCGGGTTCCCCTCCACGGCATCGGCCGGCAGCAACTACTGGGTGGACGCGGTCCTGGACACGGCCACCGCGAGCACCACCCCGCCGACGGTGACCTCGACCACGCCGCAGTCCTCGGCGACCGGCACCCCGATCACGTCGGCCGTCAAGGCCACCTTCAGCGAGGGCATCGACGCTGACACGCTGGTGTTCACCCTGAAGGACGCGGGCGGCGCCACCGTCCCGGGCACCAAGGTGCTCAGCGCCGCGAACAGCGCGACCTTCACCCCGTCCGGCGAACTGGGCCTGAACTCCACCTACACGGCGTCCGTCCAGGCCTCCGACCTGTGGGGCAACTCCATGGCGGCGCCGCTGACGTGGAACTTCACCACCAGTGCGAGTCCGCCCGCGGTGACCTGCCCGTGCACCCTGTGGGGGCCCGCCGCCCAGCCGAGCACGGCCAATGTGGGCGACGACACCAACTCGGTGGAGCTGGGGACCCGCTTCCAGTCCGCGGTGAGCGGCTACGTCACCGGCGTCACCTTCTACAAGGGCCCCGGCAACACCGGCGTCCACACCGGCAGCCTGTGGTCCGCCACCGGCACGCTCCTCGCCACCGGCACGTTCGGCAGCGAGACCCTGTCGGGCTGGCAGCAGCTCCACTTCACCACACCGGTCCCGATCACCGCGGGCACCACGTACGTGGCCTCCTACCACGCCCCGAACGGCAGGTACTCGGTGGACGGCGGCTACTTCGGCGCCGCGCACCGCTCCTACCCGCTGGTGGCACCGGCCGACGGGAGCGGCGGCGCCAACGGCCTCTACAAGTACGGGGCGGCCACCGCCTTCCCGACGAACACCTTCGGCTCGGTGAACTACTGGGTCGGCCCGGTGTTCACGACCACGCCGCCGGCCGGCGTCCGGTCGGACGGCTCGACGGAGGTGTCCGGCCGGTGAGCACCGTCAGCGTGGTGATCCCCTGCTACAAGTACGGCCACTTCCTGGCCGACTGCGTCAAGAGCGTCCTGGACGAACAGGAGGGCGTCGACGTCCGGGTGCTGATCATCGACGACGCCTCCCCCGACGACTCCGCGGACGTCGCCCGCGCCCTGGCGGCCGCGGACCCGCGGATCGAGGTACGGGTCCACGAGCAGAACCGGGGCCACATCGCGACGTACAACGAGGGGCTGCTGGAGTGGGCCGACGGGGACTACGTGGCCCTGCTCTCGGCGGACGACCGACTGGTCCCGGGGGCCCTGGTCCGGGCCGCGGCCGTGCTCGACGCGCATCCGGAGGCCGGCTTCTGCTACGGCAGGCCGCTGCGGTTCCGGCACGGCGGCCCGCTGCCGGCGGCCCGCACCCGGAGCACCGGTTCGGTGGTCTACCCCGGCCGGTGGTGGCTGGAGCGGCGCTTCCGGGAGGGCACCGGCTGCATCACCTCACCCGAGGTGGTCGTCCGCACCAGCCTCCAGCGCAAGGTCGGCGGCTACGATCCGGACCTCCCGCACGCCGGGGACATCGAGATGTGGATGCGGCTCGCGGCCCACGCCGACGTGGGCTACGTCCGGGGCGCCGACCAGGCGTTCTACCGCGTCCACGGCGACAACATGTCCACCACGGACTTCGGCGGCCAGCTCGACGACCTGCGCCAGCGCCTCGTCGCCTTCGACTCGGTGCTCGTCAAGTGCGCGGGGCTGCTCCCGGAGGCCGGCCGGCTCTCGCTCGCGGCGCGCACCCGGCTCGCCCGGTACGCGCTGCGCCGCGCCTACCGGGCGTACGACCGGGGCCGCACCGGGGTGGTGCCGGTCGAGGAGCTGGAGGCGTTCGCCGCCGAGTGCCTGCCGGGCTACACCTCGCTCGCCGAGTACCGGGCGCTGCGCCTGCGCCGGCGCGTCGGGGCACGCCTCATGCCGTACCTCCAGCCGCTGGTGCTCTCGGCCGTCGCCGACCGGGGGCGCGAGTGGCTGTGGTGGAAGTCCTGGAAGCGCCGAGGGATCTGATGAACCGCCAGCACCACCGCTCCACCTGCTCCGTCCGGGCCGCCCGGCGTCCCGCTGCCTCAGCGGGACGCCGCGGCGGCCGGGACCCGGTCCTCGGCCGGTCGGTCCGGACCGGCGTCGGCGCTGCGGCGCCGGCGCCGGCTGCGGCGCGTCAGGACCTGATCGGTCCACAGGGCCGCCGCCACGCCGGCGACCGCGGCGAGCAGCGCCGTTCCGGCGAGTCCGCGGCTCTTGGTTCCGGCCTGGGCGACGGCCGTGGGCGGCACGAGGACCGTGACGCTCATCCGCGCCGGCTCCGGTATGCCCTGCTGCGTCTGCATGTCCGTCAGGTGCTTCGTGTACACCTCGATGATCGCGCGCACGGTCTCGTCGGCCGCCATCGGATCGGCCTGCTCCGCCTGGACCTGCAACGAGGGGATCAGGTAGCGCGGGGTGACGCTGGTACCGCTGTTGCGCGGGATCAGCCGGTACGCGCCGTCGACCCCGGCCGTCCTCAACTCGGCGCGGCCCGCGGCCGAGTCCAGCTGCTGCACCGCCGCGTAGGAGACGGCGGCGAGCGGGGGCTGGAGGTTGGCGAGCTGATTCGGCTGGCTCCCGGTCACCGGTGGCTTGAGGACGACGATCGCCGAACTCAGGTACGTCGGGGAGGGGCGCAGCACCTGCTGGGCCCCGAAGGCGGCGAGCGCCATCGCCACGACCAGGACGTACCAGCGCCGACGCAGCGCGCGGACCAACTCACCAGGCGACAAGGGGATTCCTTCCATCGCGGTCGATCCTCGCAGTTCAGTGCTCACATCGCCATCAAATCCCTTATATCGCAGGGGCGTTCATGACCATCGGTGAGATAGGCGCGGTCCTGCGCCGACGCTGGTACGTGATGGTGCCCCTGACCGTCCTGAGCCTCCTCGCGGGCCTGCACCTGTACCGGTCGGTGCCGGTGGCCTACCAGTCGCAGAGTTCCGTGGCGCTGCTGGACTCCACGGCGGTGGCCGAACTGGCCCCCGCCTTCGGCAATCCCATCTCGAACGCCGGCGGTTCGCTGGTCGTGACGGCGGACGTGCTCATCAGAACGCTGTCGGGGACGGACGCGGCGCGCGACCTCCAGGGCCTGGGCGTGACGGACCCCTACACGGTCGGGTTCGCGGCGAACACCTCGGGGCCGATGCTGACGCTCACCGTCACCGGGTTCGACCGGTCGAAGGTGCTGGAGGAGACGAGCACGCTCACCGCCTTCGCCGGGGAGCAGCTCAACGCGTTGCAGGCCGCCGCGAAGGTCCAGCCCGCGTACTTCGTGCAGACCGCCCCCGTGGTCCTGCCGCAGACCCCGGTGCCGCAGCTCAAGAGCCGCTACCAGCAGGTGCTGGGCGTGGTCATCCTGGGCACCACCGCCGGGTTCGCACTGTCCTTCGTCGCGGAGAGCCTGCTGACCGCCCGCCGCCGCAGGCGCGCGGCGGCCCCGGACGCCCGCGGGACCGCCCGGGACGCGACACCGGCACGGCGCCCGCGCAGACGGCCGCGGGGCCGGCCGCTGGACGCGACCGCACTGCTCAGCGGCTACCTGGCGCTGGCCTTCTTCATTCCCTCGAACCTGACCCTGCCGGGCATGGGCGGCGTGGGGACCCCGGCCAACGTGTTCGCGCTCCTGTGCCTGTTCTGGTACCTGGCGACCTGGATCACCGGGCGGATCAGGCCGGCGCCGGGCACCCGGCTGCCCCGGGTGGTGATGTGCCTGCTGACGGTCGCGGTGCTGGCCTCGTACCTGGCGAACGCCTCCCGGGGCAGCTCGCACAAGGAGGTCCTCGCGGCGGACCGCGGACTGATCGGACTGCTGGTCTGGGTGTCGCTGGTGGTGCTGGTCTCCGCCGGCATCCAGTCCCGGGAACGGCTGGACGTCCTGCTGCGCCGGGCCGTGGTGATGGGGGCGGTGGTGGCCGCCATCGGCTACTACGACTTCTTCACCGCCACGAACATCGCCGACCGCATCAGCATCCCCGGACTCCAGTCGAGCGTCGCCCAGATCACCACCCTGGACCGCGGTTCGTTCACCCGGCCGCGCTCCACGACGGCTCAGCCCCTGGAGTTCGGCGGGATGCTCGCCCTCCTGCTGCCGTTCGCCGTGCAGCAGGCCTTCGACCCGGTACGCCGCCACCTGAGCGGCTGGCGCCGCTGGGGGCCGGTGGTCCTGATGGGCGGCGCCCTGCCGCTGACGGTGTCGCGGACCTCGATCATCGGAGCGCTCATCGTGGTCCTGGTGATGGTGGTGCGCTGGAAGCCGGAGCGGCGGTGGGCGGCGGTCGGCCTGCTCCTCGGTTCGGTGGCGTGCTTCAAGGTCGTCGTCCCCGGACTGATCGGCACCATCACCACGCTGTTCGGGTCCTTCCTGTCGAACTCCGACAGCAGCACCCAGGCCCGCACCGTCAAGTACAGCGCGATCGTCCCGTACCTCGACCAGCGCCCGCTGTTCGGGCAGGGCTTCGGCACCTTCCTGCCCGAGCTCTACTTCTTCACCGACAACCAGTACATGCTGACGCTGGCCGAGATGGGATTCCTGGGGCTGGTCGCGCTCCTGGCGCTCTTCTTCACCGGCATCCACCAGGGCGGCGCCATCCGCCGGCTGGCCGACAGCGAGTCGGACCGCGAGCTCGGGCAGGCGTTCTTCGCCTCGACCCTCGTCTCCCTGGTCAGCGCCGCCACCTTCGACGCCCTCAGCTTCCCGATGTTCGCCGGGATGTTCTTCCTGACGACCGCCGCCGGAGGCAGCTACCTCGGCTTCATCCGGCGCGCGACGCCGAAGCCCCGAACCGTGGAGTCCCCATGTCCTCCCGCCACCCCGGCTCCCCCCGTCCCGGGTCCCCGCGCTCCGGAGCCCACGGCCCCGTCCCGGGTCGCGGCGGCCCCGTAGCCGTCCTCGTCGTCACCTGGAACAGCGCCAAGGTGCTGCCGGAGTTCCTCGCCTCCCTCCCGGAGGGCATGGCCGGCCTGGACTGGCGCCTCGTCGTCGCCGACAACGACTCGGCCGACGGCACCGTGGACCTGGTCCGCTCCCTCGCGCCCGACACGACGATCGTCCAGACCGGCCGCAACGCCGGCTACGCGGCCGGGGTGAACGCCGCCCTCGGAGCCGCCGCCGCGTGGGAGGGCGGTTTCGGGGCCGCCCTGGTCTGCAATCCCGACATCCGGATGCGGCCGGGCTGCGCCGAACTGCTCGTGGACGCCCTCGACGCCCCGCTCGACGGCGGCGTCCGCGTCGGGATCAGCGTCCCGCTGCTTTACGAGGAGGGCGGCCGCACGCCCGTGTACTCGCTGCGGCGCGAGTCGCGCGTGACCCGGGCGCTCGGCGAGGCCGTGCTGGGCAACCGCCGGGCCGGGCGCTTCCCGCTCTGGAGCGAACTGGTCACCGACCCGGCCGCGTACGGGCGGGCGACGGTCGCGGACTGGGCGACGGGCGCGCTGATGGCGCTCTCCCCCGGCTGCCTGGAGGCGTGCGGGGCCTGGGACGAGTCCTTCTTCCTCTACTCGGAGGAGACCGACTACTGCCTGCGGGCCCGCGACCTCGGCTTCGTCACCCGGCTGGAGCCCGCCGCCTCCGCGACCCACCTCGGCGGGGACTCGCAGGTCTCCCCGCGCCTGTGGACCCTGCTGACCCTGAACCGCGTACGGCTGTACGGGCGCAGGCACGGGGCCGCGGCGACGGCCGCGTTCCGCGCGGCCGTGCTGCTGCGGGAGGCCTCGCGGGCGCTGCTCGGCCGGCCCGCGAGCCTGGCGGCCGCCCGGGCGCTGGCCGGCCGGTCCGCGCTGCGCGCCACACCCGGCCCCTGACGGGCGGGGCCGGCCCCCGGCCGGGCCGGGCCGGCGTCACCCGGAGGGCCGCGCACCGTCCCAGGCGGTGTAGAAGCTCTCCGGGTTGACGAGGTAGCGCACGGTGGGGCGGGGCAGGTGGCGCACCTCGTACCGGCGGCTGTAGCGGCGGACCAGCTCCCAGTCCTCGCGGGGCAGCACTTCGGGGGTGCGCTTCAGCCGGCTGAAGTACAGGGACCGGTTGCGGCGCGCCACGAAGGCGTTGGTGTCGAGGAAGGCCTCGTGGGCGGCCCGGCGGCGGTCGAACGGCACGGACAGGACGTCCCGTTCGGAGCCGTCGGGCAGCACCCTGCGCAGCGCGGTGTAGACGGCGTCGGGCCCGCCGGCCGACTCCAGCACCGCGAGGGCCTGTTCCAGGTGGTCGGGCTCCCACAGGTTGTCGTCGTCCAGGAAGGCCACGTACCGCGACCGGGTCAGCCGGATCCCCACGTTGCGCACGACTCCGGCGGTCGCCGTGTTACGGGCCAGGGAGACCGCGAACAGCCTTGGGTCGTCGGGGAGTCCGGCCAGTCCGGCGCCGTCGTCCACGACGACGACCACCTGGTCGGCCACCGTCTGGGCGAGCGCCGAGCGGACGGCCGCGCGCAGTGCCTCGGGGCGCCGGTGCGTGGCGATCACGGTGGCGACCAGGGCGGTCGGGGGCCGGCCCAGGGAGGCGGCGAGCCGGGTGGTCTCGGCGTCCTCGAAGCGGCGCAGCCGCAGGGCGGAGGGGGCCAGCAGGACTTTGTTCCTGGCCTCGAAGAGCACCAGCCAGCCGAAGGCCCGCTTGAGCAGGTCCCAGGGGGCGCGGGCGATGCGGCGCATCGTGTCCTCTCGGTTCGGGTGCGGGGTCAGGGCGCGGGTGCGGGCACGACGGGTCTGCCGTCGGACATGCGGTTGCCCCGCCACACGTTCCCGGCGCCGTCCGCGTTCCAGGCGGTCACCGCCCCGTAGGCGCCTGCGGCCGGGTGGTACTGGGTGGAGAACACGTTGTCCGTGACCTGGATGCCGGTCGCGCCGGGGCCGCCGCCGTAGAGGGCGTACGCGCCCCCGGCCAGCCAGTTGCGGTCGACGACGACGGAGGAGACGACCCCGGTGTCGGCGAACAGGCCGACGGCCGCGGTGGCGCCCCGGTCGACGGGGACGGGGTTCAGCAGGGTGTTGTGGCGGACGGTCAGCCGGCCCTTGTTGCCGCCGCCGCTGATCACGGCGTCGGTGTGCTGCCACTCGCCGCCCAGGTTGCGGAACGCGACGATGTCGTGGACGTAGTTGTCGTGCAGGTCGCCCTGCCCCATGGACAGGGCGTTGCCGAACACGGAGATGTCGCACCAGCCGACCTCGACGGAGCTGACGCCCATGTTCGACACCGCGTAGTTCACTCCTCCGTTGTCGGGGCCCTTGCCCGGCAGCGCGGTGATGGTGGTGTGCAGGACCTTCAGTCCGCTGAAGCCGGGGCGCAGGTTGATCCCCCACCAGTTGGTGGAGGTGATCCGGCTGTCGATGACGGTGACGTCGTTCGCGTAGACGTCGAGCGAACCGCGGATGTCCCAGCCCCGGATGACCGTGCCGTCGGTCTTGACGGACATGTTCCCCGTGTCGTGCCGCTCCAGGGGGATGCGGGGGCCGGTGGTCCGGGCGTCGGGGAATCCGCAGGCCCCGGGCGAGGAGCAGGCGGCGGTCGCGGGAGGTGGCTCCCCCGCCCCCTTCGAGGACGTCGTGGAGGGGGCGCCCGGCGTGGCCGTCGGGCTCGCCGTGCCGGACGCGGAGGGGCTCGCGGACGCCCCGGCGGTGGAGCCGGCGGTGGGCGGCCCGGGCGTACCGGTCGTCCCCGGGCACTCCAGGGCGCTGTCCGGGCAGGGCACGGCCGCGGGCTCGCCCGACCCGGTGCGGTCGGCGCGGAACAGGGCCAGGGCGGCGGCCAACAGAACCGCGGCGAGCAGCCACGACCCCAGGACCTTCCGGCGGTGTCTCACGGCCACGGCCGGCTACCCGCGGACCGGGGCGGCGGACGCGGCGGTACCGGGCCGGGTGGTGTCGGACCCGGCGGAGTCCGGGCCGGCGGAGTCCGGGCCGGCGGAGTCCGGGCCGGCGGTGTCGGCGCCCGTCGTGCCGGGCTCCGCCGTGCCCGCCGCCGAGCCCCGGCCGCGCAGGAACGCGCGGCTGGGCAGGACGCACAGGACGTAGCAGAGGGTTCCGGCGGCCCCGGTCGCGAGGAGCGCGAGGACCCCGTCGCCGAGGAGGCGCTCCAGGCCGAGGACCACCGCGGCCATCACCGCGCCGCCGAGGAAGGGCCAGGCGCAGGCCCGCGCGACGGTGCCCAGGCCGATGCCGCCGCGGTGCAGGGCGATCAGGAACACGGGGACCACGACGGCGCCGGCCACCAGGACGTGGCCCTGGGCCACCCCCACGATCCCGGCGGAGCCGGCTCCGACCACCAGCGCGGGGATCAGGAGCAGGAGCCACAGCCCTTGGACGGCGATGAGCGAGCGGCGGCGCCCGATGGCCACCAGGCAGTCGTACGCGAGTTCGCAGACGATGCGGACCAGGCCGAGCGCCATCAGCCAGGGCAGCGCCGCGGCGGCGGGCAACCAGCGCGCGCCGTAGACGAGTTCGACGATCGGGGCGGCGAGGGCGGCGAGCAGCACGCAGAGCGGGACGGTGCCCGTCATCACGACGCCGAGGGCCCGGCCGAATCCGGCCGCCAGCGCCCCCGGGGCGTCGGCCAGTCGGGAGAATCCCGCGAAGGAGACCCGGCGGGCCGCCTCGGAGATGATCCGTACGGGCCAGCCGGAGATGTTGAACGCCAGCACGTAGAAGCCCAGGGCGAGTTGGTCCAGGGTGGAGCCCACCACCATGGTGTCGACGTTGACGACGGCGAGGGCGAGCATGCTGGCCCCGGCGAGCGGGAGCCCGAACCGGAGCAGTGCGCGCGCCTGTTCCCGGTCCCAGCCGAACTTCAGGGTGCCCGGCGCCGCCAGGCAGCAACCGGCGAGCGCGGCCGCGTTGCCGACGACGGAACCCCAGGCGAAGCTCATGGCGCCCCAGCCCTGCACGGCGAGCAGCAGGGTCACGGCGGTGCTGAGGACGAAGTTGAGCCCGTCGACGGCCATCCGCCGGCCCTGCGCGAACTCCCGGGTGAGGAAGCCCGCGGGGATCTGGGAGAGCCCGTCGAGGACGACGCACACGCACATCACGCGCAGCACGCCGGAGGCTTCCGGCGAGCCGAGGACCCGGGCCACGGCGGGCGCCGCCGCGAACAGGGCGGCGTACAGCAGACAGCTGGAGACGGCGCTGAGGGTCAGGACGGTGGGGGCGAAGCGGCGCGGGTCGCCCTCCCAGCGCACGATGGCGAGGGACACGCCGAGCTCGTTCGCGGAGAGCAGGACCAGCAGGACGGTCTGGGCGATCCCGTAGACGCCCCACGCCTCGGGCCCGAGGAAGAACCGGGCGAGGATGATGCCGGTGACGAAGTTGCCGAGGCGCATGACGACGGTGTTGACCAGGCTCCACCGTGCGGCCGTGCCGACCTTCCGGCCGAGTGGGGGCGCCGCCGGGGCGGTGGTCTCCGTGCCCGTTCCGGTTCCGGTTCCGGTTCCGGTGCCCGGGCCGGTCACGGCGACCCGGCGGCATCGGCCGTCACGGGTGCGGCGGCTCCCGACGGTACGGGTCCGGCCTCCCTGGCCGGTGCGATGCCGGCACCTTCAAGTCCGGCCCCCTCGGGCGCGGAGGGGCGGTGCCGGCCGGGCCCGGTCGTCCTGCGCCGCCGGGCCTCGACGAAGAAGGTGGCCACCAGGCTCAGTACGAAGCCCAGCACCCCAGCCATGACCAGGTACTGGAGCCGGGTCTTGGTCTGCGGCTCCGCCTTCTGCGGCGGCACGATCGTGGTCATGCGGATCATGGCCTCCGGGGTCACCGACTGCTGGGTCTGGAACTCCTGCAGCCGCTTCTCCGCGTAGGCGGTGAACAGCTCGTCCGACTTCAGGACGGCGGCCGGGTCGGTTCCGGTGACGCTCAGCCACAGGAACGGCCCCTGGGCGTTGTCGGCGATCTCCGCCTCGTGCAGTCCGGTGACGCCGAGCGCCTTGAGGTCGGCGGCGGCGTCGTCGGAGTTGAGGTTGCGGGCCAGGCCGTCGGCCATGCCGGTGAGCGACGCCTGGGTGCTGAGGAAGGGGTTGCCGTCGAAGGCCACCGTGGCCTTCTTCGAGTTGAGCAGGGTCACCGTGCTCTGTGACACGTACTCCACCGGGACCAGCAGGTACACGCCGGCGGTCAGCGCCGCCGAGAGCAGCAGTCCGGGCAGCAGGACGTACCAGCGCCTGCGCATGACCCGCCAGATCTCCGCGAGATCCATGGTCTTCCCCCTCGCGGCCCCGTCGTCGTCCCCGACGCGCGGCCGCTCTTCATCGCGGTGGTGACACGGCTGTCGCCGTGGTTACGGTCGGTGTGTCCCCGGGCCCGCCGGTGGCGGGACGAGGTCGGTGGGCCGGAGCCGGGTGTGCGCGGGCGGCCCGTCCAGCAGGACCCGCGCGATGCGGTCGCTCGCGCGGCCGTCCCAGAGCTCGGGGCAGCGGGGTGCGGGCGGGTCGTCCAGTACCCGGTTCACGGTGTCGGTGATGCGTTCCGGGTCCGTGCCCGCGAGTACGTTGGTCCCCTCCGTGACGGTGATGGGGCGCTCGGTGTTCTCCCGCAGGGTCACGCAGGGCACGCCCAGGGCGGTGGTCTCCTCCTGGATGCCGCCGGAGTCGGTGAGGACCAGGCGGGCCGAGTCCTGCAGGGCGATGAAGTCGAGGTACCCGGCGGGCGGTACGAGCCGGATGCCGCCGGGCACGCCGAGTTCGGCCAGCCGCTCGGCGGCCCGCGGGTGCACGGGCAGCAGCAGCGGGCAGCGGCCGGCGATCTCGCCGAGGGCCTTCAGCAGGCCGCGGAGGGCCCCGGGGTCGTCGACGTTGGCCGGCCGGTGCAGGGTGACCAGGCCGTACCCGCCCCGGGTCAGCCCGTACCGGTCCAGGACGTCGGACTCCCTGGCCCGGTCGAGGTTGGCGAGGAGGGTGTCGATCATGACGTTGCCCACGACGTGGATCTGGTCCTCGCGGTACCCCTCCGCCCGCAGGTTCGCGGCCGCGTCGGGCGAGGGGGCCAGCAGGTAGTCGCTGACCCGGTCGGTGGCGACCCGGTTGACCTCCTCCGGCATGCTCCAGTCGCGGCTGCGCAGTCCGGCCTCGACGTGGGCGAGCAGCGGGCCGGCCTTCGCGGTCACCAGGGCGCAGGCCAGGGTGGAGTTGATGTCACCGACGACCACGACCGCGTCCGGTGCCAGCTCGTCGAGCAGCGGCTCGAAGGCGGCCATGACCCGCCCGGTCTGCTGGGCGTGGCTGCCGGACCCGGCGCCCAGGTACCGGTCGGGGGCGCGGATGCCCAGGTCGCGGAAGAAGACGCCGTTCATGGACTCGTCGTAGTGCTGGCCGGTGTGGACGAGGACCACCTCGGCGCCGCGGCGCTCCAGTGCGTCCATCACCGGTTTGATCTTCATGTAGTTGGGGCGCGCTCCGGCGACGCAGACGATCCTCGTCACGGTTTCAGAGCACCTCCACGGTCGGACCGGAGACCCGGTTGCGGCAGTCGAGGACGAACGAGGCGTGCTCGGTGACCATCTGGTAGTCGAAGGAGTCGTGGTCGGTGAGCAGGACCACGACGTCGGCGGCGGCGAGCTCCTTGCGGGTCGGCTCGACCCGGACGAGGCGCGCGTCGACCTTGATGCTCTCCACCACGTGCGGGTCGGCCGCGCGGACCTTGGCGCCCATGTCGAGGAGCAGTTGGGAGATGCGCACGGCCGGCGACTCCCGCGCGTCGCCGGTGTTCTTCTTGTACGCCAGCCCGAGCAGCAGGATCCGGGAGCCGTTGACGGAGCGGCGTTTGGCGTTGAGGGCGTCGATGACGCGGCGGGTCACGTACTCGGGCATGTGGCTGTTGATGTCGTTGGCGAGCTCGACGAAGCGGAAGCTCTGGCCGAGTTCGCGCTGTACCCGCCAGGACAGGTACGAGGGGTCGATGGGCAGGCAGTGACCGCCGACCCCCGGGCCGGGGGTGAACTTCATGAAGCCGAAGGGCTTGCTGGAGGCCGCTTCGATGGCCTGCCACACGTCGATGTCGAGGTGGCGGGCGAACATCGCGATCTCGTTGACCAGGGCGATGTTCACGTGCCGGAAGGTGTTCTCCAGCAGTTTGGCTAGCTCGGCCTCCTTGGGCGAGCGCACCGGCACGGTGGTGTCGACGAGGTCGGCGTAGAAGGCCTCGACGGCCTTCAGCGAGGCGGCGTCGACGCCGGAGACGACCTTCGGCGTCTGCTGGAAGCCCCATACGGTGTTTCCGGGGTCGATGCGCTCGGGGCTGTAGCCGAGGTGGAAGTCGACCCCGGCGGTGAGCCCGGAGCCGTCCTCCAGGATCGGCGCGAACAGCTCCTCGGTGGTGCCGGGGTAGGTGGTGGACTCCAGTACGACGGTGGCGCCGGGACGCAGGAAGCGGGCCAGGGTGCGGGCCGACTCCTCGATGTAGCGCAGGTCGGGTGCGCCTTCCTGTAACGGGGTGGGGACGGTGACGACGGCGACGTCGAAGCCGCCGCAGTCCCGGGCGAGTTCGCTCGCCCGGTAGCTGCCGCGCTCCAGCGCGCGGCTCAGCCGTTCGGAGGAGACGTCCTCCACGTACGACTCGCCGGCGGCGAGGCTCTTGACCCGCCGCGCGTCCACGTCGTAGCCGATCACCTGGTGTCCGACTTCGGCGGCCCGGATGGCCAGCGGCAGTCCGACGTATCCCTGTCCCACGACGACGACGCGCATCAGTGACTCCTGTTCGCGGAAGGGGCAGACGGTGTGCGGTGGATGAGCTCGCGGACCGTCATGAGGAGGAAGGCAGCGTTGGTGGTGAGGTAGCGCTTGCCGAGGCGGCGCGGTTCCTGGAGGGTGCGGTAGAACCATTCGAGCCCCATCCGCTGCCAGACCAGCGGAGCCCGCTTGGTGATGCCGGCGAGGATGTCGAAGGACCCGCCGACGCCGTGCACCACGTGGGCGCCGGTGCGCTTGCCGTGGGCGGCGGTGAAGATCTCCTTCTTCGGCGAGGTCATGCCGAGGAACAGCAGGTGGGCGCCGCTGTCGGCGATCGCGTCGGCGATCTCCTCCTGGTCGGAGTCCTCGAAGTAGCCGTTCCGGCTGCCCGCCACGCGCAGGTTCGGGAAGCGGTCGGAGATCTGCCGGAGCATCATCTCCAGGACGTCCCGCCGGGCGCCGAGCAGGTAGACGGGGATGTCCGCCGCCTCGGCCGCGGTGAGCAGGCGCATGAACAGGTCGATGCCCGCGACCCGTTCCGGCAGCCGGACGCCGAGGACGCGGCCGGCCCAGACCACCGCCTGGCCGTCGGCCAGGACGAGGTCGCAGCCGCCGACCGCCGCGGCGAGGCGCGGGTCGCGCCGCATGTTGACCAGCTTGGCTGCGTTGACCATGCCGATCTCGATCTGTTCGCCGCGCCGCACCGCGTCCAGGCAGCGCTGCACGGTCTCGTCCATCGTCAGGGCGTCGAGCGTCACCCCGAAGAGGGAGTGTCGTGAGTTCATCTCTGTGGCCCTCCGAGCCAGGCGAAGAGGAGCCAGCCGAACTCGTACGGGCGGCACTCGCGGTCCACCGCGTCGGGGCGGAAGATCCGGTCGAGCGGTCCGAGGCGTGCCTGCGGGGCGACGCGGGTGGTGAGTCCGCGGGCGGCCCGTACGGCCTTCAGCGGATCGCCGCGGTAGACCTTGCGCCAGGTGACGCCGAGGTTGTCGCGGATCATCGGCTCCCGCGGGGTGCCGTCGGGCCCGGCGGTCTCGGGTACGTCCGTCATCCACCGCAGCCCGCGGCGGATCGCGGCGCCGAAGTCGGTGCCGCCCGCCTCGGCCAGGTCGAACAGGGCGGTCGGCGCCATGGCGTGCTGGTGCACGCTGTAGACGGGGTAGCCCTCCACCACGCCGCCGGTGCGGGCGTCGTAGTGCCACCACCACTGTCCGCCGTCCCCCTGCAGTTCGCAGATCCGGGTGGCGCAGGCGTCGGCGGCCCCGAGGGCCTCCAGGTCGTCGCCGCTCGCGTGCAGCCGGGCCAGCGCCTGGAGCGGATAGGTCTGGTCGGCGAAGCAGGCCACGTGGGAGCGGTATCCGGGGACCAGCCCGGTCCCGGTGGCGTGCGGGAACAGCGGGCTGTCACCGGTCCGGGCCGCCAGCAGGCGGTCCCGTGCGGCCGTGAGGCGGTCCTCCACGTCCAGCGCGTCGCGGGCGGCGGCGAGGGCGGAGAGCACCCAGGCCGCCTCGACCGTGTAGCGCGGCTGGCCGGGGACGTCCAGGGCGGCGACCCGGGCGAGGGCGTCGGACAGCTTGGCGTGGCCGGTTTCGGCGGCCGCCCAGGCGATGAGCGCCGCGTCGCCGAGGTTCTCCACCTCCGGGAGCCGCTCCACCAGCAGTCCCGTGAACTCCTCGGCACTGCGTCCGCCGAACAGGGCGCGCTGCCGTTCCTCGGGCAGGAACCGGGCGCCCAGCGCGGTGATGGCCGCGTACCGGGTGCTGGTCCCCCGCCGCTCCAGGCGGCGGGTGCCGTCGGGCGCGACGGCGGCCGCCCGGGTGAACACGAAGGTCTCGGCTCCGGGCAGGTACATCTCCGGCAGCCCCGCCTCGGCCAGCGCGAGCAGCCGCTCGGCGAGCGCGTGCAGCGGCAGGTTTTCGCGGGCCAGTGCTTCTAATCGTGCGGTGGTCACCGGTTCCCCACCCCGGCTCCCCGTGTACTGCGCGCTCCCCGTATGTCCGAGCCGTTGCGCTCCAACACACCTACCCCCTCTGATCGCTCCTCGGACGGACCTGGCGGTCGTCGTTCCGCGGAGGGGATTGCGCGTGACGGCGCCCGTGCCCGCGGTGGTGTACCACCGATGGCACGAGCCGTCCGACGGCTGCAGTCTGGATCCCCCCAGCGATGCCCGCGGACTGGGGCAGGCGCGACCGGCGGCGTCGGCAGGCGCGGAGATCCGCGCCTGCACACCCGCTGTTCGCGCTGCCCTCGTCGTGTACAACCCCCCACCGAGCAGCGGCTGTTGCCTGCTCAGATCCCGTGTACAGGGACAAGGTATGCCCAAGGATGTTCGTTGATTGCGGTTTTGAGGAAATGCCGAAGACCCAAATTGCCGACGTTCCGTCAGGCCCGTTCGGCGAGTTCGCCGTCCTTCTCGTCGTGCAGCGCCCCGGTGCGCGGACAGGCCCAAACGCCCGGCTCGTCCGCGTCTTCCACGAGGCGGACGCCGGCCCTCCCCACCCAGCCGATCCGCCGGGCGGGCACCCCCGCGACGAGCGCGAAGTCCGGTACGTCCCGGGACACCACCGCGCCGGCCGCGACCAGCGCCCAGCGCCCGACGCGCACTCCGGCCACGCACACCGACCGGGCGCCGAGCGAGGCCCCTTCGGCCACCACGACCCCGGCGGACTCCCAGTCGTCGCCGCGCTTGAGGCGGCCGTCGGGCTCGACCGCGCGCGGGTAGAAGTCGTTGGTGAGCACCGCCGCCGGGCCGATGAAGACCCCGTCGCCGAGCACGGCGGGCTCGTACACGAGCGCGTAGTTCTGGAGCTTCACGTGGTCGCCGATCCGCACGCCCGGCCCCACGTACGCCCCGCGCCCCACGATGCACCCGCGCCCGAGCCGCGCCTCCTCCCGTATCTGCGCCAGGTCCCAGACGGTGGTGCCCTCGCCGAGTTCGGCCGTCTCGTCGACCTGGGAGGAGGGCTGGATACGGACGCTCACAGGGCGGTCCCCTAACGGTTCGCGAGGAGTACGGGCGCACGGAGGTGCGGAGGTGCGGAGGTGTTGACGTACCGCCACACAGGCGTACGACCGCACGGGCATACGGACGGAGCATAGGGGCCACAAGCCTGCCCCGCCCGGCGGATCAACCGACTGTTCACAGACCGGACTTGGCGCGTACGTCACCGCTTCCTCGGACCCCCCGGGCGCGCGGGCGCGCGCGACGGCGCACCGAAGCACGCTCCGGAGTGAAACCCCGCCGGGTGTGGAGCGTTAGACCCTCGGACCGCGCGCCCCGCAGGGCGCCGACCGGCGGTGACGACGAGCACGACGAGTACGAGGAGCGAGATGGCAGACCCGACGACGAGGTCAACGTCCTGATCGGGGTGGTCCTCAACTCCCTCGACGAGGCGCGGGAGATGGAGGCGGAGGCCAACCGCGCCGCACCGCCGGACGGCCCCGCCGCGGCGGACGCGGGCGTCCGGGAGCGCATCGCGACGGCCCGCCGCGCCCTGGACGCCCTGGAAGCCGACCTCGCCGCAGCGGACCCCCACCCGGCGCCGCGCCCCCTGGAGCCCACGCACACGGGCGCGTAGCGTGGGCGGAACTGCCCTGCGGTGAAGCCGGGACGACGGTTGCTGCGGGCGGGAATCACGATGGCCGCGGTCGCGGCCGCTCTCCTGGAGACGGGCCCGGCGGCCGAGGCGGCCCCGCGCAGCTTCAGCGCCGCGTCCGTCCACGGTGGCGGGGCGGGCGCCGTCGGGGCCCAGGTGGTCGGCGGGATGACGTGGCACAACCGGTCGGTGACGCTGACGTCGGTCCGGTTCTACCTGGCCGCCCGCGAGTGCGGCAGGTTCGCCATCGTGGCCTGGCAGGGCGACAGGCCAGTCGACTCCGCCGCCTCCTCGCAGGAGTGTGCGGGCGCGACGGGCCGGTGGATCTCGTACGGCGACATGCCGCTCGACGGCAGCTGGATCGCCGGCGGCATCACCGAGGTGGTGATCGACGTCTACGACGACACCCACACGGGCTACGGGTGGGCGGACTGCACCCGGGCGGGCTCGTCCTGCTACACCTGGCCGCGCTGACGCGGGGTGCGCCGAACCGCCTCGGGGTCACTCCGGCTCCGGCTCCCGTTCCTGCGTCTCCGGGTCCGCATCCGGGTCCGAGCGGTGGATGTCCCAGGACTCGTCCGGACGGCGGGCCACCGTCCAGGCGCCGGTGAGGGCGGTGAAGTCGCCGGCCGCGTCCGTGCCCGGGGGGAACCGGACGCCGTCGAGGCGGACCCGGCCGCGGAACGTCGCGTGGTCGAAGGCCGTCGGCCCCTCGAACACCGCCCCGGAGGAGACCAGTCCGCGCTCCCACACCGCGTACGAGAACACGGCCGGACCGGCGAAGACGGCCCCGCTGAGCCCCGCCAGGCCGCGGAAGAGCGTACGGAAGAAGTCGGCCGGGCCGGCCGCCCGCAGGCCGTTCAGGTCCGCCGAGGCCTCCAGCACCGCCCGCGCGAAGGAGGCCTCGTCGAGGAACGCGGCGTCCGTGAACCCGGCCGGGCCGCCGAAGACCGTACGGCGGAACGCGGCGCGCCGCGCGAACCGGCTCCGGTCGAAGGTGGCGCGGCCCCGGAACACGGCGCCGTCGAAGACGGCCGGACCGTCGAAGACGGCGTCCTCGAACTGCGCGCGCCCCGCGAACACGGCGCGCGCGAAGGAGGCGCGGCCAGCGAACCGGGCCCCCGCCGTGGACCAGTCGTCCACGAAGTGCGCGTGGTCGAAGAAGGCCGGCCCCGGCGCGACCCGTCCCGTGGCCGGGTCCCGCAGCGCGTCCAGCACCCGCCGGAGCAGGCCGTCCTCGAAGGTCGTGCCCCGCAGGTCCACGGGCGTGCCGGGCCGCAGCCCCCGGAGGTAGGCCTCCCGTACGGGCGCTGCCGCGTGGGCCAGGCAGCCCGGCCCGCCGGGCAGGCGGATGCCGGCGCACGCGCGCCCGTCGGCGTCCGTCCGGCCGGCCTTGGCCGGGGCGTCCTCCGGGGCGCGGACACCGCACTCCGGCCAGTTCGCGCCGCCGCTGCCGCGGATCTCGTCGGCCTCGGTCATCGCCTGCCCGAGCTCGGCGGAGTCGCCCGTCCACAGCCAGCCCTCCGGACCGTCGCCCGAGCCCGGGAGCCGGCGCAGCGCGGCGGGCCCGAGCAGTCGGCCGAGCTCCTCGTGGAGGGTCGGTGACAGGGCCAGGAAGGGGCCGTGCCCCGGTGGCCGGGACCCGGCGTTCCACATCCTCCGGGCGGCCGCCGCCACCGCCGTCCCGCTGAAGCCCGCCTCCTCGAAGCCGGCCTCGCCGCCGCTCACGGCCACCGCGAGCAGCGTCGTCCAGGTCCGGTGGCCCCCGTTGACCTCGCGCACCATCGACGGCAGTTCGCCCAGCACCCGGCCCGCCTTGCCCAGCGCTCCCGGGGCGTCGACCACGACCAGCAGGTCCGTGCCGGAGGTCTCGATCACCTGGCCGGCGGTCCCGGTGCGCCGCAGGACCTCGCGCAGGGCCGCGGCGACCGGCGGCCCCGCGGCGCGGCCCGCCGTGTCCCCCTCGACGTCGACGCCCACCGCAAGGTGCAGCGGGGTCCCCGGGTCCCCGGCCGGGGCGGGGGTCCGGGTGTGCGCGTCCAGGACGGCGCGGAAGTCCGGCTGCTCCAGCAGGGCCCGGCCGGACAGGAACACCATGCGGTCCGGCCAGACCCCGTGGACCATGCCGAGCAGGCTCCCGGCGTGCGAGACCGGGCCGCCGCGGTAGTGCGTCCAGGCCTCCGGCTCGGCGGACAGCCGGACGAGCTCCCCGTTCCGGGCGCCTTCCGGCAGGACCACCTCGGCGGTGAGCGCGACCGGGTCCCCGTGGCCGGTGTGGCCGTCGACGCGGACCCGCCCCGCGGACCCGGCCGCCGGGGCTTCCCCGGTCGACGCGCCCGCCGGAGCCGGCGGGTCCGCCCAGGAGGGGGGCCCCGGCCAGGCCCCCGGGTGGACCAGGTCCCGGTCGGCGAGCAGCAGGAAGACGCGGGGGGAGGCCTCGTCGCACCACACCGCGTGACAGGGCGTCTCCCACTCTCCGGCGCGGACCCAGCCGGTGGCGCCCGGCCCGAGCCGGACGTCGCCGACCGTCAGGACCAGCCGGGGCGTCAGCAGCGTGCCGACCTCCTGGGCCTCTCCCCACGGCGACTCCAACCGGACCGTCACGAGCCGCTCGCGCATCCCGCGCTCCGGCGCCGGCGGCCCGGGCCGCGGCTCCCGTGCCGTCGTCCCCGCACCCGGCGCCTGGGGTGGCGTCGGCTGAGCCGCGAACGGCAGCGCTCCGTCGGCCACCGCGCGGCGGCCCCCGTGTCCCGTGGTGACCCGGGTGACGGAGAAGTCCGGGCCGGTCCCCCGGTTGCGGGACATGAACTCCCAGACCCGGCGGCGGACCAGCTCCCGCACGGCGGCCACGTCCCCGCGCAGCTGCGATCCGAGCAGGGCTTCCCGTACGCCGGGCAGGAACTCGAACTCCACCTCTGCGGCGTCCCGTTCGTCGCCCCAGGGCGCGAAGAGCCCGCCGAGGGCGACCTCCGCCAGGTGCCCGTGCTCCGCCCCGCGCAGCAGGGAGCGCCGTACGAGGGTCATCACGGGCAGCGTCAGCGGCACGGCGGCGAGGTGGGCGGCGAGCTGCTGCGCGGTCGGGGAGGCGTTCGCGCGGAAGTTCTCCACCGCCTCCAGGCCGGTGGGCGGGTCGCCGGGCGGCGGAGCCGCCGCCACGGACCCCGGCGCCGCGTCCAGGCGCAGGCAGGCCATGCGCCGCCAGCGCCCGTCTCCGGACACCACCCGCGCCAGCCGGCCCAGGATTCCCGGGGCGAGGCCGACCACCGGGACCACGGCCGCTCCCCCGCCGGGCCGGCCGGCGCGGGCACGGGCGCGGCGTACGGCGGGCACCCGTTGCCAGGAGCGGGTGGCGGCCGCGGGCCGGTCGGCCCGGACGGCGAAGGGGACGGGCCGGACGGCGCCGCGGGTCCAGAGCCGTTCGGGCAGGACGTTCAGCACGGCCACGGCGTTGTGGGCGCACCAGTGCCGGAGCACGCCCTGCAGCGGGGCCTGCCGCCAGCCGGCCGCGACGGTGTCGGAGACGACGAGGATCAGCCGGCGGCCCGCCGGGTCGGACAGTTCGAGGGGGTTGCGGGGCGGGCCGCCCCGGCCGCGGGCGACCATCGGGGTGGCGCCGGGACCGGTGCCCGTCAGCTGCCAGGTGCGTACGTCGCGGAAGACACCGCTGCGGGTCAGCATCCTGCGGAGCTCGTCGACGAGGTCGGCCCAGAGCAGCATCGAGTGGTGGGTGTCGACGACCAGCGCCAGGTCCAGCCAGCGGCTCTCGGCGGGCCGCAGCACCGGGCTGGGCATCATCCTCTCGATGCTGCGCTCCACGGTGAGCTGTTCGTCGAGTTCCTCGCCCGGACCCCCGATGGAGCGCCGGCCGACGGGGCGCAGGGACCGCATCAGCGCGAGCGGGTCGTCGAGGGAGGCGGTGCGCGGCAGCCGCAGGGGCGATCCGCGCCGCCCCCCGCCGGCGTCGTCGGGCCTTTCCCGGACGCCGGGCGCGGCGGCCGGGTAGAGCTGGACGGTCGGCTCGCCGGGTGCGGGCCCGCCGGAGGCCGCAGGGCCCTCCGGCAACGGCGGCTGCCCGAGGGGTGGTTGCCCGACCTGCGCGCCGGTGTCGGGAGCCGTGGGCGGCGGGCCGCCGCCCCCGTCGATCCGGGCCGCGAGCCACAGGATGTCGGCGATCTCCTCCGCCCCGGCGCCGGGGCGGGGGCCGCTGTCCCCGGCGCCGTCGGCGAAGGCGGCGAGGAGCCTCTCGATCACGCGGGGGGCCCGGTCAGGTGCTGCATCACGGTGGCGAGGAAGCGGTCGCGGTCACCGGGGTCCGACCAGGCCCCGGCGAGCCGGAGTTGGATGGCGTTCAGGAGCTGGTCGGTCGCGAGGTCCCCGTCCTCGCCGCGCTCCAGGAAGCTGCGGACGAGCTCCTGGTGCTCGCCGCTCTCCTCGATGTCCACGCCGAGCCGACGGCGCACGATGCGGGCGAGCTTCTCCGGTCCCGGCGGTTCCAGGTGGAGGCGGACGCAGCGGCGCAGGAAGGCGGGCGGGAAGTCCCGCTCGCCGTTGCTGGTGAGGACGACGACGGGGAAGTACCGGCACTGGACGCGGCCTTGGGTGATCCGTACGGCCGCCTCGGGGGCGTCGTCGGTGCCGATGGCGACGGTGGGGTCCTCCTGGGCGAGGCGGGCGAGTTCGGGGACGGTGAAGCCGCCGTCCTCGAAGACGGTCAGGAGGTCGCCGGGCAGGTCGATGTCGCTCTTGTCGATCTCGTCGACGAGCAGGACCCTCGGGCGGTCCTGCGGCAGCAGGGCGGTGCCGAGCGGTCCGAGGCGCAGGTAGCGGGAGATCGAGGGGGCGGCGGGCGTCCCCGCGCGCCCGCCGTCCGGCAGGCCCGCCGCGGCTGATCCGGCCGCCGCTGCGGCTGCTGCCGCTCCGGCTGCCGCCGCGGCCGCTGCTCCCGTCGTCGCTCCGGGGGTGCGCAGCTGCTCCAGCCCGGCCTCCTGGAGCCGCCCGATGGCGTCGTACAGGTACAACCCGTCGCGCAGGACGGTGCGGCTGGTGATGGGCCAGTGCAGTACGGGCCCGAGGCCCAGGTCCGCGGCGATGCTGTAGGCGAGGGTGGACTTGCCCACTCCGGGCTTCCCCGTGATCAGCAGCGGCCTGCGCAGGTGCAGGGCCGTGTTGACCACGTCCTTCTCCGGTTCGTCGGGTACGTACCCCTCCCCGCGCCGGCGGGTCCGCTCCCAGGCCGGTCCCCCGCAACCGGGGGGTGCGTACCCCGGGTCGGGGATCCCGGTGAAGTCCCGCCAGGGCGGCGGGGATCCGGCCTCCAGGCGGGTGCGCCGGTCGGCGCCCGCTCCGGTCCCGTGGTACAGCCACCAGTCCTTCACCACTGCCTCTGCCTCCATCGTCGGTACCGCCGTCGGTCGGTCGTCGGGGGTTCAGGCCAGGGAACGGAGGCCCGGCATGTCGTCGGGATCGTCCCACAGGAGCACCAACCGGTCTCCCCCTGAGCCGGGTTGGAGGGCGCGCGGGGAGCCCGCGACCGCCCCCGCGGCCGCCCGGCGCACCTCCCGCACCCGTGCGGGCAGCGCGAGGACGTCGAGCGCCCCGGGGTCCGGGCGGCCGTCGGGGCCGGCCGGTGCGAGCAGGTCCAGCAGCGGGGGCGCGGGGAGGCCGCCGCCGCGCCGCCACACGGCGACGGGGACGCCGCCCTCGAGGACGGCTTCGAGCAGCCCCGCGTCCGGGGCGGCGGCAGTGTGCCCGAGGACGCAGGCGGGCGCCGCCCCGGCCCCGAGCTCCATCCCCAGCACGTCGGTGACCTCGGCGTCCTCCACGACGCGTACGGCGTCGGGGTGGCGGCCGCCGCGGGCGCACAGCCAGCGCCACTTGGTGTGCCACTCGGCACGGGTGTCGGCGCGCTCCTGCGGGCAGCGCACCACCACCTGGTAGAGCAGGCCGAGCGCACGGCGGCGGCCTGCCGGGCCGCGCGGGACCGGCCACTGGTCGAAGTCGGCGTCCAGCAGCTCGTACGGGACGTGGAACTCGATCCGGTCCACGGCGCCGGGCGGCGCCGCCGCCGCGGCCCCCGCGCCGTCTCCCGGGATCCCGCCGTCCGGCACCCCGCCACCCGGACCCCCGCCGATCAGGGCGAGTTGGCGTACGAGTTCCTCCCGTACGGCGTCCAACCGGACCGCGGCGCCCTCCGACTCCCAGATGTGCGCGGTGCGTTCGCCCCGCAGCCACATCCGGGCCAGGTACCCGTCCCCGCCGCCCGGCGGCGCCTCCAGCCGGACGTGCAGGGCCGATCTGCGCGGCGGCGGCGGGGGCGGGGCGAGCGCGGGGAGGCCGAGCCGCTCCCGGGTGGCCCGCACCCACTCCCGCAGGCGGGCCGCCCACGCCGGGTCGCCGGTCCCGGCCCGGTCGGCGAGGAAGCGTACGAAGGGCACGGCCAGCGGCATCCCGGTGCGGCCGCCCTGGCGTTCGTCGAGGTCCTGGACCACCTCCAGCGGGCTCTCCCCCGGCAGCCCGGCGTGCACGGGCGGCGCGCAGCCGGCCGCCTTGAACGCCCAGGCGTACGCGTCGTGGGCGCTGCGCGGCAGGTCCCGGCCCTCGAAGAGGTCGCCCAGACCGTCCCAGGCCTGCTGGTCGAGGCGGGGCGCCCGGAACCCGGCGGTCGCGGTCGGAGCGTCGCCGCGGCCATGGCCGTGGCCGTGGCCCTTCCCGACGGCCGGGCCGGGGAGGCCCGCGACGTCGGGGAAATCGGGGAAGTCCAGGAAGGAGCACGCCTCCCAGTCCCGGTCGACGATGAACTGCGGCAGCTGCCAGCCCTCGCCGCGCTCGCGCAGATCCTGGAACGTGCGGTGGATCGACCGGGCGGCCCCGGCCAGTCCGGTGACGCCCTCCTGGACGGAGCGCTGCCCGAGCTCGCCGAGGAGCGCGTCGGTGAAGCGCCCGGCGCCGCGTTCGGCGTCGTTCTGCGCGGCCTCCCCCTCGCGGGAGGCGTACAGCCGGAACTGGCGGCGGCCGGGGACGGAGCTCCCGCCGCCGTAGTCGGTGGTGCCGAAGTTCCACCGGGTGTCGCGGGGCGCGTCGACCCGGCAGGAGTCGACGAGCGCGGCCTGTAGTGGGAAGCGGCGGTGCTTGACCATGTCGGTGTGCCACCAGCGCAGCGCCGAGTCGAGGTTGAGGTGGCGGATCTGGCCGGGGCGGGCGTCGGCGCAGGGCAGGATCAGCTCGTGGCGCGGTCCGAGGTAGCCGTGGCCGGCCCAGAAGATCCACAACAAGTCACCGTCGCATTGGGGGAGTTCGTCGAGGAGGGCCGTCCTCGCATTGTCCTCGGTGGCCGGGCGGTGGGCGGCTCTCAGCGCGGCCATGGCCGGGGAGTCCGACCAGTCGAGGGTGTCCGGGTCGTCGAGCGGGGAGAGCAGCAGCCGGACGTTGCCGGCCGGCACCTGGGCGGGGCCGGTCAGCCAGCGGGCGAACCGCAGGGCGTCGCGGGCCGGGCCGCGCAGGTTCCACCGGTGGCTGATCTCGTAGCGCTCCACGCCCGCGACGAGCGCGAAGGTGCGCCGCGGGCCGAGGGACGGGGGGAACCGGTCGGGCCGCACGGGATAGGGACGCACGGGATAGGGACTTACAGGCTCGGGAGGCACGAGATCGGGACGCACAGGCTCGGGACGCACGGGATCGGGCCGGCTCACCCGATCTCCGCCTCGGCCACCGCCTGTTCGATGCGCTCGTAGAGGGAGTCCTGCTTCCAGTAGGCGCTGTGGCAGGCGGGGAAGGGCTGTCGGCTGGTGATCTCGTGGTCGGTGACGCGGGCGTCTCCGGGGAAGACCGGGCCGGCCAGGTAGGAGAGGACGTCCTGGCGGTCGTAGACGTTGAGCCAGCGGGGGAAGCCGTACGGGAGCTTCGCGCCGGGGGCGAGCGCGGTCAGCGCGCCCAGCTCGTGCAGGAAGGGGGCCTGCGAGCCGACGGTGACGAGCAGTTCGGCGCCGGGGACGGGTTCGCCACGGGCGGCGGCGAGGGCGAGGAGGTCGACGAGGGCGATCCCGCCCAGGCTGTGGCCGACGAGGACGACCGGTCCGGGCACGGCGGCGATCTCGACGTGCAGGAACGCGCGCAGGTCGCGGCCGCGGGCCTGGTAGCGCAGGACGTCGCCCAGCGCGGGGGTGGCGCCGACGGTGAGGGAGCCGCGCCAGGCGTTGAGCAGCGGCTGGGTGGTGACCCGCAGCGCGAGCCGGCCGAGGACGGCGGCCGCGCGGGCGCCGGGGACCCGGGCGTCACCGCCGAGGCGGTTGGTGAGCAGCTCGACCACGCGGTCCCGTTCGGCGCCGGTGCAGTAGGCCTCGGCTCCGGCGGCGGCGAGGGCCGAAGCGGTGACGGCCCGGGCGAGGGCGGTGGCCAGCTCGCGGGCCTGCGGCTCCTCTGCGGCGCGTTCCCCGGCCCGGCGGGCCTCGGCGGAGCGGGCGGCGGCCTCCAATGCGCGGGGGTAGCCCTCGGCGAGGCCGGTGTCGCGGAGCAGGGTGCCGAGCTCGTCCAGGTCGGCGGGCCGGGCCGGTAACCCGTCCAGCAGGGCGAGCACCCGGTCTCCGGCGGCCCGTACGCCGGGCATCGCGAAGCCGTCGTCGCCGTCGCCGGGTTCGGTGTCCCAGCCGAGGCCGGTCTCCCAGCCGGTCTCGGCGAGGACGCGCAGCTCGCACAGGGGGTCGGCCACCAGCAGCGCCCACTCGGCGGTCTCGGCGTCCACCGGGTCGGCGAGGAGGCCGGGGTGGAGTGCGTCGGGGTACGGGGCCTCGGGGTACGGGGCTTCGGGGCGCGGGCGCAGTCCGGGTACGGAGCGGCCTCCGGCGCCGAGGGTGGCGCCGAACCGGTCGCCCCAGTAGCAGGAGTCGACGGCCGCGCCGGGAAAGCGGGCCGTCAGCCCCTTCCGGACCAGCGCGAACAGCGTGTCGTGCCGCTCGCGCCGTACGCCCGTGCCGTGGACAAAGAGAAAACGCATCGCCGTCCGCCCCCCTCGTACGATCGTCCCCCGCCCGGCACCTTAGCGCCGTGCGGGGAACCGGGGACCGGGAACGGCGGGTTCAGCGCTTGCGAGCCAGGGTCAGCCCGTCGGCGACCGGCGGCAGCACGGACTCCACCCGGTCGTCGGCGCGCACGCGGGCGTTGGGCTCCCGGATGGCCAGGCGTTGCCCGCGGCGTCGGCGCGGGCGGCTTCGCCCCCGTACAGGGCGTTCTCGGCGAGGAGCAGCCCGCCGGGGCGCACGGGCGGTGGCCGTCCACTCCTCGGAGACGTCGCGGGCAAGGACGGTGCCGCCGGGTGCCGGGCCCCCGCGAGTGCGAGCGTCGAGTACCCGGTGAACGTGCCGACCTCCACGATCCGCCGGGCGCCGGTGAGTTCGGCCAGCAGTGAGGAGCACGCCCTGCTCGCGGGAACGGAGCGTGCGCCGCTCAGCGGCCGGCGAGCCGGACCGGCCTGCCCGGCGGGCTCGCGACCGGCATGGCACGTGTAGGCCGAACAGGGTTTCTGGCCGGGCGATCTCCCGGTGGCGCACGTATCCCTTGATCGTTGAGGGCTTAGGGCTTATGCCGTTCTGCCTCAGTCGCCGCGGTAGGTCAGCAGATCGCCCGGCTGGCATTGAAGGACCTTGCAGATGCTGGTGAGGGTGGTGAAACGGATTGCTTTGGCGTGTCCGTTCTTCAAGATCGAAAGATTGACCGGAGTCACCCCCACTTGGGCAGCCAGATCAGTCAAGGTCATTCCGCGCTCCTCAAGAAGGCGGCCGAGGCCCACTTGGATGTTGTTTGTCTCGGCGGGCATCAGACCGTTCCCTCGAGGTCCTCGCGCATCGCTGCTCCCGCGCGGGTGATGCGGGCGAAGGTAAGGAGTCCCAGCGCCGTCAGAACTGCCAGGTACGGGAGTGACGTCAGTTGCATGACGTTCTCGGCCGAAAAGCTGGCGTCGCCGGTCATCGTTCCCAGAAGGGCGGCTTGGGCTGTGGCCCGCACCAGGTCGGTGATCAGACTGCCGATCAAGAGCCACCAGCCGAGGAAGCGAAGCTTCGACGCGGTCTCGACCCGGTATACGCCGTCCTTGGCAGCTGATGTCAGCAGGCCGTTGAGCAGGGCGAGTCCTCCGATGAGCAGGAGCAGTGAGGGAAGGCTTCCGAGTGCCGTGAGCACCCGCTGTCCGGCGTCGGGGTTGTCGGCGCAGTACTGGGGGATTGCCTGGACTTGCGCTCCACCGGTGGCGTTGAAGACTGGGCCGGCGGTACCGGGAGTCGCCGAGATCCAGTCGGCCGTGATGCAATTGTCCGTGCTCTCCCAGAAGGGGGCGGAGCTGCTGAAGAGGCTCAAGACGAAGCTGGCCAGGAGCAGGCCGATAAGGAGGCGCAGCACGACTGAGACCAGGGTGGAGAGGGGTTCGAGGAGCTTGCGGTCCTGCGTCACGGAAACCACCTTGTCTATCGTTTATCGATATTATCGATAAACGATACTTCTCGGATCGTGTGGCGGGAACCCCCGCGCGGCCGCCGTGCACTCTGGCAGCCTTGCCGGCGGCCCCACGCTCTACGGCCCCAGCGGTGGCCGGGTCCGGTTCTGCGCGGAGCCTCCACGTGCACACGGGGGCTTCGGCCGGCCAGTGGGTGCACGACACCCGCATGAGGGGTTAGAGAAGCCCGGTCTGCCCAGCGGGTGATCATGCCGCTGCGCAGGCCGGGCTCTGCCATTCGGGGGCGAGGTGATTCCTGGCGGCCGCCCGACCGCGCAGGCATCCGTGAGCTGCGCCCGAATGCTCTCCTGGTCGGCACGTGCTACGCAGTCCCCGATCCTCGGATCCGAGCCCTGGGCGCGTCGGCCGGAGATGGGTCAGCCGGAGAAGGCCTGCCCGAACGGAGACACCTAGATGCGCTTGAGGTAGCCGCCCTTGAAGCCGTCTTGGTCGGCCCACATGCGGTGGCGGCAGGACCAGCTGCCGTAGTGAGCGAACTTGGCGTTCCAGACGGTCTCCGAGTGGGCGTTGTTGCCGGGGTCGGCGGAGATCCAGTTCTTGATGGGCTCGTTCTTGAATTCCGAGGCTGGAACCCAGTTCGTGTGACCGGCCCATCCGTTGTGAGCGGCCGTGACCCTGCTGCCGGAAACCCGGTAGTTCACGCCGAGCGTGACCGTCGCGACCTTGACCCCGAAAGGGTGTCGGACACACTGTGCCAGGCGTTCATTTCGCCGGTAGCGCCCATGGGTGAAAGCGCCGGGGAATTCGAAGCCCCCGACGAATTCGAGGTTTCCTTGGAGAGGACGATGTCACCGCCGGCCAGCACCTTCTGCTTTGCGGCGGGGTCGTTCAGCACCTCCATGAACGCCTTGACGTGGTCCGGCTTGTTCAGGTAGTCCATGAACTTGACCTGCTTGGCGTGCGGCAGCGCCTTGAACTGCGTGGCCGTCTCGATGGCTCCGGTCTCACCCTTGACCTCCAGCCAAGCCACGTATGCCTGGGGAGTGGAGGGCAGACCCGACGCTTCTACGGCGCCGGCCTGGGTGAACAGAGCCGCGAGCGTCAGGGCGCCGATGGTCGCGGCGAGGGCCCCGGCCAATGCACGACGGCGTGTCACGTTACTCATTTTTCCCCCAAGCTTGTACTGCGTGATGGATGCGGAAGGAGCACAAGGCCGAATTGGGCCTGTCCGGAGAATGTTTCTCCGGCCCCCTCTTCCTTCCGCATGTAAGCGCCGTCAGCTGCCGGCGCTTGACGGGATGGCAGTCACACAAGCCTCACAGGTCGGGCAACCCCACATTAGTTCTTCTGAGGTTGACTTGAAGGTTCCATCGGTGGCGCTCATTCATGCAGGGAATCATTCAAGACAAAGACCTGTGGATTTTCAGTCATTGGGAAAAGCGAAATATTCCATTCCGTCAGTGGGTGATTTTTCCCGGTTCAGGACTCGTGTCGGAGTACCGGTCGAACCGGGTCGCGGCGCCGCAGCTCAGCTCGACTTCGCCCGTCGGCGCCGTAGCCACAGGGACGTTCCGAGAGCGAGGGCCAGCAGAGCGCCGGCGCCCCCGGCCAGCCACGGGGCTCTCGACGCCGGGCTACCTGCCTGGGGTTGCGCCTCCGCGTCCCGGCAGTCGGGTGCGGCCTGTGTGACCCGGTAGCGGGCCCAGACCTCCTGCGGCTTAGCTGCCTCTTTCCGCTCCACGGTGTAGAGACCGGGCTGTGCATCGCACCGGACCGCGGCTGTAGCCGTGGCCATCTTGGCGCCACGCATCACCACAGGGGCCGTGAAGCCGGAAGACGTCAGCTTCACCTGACCGTCATACGCAGTGTGCGTGTTGTCCTGAGCGGCGATCCGGGCTCCGGCCTGCACGGTTCGCACATGCCAGGGCGTCTGCGGCCACGGCGCGTCAGGGCCCCAGTCCTCCTCCTGCGACTCTTCCGGGGCCTGGGCCGTACGGCGGGCACACTCCTCGCGCGCCTGCTCGTCGGCCGCAGCCACCTCCACGCTTCCCCAAAGCCGGCTGCCACCTGATTCCTCCTGCTCGTCGGCCGGGGGCTTCAGGAGCACCTCATGGGGGCCGGCAACCGCTGCACAGGAGATGGTCACGACGGCCGTGACGGCGGTGTTCCGCATCCTCAGCATGCCGTCCTTGGCGAACGCGCCGGACGTGACCCGGACGCCGTTACGGGCATCAGCGGAAACCCGGGCCGGCGTGGACACGGCCACCCGGTCACCGGGCTGGACGGAGAGCGACGCCCCGCTCGGCAGCGGCTTCGGCACATCCGCGGCCGACGCGGCCGACGCCACGCCCGTCCCTGCCGACAACAGGATGACCAGCATCCCCGCAGCGCTGCGGCCAACTCGGCTCAACCCCATTTGGTGCGTTTCATCCTCTGTTGACGATCTTTCAGACCCGTACATAACCTGCCTGCTCATCGAACTGACGCACCAATACAACTCGCCACGTTGCGTCGTCAGCACGCCCGGAAAGCGCCCTTCCTTGAGAACAAGAACCAGATGGATCACTGCGACCACGCTCACCCTCGCGGCTGCCCTGTTCGTGACTCCGGCCGCCGCAGCCGGACCCAGTCCCACACCGGCTGACTCCTTACCGTCGCCGACCGCCCCACCCACGCCATCCCCCTCCAAGACGCACGTTCAGCCCGAACGGTCAACACCAGTCCCCACCCCAACTCCGCCCCGGCACCGGCAATCACCTCCGGCTACTCCCCCGCCCAGCTCCCCCATCAGCCAGGCAGCGACCTCCGCTCCTGATCCGTCCGGCGAGCTCGCGTTCTGGACCGCAGAGCGCATGGCCCAGGCAAAGCCGATCGACGCCGACCGCGGAAGAGCCTCCGAGACAGCGCGAGGCCTCGCAGCGGCACGACCGGCAGACACTCCCACTGCCAGCCACTTCGAAGGACTCCCCATGGTCGGGACGTTTTTCTACAAGGGCAGCCCCCTCAACGGCGACGCCACCTCCTGCACCGGCAGCGTCGTACGCAGCAAGGGAAAGAACCTCCTGCTCACCGCAGGCCACTGCGGGACCGGTCTCAAAAAGGCTACGCAGCGCATCTTCGTCCCGCAGTACCGTCACGGCCTGGACTCGGGCTCGCAGCCCTCGGGCGTCTTCCCCATCACCGACGTCTACGTGGACCCGCGGTACGTGAACAACACCAAGGGCCCCACCTCCGACCTCGACACCGCCTTCGCCACTGCCGGCCCGGGCGCGAAGGGCCTGGTGGAGAACGTCACCGGCGGACTGACCTTCACCCAGGCATCGGGATACGACCACACCGTGACCGTGGTCGGCTACCCCAGCAGCGCCAAGGACAACCCGACCCACCGGGCCATCACCTGCACCGTTCGCACCAAGCGGCTCCAGCGGTTCCGGCAGATGCAGATGGAGTGCGGCGGCTACTACGGAGGTGTCTCAGGCAGCCCCTGGATCAAGGGATACGACGCCAAGACCCGCAGCGGACAGGTCATCGGCAACCTCGGCGGATACCACGGCGGGGGCAACGACGCCAACGTGGACTGGGTCTCGTACGCGCCCCTCTTCGGCAAGGACGCCCAGGACCTCTACAACGATGCCGCCAACGGCATAGGCCCGGACAAGGTAAAGCGCCCCAACCCGTACCAGCCCCCGAACGACGGCCCAGCACTTCCGGGCAGCGGAGAAACGTGGAAACACGCCAAACAGATCGCCTCCGGAGACTTCAGCAACACCGGACACAGCGACATGCTCGTCATCTGGACCGACGGTGAAGCCACCCTCTACCCCGGCGACGGCAACGGCGGCTTCCGCCCCGAACGCCGGCTCCTGGCCCCCAACGCGGCGTGGAAGGAAGCCGCGACCATCACGGCAGGCGACTTCACAGGCTCGAACCAGTTCGGCCTCATGGTCCGATGGAACGACGGCCGCATGACCCTCCACGGTGACGTGGGATCCAACGGACTCGGCAGCGTCACCGAAATGGCCCCTCCGGATCCGTCTGGAGCCACGCCACCCAGATCGCCGCAGGCCGCTTCAACGCCGCCACCTTCGTCACCGACCTCATGGTGCGCTGGTCCGACGGTGAACTCAGTCTCTACACCAACGTCGGCGCCGGCACCCTTGGCCAGGAATACAAACTCAAGGACCCCAACAGCGCTTGGAAGGACGCCACCCTGCTGACCGCCGGACAATACTCCGGCAACCAGAAATGGGATCTCATGGTCCGCTGGACCAGTGGCGCACTCAACAACTACGTAGGCACCACCACCGCCGGCCTCGGCTCCGAGCAACCGGTCCACGGCCCCAACAAGACCTGGACCCACAGCGTCGTCATGACCACCGGCAACTACACCGGTGACAGCCTCACCAACGACCTGGTCATCCGGTGGAGCGACGGCGAAACCACCATGTACCGCGACACCCGCACCAACAGCCTCGGCAGCGAACAGATGCTGGTCCCTCCGGCATGACAGCAGGTGGGGCGGGCAATGCACTCGAGACCCGCCCCACGATTACCGCGCGCGGCGCTGTTCACTGCCTGCTGTCAGGTACACCCCTCCCCGGCCACTGCATCCTGGCATGGGGTTAGGGTCGGTGCAGCCCGTGCCGATATGGCGTGCGGGTCAGGCCCGGCGCCCGTTTCGATCGGGGGCAGTACCGCCGGGCCGACTCAACGCCGAGGCAGCCGCACATGTCGCGCACCAGTCAATCAGCTGGCTGCGTCGACTGGGGTCTCGACATTGAGGCGCTGCTGAGGGCGGGAGCCGCAGCAGCCCTGGGCGCGATCTGCACCAGCCTTCCGTCCCACACCATGGTCACCGCGGGCAGGATCAGAAGCCCTGCCTCGCCGTCGGCCCAGTCCGTGCCGATACGCCGGACCTGCACGGCCGCGCCTCTCGCGCCGGCCATGTACACCGTGGGGTCGACCTCCCAGCCGTGCACAGCCAGCCACGTCTCCAGCCTGACCATGTCCGACGGCGTCGCTGCACGCGGCCACACGTACGTGCTTTCGATGTCCATCCCAGCCCCCGTCGCGGCCGGATTTCCGGCCGCCGGAGATCCTCCCCCACCGGAGATCCTCCCATCCAGTGCCGACAGGAGGCTGTGCAATTCCGAGGCTTCAAGCAAGACACCCGTACGGTCTCGGGCGGCCATCCGCGGTGGCGGCAGACCAGGGCAGCGCACGACGGGGCGCGTTGCTTCGCCTTTCTGCTTTCGGTTACAGCGTGGCCCAGACCTCGCTACGCGCAGGATCAGTCCGCGCCGACACGGGTGCGCGGGCCAGGACCGGCTTCCCGCGCTCTGGGTACAGTTTGCGGCAAGGGCTGGTGAGGCGTCGGAGCTGGAGACGGAATCGCAGGTCAGCGGGGTGTTGGTGACGGATGAGGCGGATGTTGCAGAGCCCGACGTTGCGGCAGCCCTTCACACTGACCACCCTTTCTGGGTACTCCCGTCGTTCCTCTGCAGCGCTCTGGTGCTCGCAATGTGGGTACTGCGTCGGGAACGGACACGGCACGGGCGGGCGGCCGCCCGGCCCCGGCGAAGACCGCTGCGACGGGCGCGCTAAATGGCGACGACCCCCGTGTTCTGGCAGGCGGTCAGCAGCCAGCGGCCGTCGGGCTGCTTCGAGATCACGTACAGCGGGGCGCCCTCGCTCTCCTCCTCCGGGGCCACGTAGCGCTGACGGACCTTGACGGCCGCGACATCGGGGCGGATGAAGAGCACGTGGACCACCTCGTAGCTGACCTGGCCGTCCCAGCTCGCCGCGGGGAGGACCTTGCGGGTGAACTCCGCTATCGCGTCGAGGCCGATGAGGACCTTGCCGTGAGCCGTCGTCCAGATCGCGTCCGGGTGGAAGAGGCCCAGGAACTCCTCGGGGTCCTTGGTGCGCTGGGAGTGCTCGACGGTGGCGACGAGGTGGTTGATGGCTTCGATGTCTGCCGCGTGGGACGTGGATTCCGTGGTCATGTCGACCAGCGTCACACCTCGAGCACACTTGAGGTCAAGGGGGTAGACGGCCTAGCCGCGCGGGACGACCGTACCCAGCACCTGCGGCAGCGGGTACCAGTCGGACGAGACGATCGAGGCGTGGTGCCCGGCGAGCAGCGCGAGGCGGTCGCGCGCCTGGGCCTCGGTGGGGCGGACGCCGTCGATGGCGGGCGCCACGCTGTGGGCGTCGGTGGCGATCAGCAGGTAGTGGTTGCGGTCGTACCAGCCGGTGTCGATCGTCCCGCCCGCGTACGCACTCGCGTCCCCGTCGAAGACGACGAACCAGGGGCGCAGGGAGGCGTCGGCGTAGCGGGTGCGCGGGTCGCCGGGCTCGGCCCGGTGCACGGCCGGGAACGCGGCCGCCTGGCCGAGCCGGCCCTGGGCGGCGAGGGCGCGCAGGTGCTCGGCGTACTCCCGGTCGGTCCAGAGTTCGTCGGAGCTGTTGCCCTCCTCCAGGGTGCCGGGGATCAGCTCCACGAGGAACTTCCCGGCCAGCCCGGCGCGGCCGGGCCAAGCGCCGGCGCGGGCGGCGGTGTCCAGGTCGGGGTGGCCTGCGGCGAGCTGCCCGGGGCGGTAGACGGCGTCGCCGAGCTTGGCGGTCAGCAGCGCGTCGAGGTCGGCGGGGCCGCGCCCGAGGTTGGCGGCGAAGCCGTCCTTGAGCTCCAGTTTGAGGACGACGGGGCGGTGGCCCGGGTGGGCGTCGTGCCAGGCACGGAGGTCGGAAAGGCATCCGGCGAGGCTCTGGTTGCGGGACTTGGTGCGCAGCTGGCCCGGATGGGCGGCGTTCTCGCAGTTGTTGTCGTTGCCGAAGGGGTTGTCGTGGGAGACCCGCCAGGAGCTGCCGAAGAAGTTGGTCCACACGTCGAGTTCGAGCATCGCGGCGCCAGAGTCCAACGCGTCCGCCAGATATGGGTACTTGGACTTCTCGTAGGCGTTGTGCACCCCGACCCCGGTCGATCCCGCGTACGGGAGGTCCGCGGCGGCGGCCGGGGCGGCACCGGCGGGCGCCGTGCCCAGCACGAGTGCGGCGGCCGCGGCCATCGCCGCCACCGCGCACGCCGTTCGGTTCGACATCCGCTGCGAGGTCCGGTGCGGCATTCCCATGGCGGCTCCAATCGATCGGTACATGACAAGTCGGCCGGAGCGTAGGGGAGCCGGGTGACGCGCGGAAGGACGGGAGGTGACGCATCGGGCGGCTGTGACGACGGACACGCCCCTCCCGCGGAACCGCGGCGCCCGCACCCCCATCGAACGGGTCGGAAAAGAAACGGACGGGTGAACGGGCGGGAGTGCCACACATGTCGAACGAGGTCCGTCGGCGGGCCCTGCGCGCCACCGTGCTCGCCGTCGCCCTCACCGCGCTGCTCCTCGGGGGCGGCTGGTACGTGTGGGAGCTGCGCGGCATCGCGGCCCACCGCGCGGACGGCAACCCGGCCGAGGGCTCCTACCTGCAGGACCCCGAACGCGCCGACCGGACGGCCTTCGCCGTCCTGGAGTCGGTCACCCAGGGCACCCCGGAACCCGCCCCGGACGCCAAGACCTCGGCCGGCGCCGCTCCGGAACGGTGGCGGTCCGGCGGGTGGCAGCCCTCCGACCCCCTGGAGGCCCGGCCCGTAGCCGCCCAGCCCTCGGTCGGGGCGCTGTTCTCCCCCGGCGACGACGCCGACCCCGACCACCACTGCTCGGCGGTCGTGGTCCACTCCCCCGCCGGCGACCTGATCGCCACCGCCGCCCACTGCGTGTACGGCGCCGGCTTCCGCACGAACCTCGCCTTCGCCCCGGGCTACCGGGACGGCACGGCGCCGTACGGCGTCTGGGTGCCCACGCGCATCGACGTGGACCCGCGCTGGAGCGAGGACCAGGACCCCGACCACGACCTCGCGTTCGTCCGCGTGCGCCGGCCCGGCTACCCGGAGCAGCGGCTGGAGGACATCACGGGCGCCGAGACGATCGGCTTCGGGACCGAACTGCCCGCGCCCGCCCGGCTCGTGGGGTACCCGAACGACACCGAGCAGCCGGTCGACTGCCGCACCACCGCCGCCGCGGCCGGCCCGACGCAGCTGCGCCTGGACTGCGCGGACGTCCCCAACGGCACGAGCGGCGGCCCCGTCCTGACCGACGGCCACACCCTGATCGGGGTGATCGGCGGCCGGGACGGGGGCGGCGACGACGAGACCTCGTACAGCAGCCGCTTCGGCGACGCCGCCCGCGCCCTGTACGAACGCTCCACCAAGGGCTGAGCGCCGGGGGCGGGGGTGAGCACTCCGGGAGCGCGACCCCGCCGAGGCGGGTGCCCTGGCCGCCGTCAACTCACTTCTCGATTCGACGGCCTCGCGGCGGCCCTCTGCATCCGGTGCATGGACGAGCTGTGCGACGACATGGTCGCTTCCCTGACCCGCTGCCGCACCGCCCGCACCGCCCGCACCGGCATCCGCACCTGGGTGGTTGTACAGGTACGAGGTGACGTTGCCGGTCTGGTTGTCGAAGTACCAGCCGTTGCCGTTCCCGTCGTACACGTAGTAGCGGTTGCAGGCGCCCAGGTGGAACATCTTCCAGTCCGACGTCGTCGGGTCCCGGACGAGGGCGCAGAGGTTCCCGCTCGCGCAGCCGTACAGGGTCTCCTTCAGGCGCTGCCGCCCTCCCCGAAGTAGACCTGTACCTGGTCGTAACCCGGCGGCGCCGGACGGGCGGCGCCGGGCGCCATGGTCGGGGGCGCCGCGCGGCACCACCACCTCGCAGTTGCAAGGGTCCCGCCGTCGCCCGGGGACCCGGCCGGGCAATCCCGCCGGCCCCCGGCAGCCCCCGCGGGCCGGCGACCGTACCGGCGTCGGTCACGGGACGCCGCTTAGGCTTCCTCCGTGAACGACACCTCACCTCGCATACGGATCCGGCCGGGCACCCTGGCCGACGCACCGGCCGTGCTGGACATGCTCGACTCCGCGGTGGCCTGGATGAACGCGCGCGGCAACACCGAGCAGTGGGGCACGACACCGTACTCGCGCAAGCCCGGCGGGGTGGAGCGGGTCGAGCGGTACCTGGCGGAGAAGTCCCCGCACATCGCCGAGTGGGACGGAGTGCCCGTCGGAGCAATGGTGTTGGACACCGGGCCCAGCCCCCAGCTGCCCATCCCGGCGGCCGGGGAACCCGAGTGCTACGTCCGGCTGCTGGTCACCGACCGGCGGCACGCGGGCCGGGGGTTCGGTGCGGCCCTGCTGGCCCATGCCGCGGAGGAGACCCGGCGCGCCGGTGTGGAGCTGCTGCGGGTCGACTGCTGGGCGGGCGGCGGGGGCGAGCTGGTCGCGTTCTACGCGCGCAACGGTTTCACCCCCACCGAGCCGTTCCTGTCCGGGACGTGGCCGGGGCAGGTACTGGCCCATCGGGTCGGCTGACGGGGCCGCCGCCCTCCCCGACCTCCCGTGGCGACTTGTCCGGTGTGCGTCGGCGCGCAAGGATCGGGGCATGTCCAGCGAGCGTCTCCTGCGCATCCACAGCCCCGAGTTCCAGGCCATGGCCGACAGGGTCCTGCGCGTCACCGAGCTGACCTCCCGCCTGAACGTCCTGCCCTTCGACGACGAAGCGGGCAAGGCAGCGCTGTGGGAGGAGATCCTCGGCGGGCCGCTGCCGCCGAGAACCACGATCTGTCCCCCCTTCTACACGGACCACGGCCTCCGCCTCGACCTCGCCGAGCGGGTGTTCATCAACCAGAACTGCACGTTCCTGGACTACGCCGGCATCCGGCTCGCCGAGCGCGTGATGGTCGGCCCGAAGGTCACGTTCATCACCAGCGGCCATCCGGTAGATCCCGGGGAGCGGCGGCTGTACCTCACCGGCGCGCCCATCGACGTCGCGGAGAACGTGTGGATCGGTGCCGGTGCCACGATCCTGCCCGGCGTCAGCATCGGCCGCGATGCCGTGATCGCCGCCGGCGCCGTGGTTGCCGACGACGTGCCGCCGGCGAGCCTGGTGACCAGCCCCAAAGCCACCGTGAAACGGCGGTGGTGACGACCCCTCCGGCCGGCTCGGCGGCCCCGTCCGGCCAGGGTCTCCCGGCCCTCGGGCAGGACCGCGATCAGGGGGGCGTCTCCGTCGCCCCGGCAGTTGCGCCCGGGCCGCCCGCTCGTTGGGGGGAGAAAGGAAGGAGAACCGCCATGCCGACACGAGGACCCGCCGACCGGCCCACGGCCGAGCTCGACGCCCGCTACAGCTCCGCGCTCAATCCCCGCCCGGGCGCCGACGACGTCGTTCCCACCGAATGGAACCACGCCCGGCGGCAGTTGGAGGCCGCCGAGATCTTCTGGTTGTCCACGGTGCGGCCCGACGGCCGGCTCCACGTCACTCCGGTGATCGCCGCCTGGCACGACGGGGTGCTGTACTTCTCGACCGGGCCGGGGGAACAGAAGGCGAGGAACCTCGCCCGGGACGGCCACTGCGCCCTGACCACCGGCGGGAACGCGCTCACCGAAGGGCTCGACCTCGTGGTCGAGGGCACGGCGGAGCCCGTGGCCGATCCTGCGGCGCTGGAGGAGGTGATCGGGGCGTACGAGGCGAAGTACGGGGCCCACATCACCTCGCCCGAAGGCACCTTCCACGGGATCGGCGACGCCTTCCGGAGGGGTGACGCGGTGGTGTTCGCGGTGGCCCCGGACACCGCGTACGGCTTCGGCCGGGACGACGGGGTCTACACCCACACGCGGTGGACGTTCTGAGCACGGGCCCCGCGATGCCGTAGGGGGCGCGGGCCGGGGGCCCCGGGGGCGTCAGCGCGGCAGGGACGCGTACGAGACTCCGGTGAGCTTCTCGGAGGCGGCCCAGAGCCGTTCCCCGGACTTGTCGTCCAGGGTCCACTTCGCCCGCCAGGAACGGGCCGGGGCGCCCCGCCAGCCGAAGCGCGGGCCGATGAAGTCGTCCGGGCGGACGCCGGGGGCGGTGGCCGCGTAGAGGGTGGGCAGGGCGCCCGAGGCGGCGGGCTGGGCGACGACCGCGTTGCCGAGGGCCGCCACGCGCGAGTTGAGGCTGTGGCCCTCCTCCTTCGCCGCGCCGGCGTGGAGGTTGGTGGAGGCGTACCCGGGGTGGGCGGCGGCCGCGACGATCGTCTCACCGGCGTCGGCGAAGCGGCGGGACAGCTCGTGGGTGAAGAGCAGGTTCGCCGTCTTGGAGCGGCCGTACGCCACCCAGCGGCGGTAGCCGTGCTCGCTGCCGAGGTCGGCGAGGTCGATGTCGCCGAGCACGTGGAAGCCGCTGGAGACGTTGACGATCCGGGCGCCGGGGGCGGCGGAGCGCATCCTCGGCAGGAGCAGCCCGGTCAGGGCGAAGTGCCCGAGGTGGTTGACGCCGAACTGCGTCTCGAAGCCGTCGGCGGTCCGCCCGTACGGCAGCGCCATCACGCCGGCGTTGTTGACCAACAGGTCAAGGTTTCCGTGGCGTTGCCCGTACCACTTCGCGAACTGCCGTACCGAGGACAGGTCCGCGAGGTCCAGCTCGGCGAACTCGACTTCCGCGGCCGGGACTTCGTTGCGCAGCCGGATCACGGCCGCGCGTCCCCGGGCGGCGCTCCGGCAGGCCAGCACCACGACCGCCCCGCACCGGGCGAGCTCACGGGAGGCGGCGTAGCCGATCCCGCTGTTGGCGCCGGTCACGACCGCGGTGCGGCCGCTCTGGTCCGGGATGTGCGTGGCGTTCCAGCCGGGCATGGCCACTCCTTCGCGACACAGGTGGGTTACCTCCGGTAAATCTGGGCCACCCTACTCGGGGCCGGTCGCCGCCGACACCAGCACGTCCCCGGCGGCCACCCGGCTGTACAGCACGGTACGGCCGGTGCGGCGCCGCAGGATCAGCCCCGCCCCGAGCAGCACCTTCAGCTGCCCCGCGACCGCTCCCAGACTCAGCCCGGTGAGCGCCACCAGTTGCGTCGTGGACTTCGGGCTCTCCAGCAGCACCAGCACCCGCGCCCGTACGGGTCCCAGCAGCCGGACCAGCGCCTGCGGGGCGCCGGCGGCCGGCTGGGCCAGCTGTCCCGCGCAGGGGTACACCAGGGCGTGCCGGTCCGGGCCCGCCCACGACACCCACCCGTGCCCCGGCGTCACGGGGACGAACACCAGCCCGGCCCTGCCCGTGAGATCGCGCGGCGGCCGCTCCTGGAGGTTGATCCGCAGCCGGCCCCCGCCGAGCCACGCCATCCCCGGCCGCATCCCGGAGAGCGCCGCCGACCATCCGCCCAGGCTCAACTCCCGCGTGCGCAGCAGGACGTCCGCCTCGGCGATCCGGCGCCGCCGCTCCCAGTCCGGGAGCACGGCCTCGGTCCAGACCCACTCCAGCACCTCGGCGGCGCGCGGTCCGAGCCCCCGGGTGCGGGCGAGGGAGGCGGGCAGCCCGGACGCGGCGCGCAGGTCCGTACGGACCACGGCGTCCGGGGTCGCGCGCACCGACGCCAGCTCCTCCGCGAAGGGGCGGCCGTCGGGCGGCGGGGTCAGGAAGCTCGCGTTCCACACCCGGCCGAGGGCCGCCCGTACGAGTGCGGCGTCGAGCGGATCGGCCGCCAGGCGGGCCCGGTAGTGCGGGAGCCGGTCGGCGAGCCAGGCCCGGTCGCCCGGATGCGCGGCGGTCCGCCGCTCCAGGGCCATCAGCGCGGCCGTGGTCTCGGCGAGCGCGGACACCACGAACCGGCTCCCGGCCAGCGCGTCGGTGTCGATCCGCCACCACCCCATCCCCGCCCCGCTCCTCCCGGCGCCGCCACCGCTCCCGAGCCCAAGCCCGCCCCTGACGGACGGACCCCCGCCGGAAGGACCCCGACGGACCGCCCCTGACGAACGAACCCTGCCGGAGACACCCCGAAAGGGCGACCCCGGCGGGCGGCCCCCGCCAGGCGGACACCGGCGGGCCGCAGGCCACCACGTTTCGCCTCCGCGCGAAACTCTAGGCGACCCGCCGGCCCGCCTTGAGACTCCCCGCATGCCCCGGACCTACCGCGCACTCGCCCGCGTCCCCGAGTTCAGCCCGTTCTTCGCCGCCGCCGCCCTGCGGACCGGCGCCTCGACCATCGGCGGGCTCGCCCTCGGCGTCCTCGTCTACGACCGCACCAACAGCCCGCTCCTGGCCGCGCTCGGCATGTTCGGCCCCTCCCTCGCCCAGGTGCTCGGCGCGACCCTGCTGCTCTCCGCCGCCGACCGGCTGCCCCCGCGGGCCGCCCTCGGCGGCCTCGCCGCCCTCGCGGCGCTCGGCACCGCCCTGCTCGCCGCGCCCGGCCTGCCCCTGTGGGCCGTGTTCGCGGTGCTGCTCGGCCAGGGGCTCGCCGATTCCCTGGCCGGCGGGGTCCGGTACGGGCTGCTCACCGAGATCCTGCCGCCCGACGACTACCTGCTCGGCCGCTCCCTGCTCTCCGTCTGCGGCGGCGCGACGCAGATCGCCGGCTTCGCCGCCGGCGGCCTCCTCGTCGCCGCGCTCTCCCCGCGCGGCGCGCTGCTGGCGGCCGCCGGGCTGGGGCTGGCCGCCGCGCTCACCGTCCGGCTCGGGCTGCGCCGCCGCCCGCCCCGCGCGGTCGGCAGGCCCTCGCCGGGCCTGACCTGGCGCACCAACGCCGCCCTGCTCTCCGACCCGTCCCGGCGCGCCCTGTACCTGGCCCTGTGGGTCCCCAACGGCCTGATCGTCGGCTGCGAGGCGCTGTTCGTCCCGTACGACCCCGCCCACGCCAGCCTGCTCTTCGGCTGCGCCGCCGCCGGGATGCTCGTCGGGGACACCCTCGTCGGGCGATGGCTGCCCGCCCGGCTGCGGGCCCGGCTGGCGGCCCCGCTGCGGCTGCTGCTGGCCGTGCCGTACCTGGTCTTCCTCCTGGAACCCGGGCCCGTCCTGGCGACGGCAGCGGTGACCGTGGCCTCCGTCGGGTACTCGGCGGGGCTGCTCATGCAGGAGCGGCTCGTCGCCCTGCTCCCCGAGGGGACGCAGGGCCAGGCGCTCGGCCTGCACTCGGCCGGGATGCTGACCCTCCAGGGCCTGTGCGCCGCGCTGGCCGGAACCGTCGCCCAGTTCACCTCGCCCGCGGTCGCCATCACCGCCCTCGCCGCGGCCTCCGTCCTGGTCACCCTGGCTCTGGAGCGCAGCCTGCGCCCCAGTAGGCTGCGGGTCCACCCCTCGCACGCCCCTTCTCCCGTTCCCCGAGGTACCGCGCAGTGAGCTCCGTACCAACCCCTTCGCCCGTGACGGTCGTCGGCCTCGGCGCCGACGGCTGGGCCGGGCTCGCCGCCGCCGCCCGGTCCGCGCTCGGCTCCGCCGACGTACTGATCGGCGGGCCCCGCCAGCTGGACCTGCTGCCCGCCGCCGCATGCCCCGGCGAGCGGGTGGCGTGGCCGAGCCCGCTGCGGCCGGCCGTGCCGAAGCTGATGGCGGAGCACGCCGGCCGCCGCATCGCGGTGCTGGCGAGCGGCGACCCGATGTTCTACGGCATCGGCCGCTCCCTCGCCCAGGAGCTGGGCCCCGAAGCCCTGCGGATCCATCCGCACCCCTCCTCGGTGTCGTACGCCTGCGCCCGGCTGGGCTGGCCGGTGGAGGACACCGAGGTCGTCACCGTCGTCGGCCGCCCGGTGGCCCGCCTCGCGTCCGCGCTGTACGGGGGACGGCGGGTGCTGGTGCTGAGCGCGGGCGCCGGCTCCCCCGGTGAGATCGCCGCGCTGCTGCGGGAGCGGGGCTTCGGCCCGAGCCGGATGCGGGTGCTGGAACAGCTCGGCTCCGAGCGCGAGGACGCGTACGAGGGCGTCGCGGACGGCTGGGAGCACCCGGCGCGCGATCCCCTGAACGTGGTGGCCGTCGACTGCCGCCGGGACCCCGCGCACGCGGGCCCTCGGCTCGGCGCGACCCCCGGCCTGCCGGACGCCGCGTACGAGCACGACGGGCAGCTCACCAAGCGGCACGTCCGGGCGGCGACCCTGGCCGCGCTGGCCCCGGCCCCCGGGGAGCTGCTGTGGGACATCGGCGGCGGCTCCGGATCGATCGGCATCGAGTGGATGCGTACGCACCCGTCGTGCCGGGCGGTGGCGGTGGAGCGGGTCCCGAAGCGGGCGGAGCGCATCGCGCGCAACGCGGCCGCCCTCGGCGTCCCCGGCCTGCACGTGGTCGTAGGCGCCGCGCCGGACGCGCTCTCCGGGCTCCCGGCCCCGGACGCCGTGTTCATCGGCGGCGGACTCACCGCGCCGGGCGTCCTCGACACGGTGTGGGCGGCGCTGGCCCCGGGCGGCCGGCTCGTCGTCAACACCGTCACCCTGGAGTCGGAGGCGGTCCTCGCCGAACGCCACCGGCGGCACGGCGGTGACCTGGTGAAGCTCGCCGTCGCGCACGCCGTGCCGGTCGGCGGTTTCACGGGCTGGCGGCAGGCCATGGCGGTCACGCAGTGGTCGGTGACGAAGAGGGCGCAACCGGCGGAGACGGCGGAGACCGCCGGGACGACCGGGACGCAGGAGACGGCGCATACGGCGCGGGCGGCGGAAACGGCCGGGACCGCGCGGACCAAGGAGACGGAGCAATCATGACCGTGTACTTCATCGGGGCGGGCCCCGGCGCCGCCGACCTGATCACGGTGCGCGGCGCCCGGACCCTGGCCGCCGCCCCCGTCTGCCTGTACGCGGGCAGCCTGGTCCCGCGCGAGCTGCTGGCCGAGTGCCCGGACGGCGCGCGGCTGGTCGACACCTCGCAGCTGAACCTGGACGAGATCGTCGCCGAGTGCGTCCGGGCGCACGCGGCGGGCCTGGACGTGGCGCGGCTTCACTCCGGCGATCCGTCGATCTTCAGCGCGGTGGCGGAGCAGATGCGCCGGCTGGACGCCGAGGGCATCCCGTACGAAGTGGTCCCGGGCGTACCGGCCTTCGCCGCGGCGGCGGCCGCGCTCAAGCGGGAGCTGACCGTCCCCACCGTCGGGCAGACCGTGATCCTGACCCGGATCGCCCAGCAGGCCACCCCGATGCCGCCGGGCGAGGACCTGGCCACGCTGGGCCGCAGCGGCGCGCTGCTGGTGCTGCACCTGGCCACCCGGTACGTGGACAGGGTCGTGGACGAACTGCTGCCGCACTACGGCGCCGAGTGCCCGGCGGCCGTGGTGGCGATGGCGAGCCGTCCGGACGAACTGGTCCTGCGCGGCACCCTGGCCGACATCGCCGCCCAGGTGAAGGAGGCGGGGCTGGTGCGCACCGCGGTGATCCTGGTGGGCCGCACGCTGGGCGCGGAGCAGTTCCGCGACAGCCACCTGTACTCCCCCGAGCGCGACCGGCATGCCTGCTGATCCCGGCTGTCACGCGGACCGCCACGTACTGATCCTGGGCGGTACGACGGAGGCCCGTCGCCTCGCGCAGGCGCTGGCCGGCGCCCCGGCCGAACCGGCCCCCGGGGCCGGAGACAGGGGCGGGGAGCCCGTCGCGGCGGGACGGCCGGTCGGGGACCCGGCACCGGGCGGTCCGCCACCCGGCCCGTGGGACGGGACCCGGGTCACGACGTCCCTGGCCGGACGGGTCGCCTCGCCGGTGCTCCCGCCGGGCGAGTTCCGGATCGGCGGGTTCGGCGGCGTCACCGGGCTCGCGGCCTGGATCGTCGCCCACGGGGTCACGCACGTCGTGGACGCCACCCACCCGTTCGCGGAGCGGATGAGCGTCAACGCCTCCGAGGCGCACGCGTTCACCGGCGTCCCGCTGCTGGCGCTGCGGCGCCCCGGCTGGACCCCCGGGCCAGGCGACGCCTGGACGTTCGCGGACTCCCTCGCCGGGGCGGCCGCGCTGCTGCCGGAGCTGGGCGGCGGCCGGGTGTTCCTGACCACGGGCCGGATGGGCCTGCACGCCTTCGCGCACCTGGCCGACCCCTGGTTCCTGGTGCGCTCGGTGGACCCGCCGGCCGGTCCGGCGCCGCCACGGCTCGAAGTCCTGCTGGACCGGGGCCCGTTCACCCTCGACGGCGAGCGGGAGCTGCTGGCCCGGCACCGCATCGACGTACTGGTCACCAAGGACAGCGGGGGCTCCGCCACCGCGCCGAAGCTCACCGCGGCCCGCGAGGCCGGCCTCCCGGTCCTCGTCGTACGCCGCCCCGCGACCCCCCAGGGCGTACCGGAAGCCCACTCGGTCCCGGCAGCCCTCAACTGGCTCGCCCACACCCCGTAACGAGCCCCCGCCCCAACTCCCCTGCCAGAGGCGGGCGGCGGCCTTCGCGCACCACCCGGCCCCGGACGGGGAGCGGCCGTAGCCCGGTCAGCCGTAGCGGCGCGGGGTCCAGGTGAGACGGGAGCCGTCGGGGCGCTCGGTGACCCGGGTCTGCGAGGAGCCGATCAGCAGGATCGTCCGCATGTCGACCTCGGACGGGTCCAGTTCGGCGAGCGTGACGATCCGCACCGACTGCTCCGGGCCGCCCACGTCCCGCGCCACGACCACCGGCGTCTGCGGCGAGCGCAGCTCCAGCAGCAGCTCGCGGGCCTGCGCGACCTGCCAAGTGCGGGTTCGCGAACCGGGGTTGTACAGGGCGAGCACCAGGTCGGCCTCGGCGGCGGCGCGCAGCCGCTCCGCGATGACCTCCCACGGCTTGAGCCGGTCCGACAGGGAGACGGTGGCGTAGTCGTGGCCGAGCGGGGCTCCGGCGGCGGCCGCGGCCGCGTTGGCGGCGGTCACCCCGGGCAGGACCCGTACGGGCACGTCCGCGTACTCCGGCTGCGCCGCGACCTCCAGGACGGCGGTGGCCATGGCGAAGACGCCCGGGTCGCCGCCGGAGACCACGGCCACCCGCTTGCCGCGGCGGGCCAGGTCGAGGGCGAACTCGGCGCGCTCGGACTCCACCTTGTTGTCCGAGCCGTGCCGGATCTGGCCCGGCTTGACCGGCACCCGGTCCAGGTAGGTGGTGTAGCCGACCAGCACCTCGGCGTCGGCCAGCGCCCGCCGGGTCTCCGGGGTGAGCCACAGCGGGCCCGCCGGGCCGGTGCCGACGACCACGACCCCGCCGGGCCCGGACGGCACGCTGCCCGGGTTGCCGATCCGGCTGGGGACGACGGCGACGGCGAAGTACGGGACGGACCCGGGATCGGTGTCGGCGAGGACTCCGGTGCGCTCCCCGGCCATGGTGGCGCGCTCCACGTAGCGGGCCTCGGCGAGCCGGCCGCTGCTTTCCATCGCCCCCAGGACGGCGGGGAAGGTGCGGCCGAGCTTCATGACGACCGCCGAGTCGGTGGCGGCGAGGCGCGCGGCGAGCTCTTCTTCGGGCAGGGTGCCGGGCAGGATCGTCAGCACCTCCTCGCCCTCGACGAGCGGCGTGCCGAGGCGGGCGGCGGCGGCGCTCACGGAGGTGACGCCGGGGATGACCTCGGTGTCGTACCGGTGCGCCAGCCGCTTGTGCATGTGCATGTACGAGCTGTAGAAGAGCGGGTCGCCCTCCGCGAGCACGGCGACGGTCCGGCCGGCGTCCAGGTGCGCGGCGAGGCGGGCGGCGGCGGACTCGTAGAACTCGTCCATCGCGCCCTGGTAGCCGCCCGGGTGGTCGGTGGTCTCGGTGGTGACCGGGTAGACCAGCGGCTCCTCGACGTGGTCCTCGCGCAGGTGCTTCGCGGCGATGGACCGGGCGATGGAGCGGCCGTGCCGGGCGCTGTGGTAGGCGACGACGTCCGCCGCGGCGATCACCTCGACGGCGCGCAGGGTCATCAGGTCGGGGTCGCCGGGACCGAGCCCGACGCCGAAGAGGCGTCCCGCGGCCTGCTCGACCGCGGCGCTCATTCGGCCACGCTCGCAATGGCGTTGACGGCGGCGGCCGCGATGGCGCTGCCGCCGCGGCGGCCCCGCACGATCAGGTGGTCGAGCCCGGAGGGGTGTGCGGCGAGGGCGTCCTTGGACTCCGCCGCGCCGATGAAGCCGACGGGCACGCCGATGACGGCGGCGGGACGCGGAGCGCCCTCCTCGATCATCTCCAGCAGCCGGAACAGCGCGGTCGGCGCGTTGCCGACGGCGATCACCGAGCCCTCCAACAGGCCCCGGTCGCGCCACACTTCGAGCGCGGCGGCGCTGCGCGTGGTGCCCATCCTCGCCGCCAGGTCCGGCACCGACGGATCGGAGAGGGTGCAGATCACGTCGTTGCCGGCGGGCAGCCGCTTGCGCGTGACGCCGCTGGCGACCATCTGTACGTCGCACAGGACCGGCGCGCCCGCCTCCAGCGCGGCGCGTGCCCTCAGCACCACCTCGGGCGTGTACCCGAGGTCCTGCGGGAGGTCGGTCATCCCGCAGGCGTGAATCATGCGCACCGCGACCTGGGCGACCGAGGCGGGCAGCCCGGAGAGGTCGGCCTCGGCACGGATCGTGGCAAAGGACTGGCGGTAGATCGCGGCGCCGTCCTTCTCGTACTCGAACACTGTGTACTCGCTCATCTCTTCACTGCGTCTTCGGAGGTGTTGCGGGCTGCCGTGAGGGCGGCCGCCAGGTCGGGACGGTACGGCAGGGGCTCTCCGTGCACGGAGAGCCGGTAGCCGTCCGCGGTGGCGAGGGCGTCGACCCAGGCGGTCCCCCGCGGGTGGCCGCACCGGCGCTCGCAGCCGGACCAGTGCACGGGCAGGGGCCCGCGGGACGCGTGGACGACGGCGGCCGCGTCGGCGCGCACGTCCGCGAGGGACTTGGCGCAACCGGGCCGCCCCGTACAGGCGGTGACGGACCGCCGGGGGTCGTCGGCGGCGGTGATCAGACCGGCGTCCGCGAGCCCGGCGAGGGCCAGGCCGGCGCGGTCGGCGGGCAGGCCCGGGACGACGATCCCGCGCCAGGGCGTGAGGCGGAGCCGTCCGGTGAGCCCCGCCAGGCGGCGCCACTGGTCAACGGTCAGCCGTCCGAGGGGCGCGAGGACGGACAGCGCGGCGGTCCCGTCGGGGCCGGACACGAGGCCCGGCTCGGGCGCGGCCGGGGCGCCGGCCTGCCGGGCGGGCACGGGCACGGACACAGGCTCCGCGGCGATCCCCTCGGCAGCGAGCCGTACGGTCAACATGGCGCACGACAGGGCGTGTTCGGGGGGCAGCTCGCTCACCCGCCAGGCGCGGGTGCCGGCTTCGCGGGCCGCGTCGAGGAAGTACGCGGCGGCCACGAGAGCGGCCCGGGGGGCGTCCGGCGCGGCGACGAGCACGCCGTCGCGGGAGCCGGCCGTCCACACCACGGCCCGGCCGGGGTCCCGCGCGGTGAGGTTCACGTCCGCGGCGAGGGAGGCCACGTCGCCGCGGCCGTCGTCGAGGGCGAAGAGGAAGCGCCCGGACAGGGCGGCCGCGGCCGGATCGGCGCACAGCAGCCCGTCCAGTTCGGGGACCCAGGGAGCCACGTCGGGCAGCCCGCGCCCGTCGAGGCCGGTCAGCGGCGAGGCGACGACGTTGCGGACCCGCTCGTGGGCGGGGGCGGGCAACAGCCCGGCCGCGGCCAGCAGCTCCGCCAGCTCGCCGCCGCAGCTCGCGCCGAGGCCGCGCAGCTGTACGTTGCCGCGCGAGGTGAGGTCGAGGTGGCCGTCGCCGAGCCGGTGCGCGGCCTCCGCCAGCACCAGGGCTGCCCGGCCGTCGAGCAGCCCGCCCGGGATCCGCACCCGCGCCAGGAACCCGTCGTCGGCCGCGTGCAGCCGCAGCGCGCCGGGGCAGGCGTCACCGCGGTCCCGTACGACGGGTTCGTCGCGCGGCGCGGCGGAGGCGGGCGGGGGCGGGGGCATGGCGGCGAGCATACCCACGATTCCCACCCCCCGACCTGTGTCCGTCACCACCCCACCCCCCGTGACCAGCACCCCCCTCCCCGCCCCGCCCGCACCGGACACCGGCCCCGTCCAGCCCCACCGCCACTTGAGGCACCGAACACCGACCCCACCCAGCCCCGCCGCACCGCCCCACCCAGCCCCGCCGCACCGCCCCGCCGACCCCCGGCCCACCCACCCGCACCGGACACCGGCCCCATCCAGCCCTCCACGCCCGCGCCGCGGGTCCCTGGAGCAGCACCCCGGCACACCCACCCTCACCGGCACCGAACACCAGGCACCGGACACCGGCCCCACCCAGCCCCGCCGGCGTTTGAGGCGCGGGGCCCGGGGCAGCGCCCCGGCAACCCCGCCGCATCGGCCCGCCGCACCGACCCACCCGCCCCCGACGCCCCGGCCCCCCACCCGCGCCCACCCCCTCCCGCCCCCGGCGGACCCGGCAGGACCCGGCGTACCCGCCCCCCACTCCCGGCCAGGGAATACGCCACCTAGGATGACCACCGGCAGGCCACTCGGCCCGCCATCGCCGAGGACGGCGACCTGGGAGGAAGCCCGGTGCGATTCCGGCGCGGTCCCGCCACTGTGAACCCCGCGGAGCGCTCGGCGGGGTGAGTCAGGAACTCCCGCCGCCCTCACTGCCCGGGGCGCGGAAACCCCGAGGAAGGCCTGCCGCCGCATGATCCTGCTGCTGTCGACGTCCGACACCGATCTGCTCAGCGCCCGCGCCGCGAACACGGCGGACGGCCCCGTGCCGTACCGGTTCGCGAACCCCTCCCGCCTTCCCCTCGACGACCTCCCCGGCCTCCTCGACGGCGTCGGCCTCGTCGTCGTACGCCTCCTCGGCGGCCTCCGCGCCTGGCAGGAGGGCCTCGACGTGCTGCTGGCCCCCGACCAGCACCGTCCGGTCGTGGTCCTGACCGGCGAGCAGGCCCCGGACGCACAGCTGATGGAGGCCTCCACGGTCCCGATCGGCATCGCGGCCGAGGCCCACGGCTACCTCGCGCACGGCGGCCCCGCCAACCTCGACCAGCTGGCCCGCTTCCTCTCCGACACGGTCCTGCTGACCGGCCACGGCTTCGAGCCGCCCGCGGCCTCCCCCACCTGGGGCCCGCTGGAGCGCACCGCCGGCCGGACGGACGGCCCCAGGGTCGCCGTGCTGTACTACCGCGCCCACCAGATGAGCGGCAACACCGCCTTCGTGCACGCCCTGTGCGAGGCCGTCGAGGCCCACGAAGCGCAGCCCGTGCCGCTGTACGTGTCCTCCCTGCGCACCCCCGAGTCGGAGCTGCTGGCCGCGCTCCAGGGGGTCGACGCGGTGGTCACCACCGTCCTCGCGGCCGGCGGCACCAAGCCGGCGACCGCCTCGGCCGGCGGGGACGACGAGTCCTGGGACGCGGGCGCCCTCGCCTCGCTCGGCGTACCGATCCTGCAGGCCCTGTGCCTGACCGGTTCGCGCAGCAACTGGGAGGAGAGCGACGAGGGCCTCTCCCCCCTGGACTCCGCCACCCAGGTCGCCGTGCCCGAGTTCGACGGCCGCCTGATCACCGTCCCGTTCTCCTTCAAGGAGTTCGACGAGGACGGCCTGCCCGCCTACGTGGCCGACCCCGAACGGGCCGCCCGCGTCGCGGGGATCGCCGTGCGCCACGCGCGGCTGCGGCACATCGCCCGCCGTGACAAGAAGGTCGCGCTGGTCCTCTCCGCGTACCCGACCAAGCACTCCCGCATCGGCAACGCGGTCGGTCTGGACACCCCGGCCAGCGCCGTCGAGCTGCTGCGCACGCTGATCGCCGGCGGGTACGACTTCGGTCCCGTCGAGGGGATCCCGGGCCTGGTGTCCGGTGACGGCGACGAGCTGATCCGGGCCCTGATCGAGGCCGGCGGCCACGACCAGGACTGGCTGACCGAGGAGCAACTCGCCCGCAACCCGGTCCGCATCCCGGCCGCCGACTACCGGCGCTGGTTCGCGCAGCTCCCCGCCGAGCTCCGCGAGAGCGTCGAGCGGCACTGGGGCGAGGCGCCGGGCGAGATGTTCGTCGACCGGTCCTCGAACCCGGAGGGCGACATCGTCCTGGCGGCCCTGCGCCGCGGGAACCTGCTCATCCTGATCCAGCCGCCGCGCGGCTTCGGCGAGAACCCGATCGCGATCTACCACGACCCCGACCTGCCGCCCTCGCACCACTACCTGGCCGCGTACCGCTGGATCCAGGCGCGCGCCGAGGACGGCGGCTTCGGCGCCGACGCGATGATCCACCTGGGCAAGCACGGCAACCTGGAGTGGCTGCCGGGCAAGAACGCGGGCCTGTCCGCGGCCTGCGCGCCCGACGCCGCCCTCGGCGACCTGCCCCTGATCTACCCCTTCCTGGTCAACGACCCGGGCGAGGGCACGCAGGCCAAGCGCCGCGTGCACGCCACCCTGATCGACCACCTGGTGCCGCCGATGGCGCGCGCGGAGTCGTACGGGGACATCGCGCGCCTGGAGCAGCACCTCGACGAGTACGCGCAGATCTCGGCGATGGACCCGGCCAAGCTGCCGGCCATCCGCGCCCAGATCTGGACCCTGATCCAGGCCGCGAAGCTCGACCACGACCTCGGTCTGGAGGAGCGTCCCGACGACGAGGGCTTCGACGACTTCCTGCTGCACGTCGACGGCTGGCTGTGCGAGATCAAGGACGCCCAGATCCGCGACGGACTGCACGTGCTGGGCGGCGCCCCGACGGGTGCGGCCCGGGTCAACCTGGTCCTGGCGATCCTGCGCGCCCGCCAGATCTGGGGCGGTACGACGGCCCTGCCGGGCCTGCGCGAGGCGCTGGGCCTGGACGAGTCCGCGGCCACCCGCACCTCGGCGGACGCCGTCGAGGAGACGGCTCGCGCCCTGGTCCAGGCGATGGAGGACGCGGACTGGTCCCCGGAGGCCGTCGCGGCGGTCGCCGAGGGGCACTCGGCCGACGTCGCCGCGGTCCTCGCCTTCGCGGCGCACGAGGTGGTTCCCCGCCTCGCGGGCACCGTGGACGAGATCGCCCACGTGGTGAGCGCCCTGGACGGCTCCTTCGTCCCGGCCGGCCCCTCGGGCTCGCCGCTGCGCGGACTGGTGAACGTCCTGCCGACCGGCCGCAACTTCTACTCCGTGGACCCCAAGGCCGTCCCGTCCCGGCTCGCCTGGGAGACCGGCCAGGCCCTGGCGGAGTCGCTGCTGACCCGCTACCGCACGGACAACGGCGAGTGGCCCGCGTCCGTCGGCCTGTCCCTGTGGGGCACCAGCGCGATGCGCACCTCCGGCGACGACATCGCGGAGGCCCTGTCCCTGCTGGGCGTCCGCCCGGTCTGGGACGAGGCCTCGCGGCGCGTCACGGGCATCGAGCCGATCCCGCTCGCGGAACTGGGCCGTCCCCGCATCGACGTGACCCTGCGCATCTCGGGCTTCTTCCGGGACGCGTTCCCGCACGTCATCGGCCTGTTGGACGACGCGGTGCGGCTCGCGGCCTCCCTCGACGAGCCGGCCTCGGACAACTACGTCCGCGCCCACGCCCAGGCGGACCTGGCCGAGCACGGCGACGAGCGGCGCGCCACGACCCGGATCTTCGGCTCGCGCCCGGGGACGTACGGGGCGGGCATCCTCCAGCTGATCGACTCCCGCGACTGGCGCACGGACGCCGACCTCGCGGAGGTCTACACGGTGTGGGGCGGGTACGCGTACGGCCGCGGCCTGGAGGGCCGTCCGGCGCGGGCTGAGATGGAGACGGCGTACAAGCGGATCACGGTGGCCGCGAAGAACACGGACACCCGCGAGCACGACATCGCGGACTCGGACGACTACTTCCAGTACCACGGCGGCATGGTGGCCACGGTGCGCGCGCTGCGCGGCACGGCCCCCGAGGCGTACATCGGCGACTCCACCCGCCCGGAGACGGTCAAGACCCGCACCCTGGTGGAGGAGACCTCCCGCGTCTTCCGCGCCCGCGTGGTGAACCCGAAGTGGATCGAGGCGATGCGCCGCCACGGCTACAAGGGCGCCTTCGAACTGGCGGCGACGGTCGACTACCTCTTCGGCTACGACGCCACGACGGGCGTGGTCGCGGACTGGATGTACGACAAGCTGACGGAGACGTACGTCCTGGACCCGGAGAACCGCGCCTTCCTGGAGGAGGCCAACCCCTGGGCCCTGCACGGCATCGCCGAGCGGCTGCTGGAGGCCGAGTCCCGCGGCATGTGGGAGAAGCCGGACCCGCAGGTCCTCGAAGCCCTGCGTCAGGTGTACCTGGACACGGAGGGCAACCTGGAAGGCGAGGCGGAGTAGCGGCGCCAGGCTGGCGGCATGTGCCGCTCAGCCCTCTCCAACCTCATGCTGATGCGTGGTGAAGGACGAGGACGGCCTCGACCGGGTCGGTGATGCGGTTGGTGCTGCAGCGGAGCTTCCGCAGGAGTCGCCAGCCCTTCAGGGTGGCCATGGCCTGCTCGCCGACGCAACGGATCCTGGCGTGCGTGCTGTTGTGACGGCGCTTCCCTCGCTTGAGTCCGCGGCCCCGGAAGGGGACGCGGACCGGGCGGCCCGCACCCTGGTAGGCCTTGTCGGCCCAGCACTTGAGTCCCGATGTGGCGAGCGCGGCGACAATGCCTTGGGTGCGGGCGGCGATCCGGTCAATCGGCAGGAGTGTCCCCGTCGCGGATCACGAGGGCCAGACCGCTCGCGGCCCGGACCGCTTCGGCCACGCCGGGAGCGGTTGTGCCCAGGACCTGTACCGCACCTTGCGGTTCACTCCGAACGGAACGGCCCCCTCGTCACCTGAAGCGGTGAACTACCCCTTAGGCCAGTCGCATCACGGGTAGGGCACTGCTGATCTCGTGCGGGGGCCGGGCCCAACCGGCCCCGTACCCATGGACGAAGGGCCGACCCTGCCGTGACGCAGCCGTTTCAACTGCCGGATTTCTACGTGCCTTATCCGGCGCGACTGAACCCCCACCTGGAGGACGCGCGGGTACACACCAAGACGTGGGCGCGCGACCTCGGAATGCTGGAGGGCTCCGGCGTCTGGGAGGAGAGCGACCTCGACTCGCACGACTACGCGCTGCTCTGCTCGTACACGCACCCCGACTGCGACAGCGACACGCTGTCGCTGGTCACCGACTGGTACGTGTGGGTGTTCTTCTTCGACGACCACTTCCTGGAGATGTACAAGCGCTCGCAGGACCGCGACGGCGCCAAGGCGTACCTCGACAGGCTCGCGGCCTTCATGCCCATGGACCTGTCCGACGGGTTCCCCGAGCCGACCAACCCCGTCGAGGCAGGGCTCGCCGACCTGTGGGCGCGGACCGTCCCGGCGATGTCCGCGCACTGGCGGGAACGGTTCTCCCAGTCCACGAAGAACCTCCTCGACGAGTCGATGTGGGAACTCGCCAACATCAACATCGGACGGGTGTCGAACCCCCTCGAATACATCGAGATGCGCCGCAAGGTGGGTGGCGCCCCCTGGTCGGCCGGCCTCGTCGAGTACGTCTCCGCCGAGGTCCCGGCGCGCGTGGCGCACTCCCGGCCGCTCGGGGTGCTGCGCGACTCCTTCTCCGACGCCGTCCACATCAGGAACGACATCTTCTCCTACGAGCGCGAGGTCGCCGACGAGGGCGAACTCTCCAACGCCATCCTGGTGCTGGAGACCTTCCTCGGCTGCTCCACCCAGGAGGCCGCCGAAGCCTCCAACGACCTGCTCACCTCCCGCCTCCAGCAGTTCGAGCAGACCGCCCTCGCCGAGCTGCCCCAGCTGTTCGCCGACCACGCGATGGACCCGGCCGAGATCGCGGCCGTCCTCGCCTACGCCAAGGGCCTCCAGGACTGGCAGTCCGGCGGCCACGAGTGGCACATGGTCTCCAGCCGCTACATGAACAAGGGGGCCAAGGCCACCGCGCCGCTCACCCTCCCCTTCCTCCCGGCCGGGCTCGGCACCACCGCGCTCGACCTCCGGTCGGTCTTCACGCGGCGCTCCATGGAGCTGCGCCGGCGCTCCTTCACCCACGTCCCGTTCGAGAAGACCGGCCCGTCCGTGATCCCCGACATCTACATGCCGCACCCGCTGACCCTCAGCCCCCACCTGGCGCACGCGCGCGAGGAGTCGGTGGCGTGGTGCGGGCGGATGGGCATGCTGGACCCCCAGCCGGGCGACCCCGGCTCGGCGATCTGGGACGAACAGAAGCTGCGGGGCTACGACTTCGCGGTCTGCTCGGCGGGGATCGACCCCGACGCCACCCCGGAGGCGCTCGTCCTGAACGCGTGCTGGCTGAGCTGGGGCACGTACGGGGACGACTACTACCCGGTGGTCTTCGCCCAGGCCGGGAACCTGCCCGCCGCGAAGGCCGCCACGGCGCGCCTGATCGCCATGATCCCCGTGGACCACGCCGAGCAGGCCGTCCCGGCGACGGCCATGGAGCGCGGGCTCGGCGACCTGTGGGTGCGTACGAGTGCCGGCATGTCCACGGAGCAGCGCACCGAGTTCCGCGCCACCCTGGTGGACATGCTGGAGGCCTGGCTCTGGGAGGTGGACAACCAGATCCAGAACCGCATCCCGGACCCGGTGGACTACGCCGAGATGCGGCGGAGCACCTTCGGCAGCCGCCTGACGATGTACCTGTGCCGGCTCGGCCACCAGGGCCGGGGCATCCCGGAGGAGATCTACGCCTCCGGCACCATCCGGTCGCTGGAGAACGCCGTCTCGGACGCCGCCTGCCTGATCAACGACATCTACTCGTACCAGAAGGAGGTCGAGGTCGAGGGCGAGGTGCACAACTACGTGCTCGTCACCCGGAACTTCTTCGACATCGACTACCCGCGGGCCCTGCACATCTGCCACGGGCTGATGACGCAGCGCACCGAGGAGTTCGAGCACATCGTGGCGGCCCAGCTGCCGCTGCTCTACGACGACTGGAAGCTGAGCGCGGAGGCACGGGCCGCCCTCGACGCGTACGTGGGCGAGCTCCAGGACTGGCACGCGGGCATCCTCAACTGGCACCAGAAGATCGCCCGTTACCGCCCGCAGGACCTGCACCGGCTGCCCGACGGGCTGTCGACCGGCGTCTGGGGCGCCGACTTCGGCATGTCCGCGGCGCGCATCTCGCTGCCCGCCTGATCCCGGTGGCGGGGGCGGTCCGCTCGCCCGCCCCCCCCACCGCCCCACCGCCCGCCACCGCCCCACCGCCCGTCGCGCCGCACCGCCCGTTCCGCCCCGACCGGCCCGGTCGAGCCGTACGCCTCAGAACTCGTCGGCGGTGTGCGGCAGCAGCCCCGTCCGCAGGGCCGCGTCCAGCGCCGCCGCCGCGCCCGGCGTGTGCTCGGCGACCAGTCCGGCGGCGACGAGCTCGACGGCCCGGGTCCCGCCCAGGTAGCAGGCGGCCAGCTCCCGTACGTCCAGGGCCAGGGGGCGGCGCGGGCCGGATCGTACGCGGCGCCGTCCGGGCCGGCGTCGAGCCGGAACCGCCCGGCGTTCGCGGGGAGCCGCGCGTCGGGCCGCAGCGGGCGCCGGTCGGGGGCGATCCGCAGGGCGAGCGGGCGGGTGGAGTCGATCTCGACGGTGACACGGTGGTGGCGCCGCCGAAGCCGAGTAGATGGCGGCCCCGGAGGCCCAGAGGGCGGCGAGGGGCCGGCCGGCGGCCGCCGCGCGGCGCAGCTGCCCGGCCATCAGGGCGGTGAGGACCCCGCGCCGGCGGTGGGTGGGGGCGACGGACACGAAGGTGAGCCCGGGGCAGGGCAGGTCCGCGCCGGGTACGGAGAGCCGGAAGTCGTGCGCGGCCATGAACCCGACGCGGGAGTCGCCCGCGAACGGGTCAGCGCGCCGAGGGGCCGGTCCATCCGGCCGGGACGTGCCCGATCCGGACCCGCTGCGGATGGTCCCCGACGGGGACGGAGACCCGCTTGAGGCCGGTGGCGAAGTCGATGGCGGTGACCTGGTCGGAGCCGCTCTCGGAGATCACGCAGGCGGTGCCGTCTCCGTCGACGGTGGCCCAGTACGGCTTGTCGGCGGGCACCAGCGGCCCTTCGGCGAGGGTGGCCCGGTCCACCACGGTCGCGTAGTCGTCCATCGTGCCCGCGATGCAGAGCTTGCCGCCGTCCGGGCTCATCGACAAGCCGTGGTGCCGGGAGTCGTTGACCCAGGTGGTCCGGTCGGTGCTGGTGTCCGGGTTGCCGGGGAGGGTCTTGAGGCGGGTGATCCGGTCGGTGGCCACGTCGTACTCCAGGAAGCCGCTGAAGAACGACACTTGGAAGTACAGCTTCGACTCGTCCGGGCTGAAGGACACCGGCCGTACGGCGTCGGACAGGTCCGGGCGGCCGAAGGCGTCGAGGCGCTCGCGCATGTCGATGACGCGGACCGTGCGGAAGGTGTGCGCGTCGACGACGGTGATCTTCCGGTCGCCCTTCGTCCAGTCCAGCCACGGTGCGTCGAGGGCGGTGTTCACCTCGCCGATGGAGCTGTTCCAGAGGAACCGGCCGTCGCGCGTGAAGGTGTTCTCGTGCGGTTTGTCCCCGGTCCGGAAGGAACCGAGTCCGCGGCCGGTCGCGATGTCGAGGACGTGGACGGTGTTGGAGGTGGAGGCGGAGACGGCCACGCGGGCTCCGTCGGGCGAGACCGCCATGTGGTCGGAGCGGAAACCGGAGACGGGGAAGCGCCAGTTGATCCTTCCCGAGCGTACGTCGATGGAGACGACGTCGGCGAAGCTGGGCCGGGAGACCACCACGGCGGTGCCGTCGGGGGTGGTGTACATGTCGTCCACGAACTGGTCGTGGCCCTCGCCGGCGGTTTCCCGGACGCCGAGGAAGAAGGCGAGCCTGACCGGGTTGAGGTAGATCTCGCGGAGCCGCTCCGCCTTGTCGGGGATCACGTTGATCCGGCCGACCCTGTTGAGGCTGCCGGTGGAGTCCAGGACGTCGGCGGTCCCCTCCCAGTTGTTCCCGACGAAGAGCACCTCCCGCAGCCCGTCGGCGGCAGGGGCCGTCGCCGGCCCCGCCGTGGGAGCGGCTGTCGCCGGTCCCACGGCGGCCAGCAGGGTGGCCGCGGCGAGCAGGCCCAGGGTGCGCAGGGTGCGTGACATCCGTTCAACTCCGATACGGGGAAGGGATGGAGAGGGTGCCTCCTGTTACCGGCCGGTAAATTAGGGGAAACGCCTAAAGGACGCAACCCCTGGCCCTGGGGTGGCGCCCTTTTCTCACGTTCGGCGTTCAGGTGTCAGTGTCAGAGGGTCCGCTCTTCAAGCGACGGAGCCTATGCGGCCGATCACCGTGCTGGAGACGTCGGGATGGATCGGGGTGTGCGCCCCGGTGAGCGCGACCCCGGTGCCGCCGCGGCGGTTGGCGACGATCTCGGCGGCGATGGACAGCGCGGTCTCCTCCGGGGAGCGGGCGCCGAGGTCCAGGCCGATCGGGGAACGCAGGCGGGCCAGTTCCAGCTCGGTCACACCGACCTCGCGGAGCCGCTTGGTGCGGTCCTCGTGGGTCCGGCGGGAGCCCATGGCGCCGACGTAGGCCACGGGGAGCCTGAGGGCGGTTTCGAGGAGCGGGACGTCGAACTTGGCGTCGTGGGTGAGCACGCACAGGACCGTCCGGCCGTCGACCTCGGTGGCCTCCAGGTAGCGGTGGGGCCAGTCGACGACGATCTCGTCGGCCTCGGGGAAGCGGGCCTTCGTCGCGAAGACGGGCCGCGCGTCGCACACCGTGACCCGGTAGCCGAGGAACCTGCCGATGCGCACGAGGGCGGAGGCGAAGTCGATGGCGCCGAAGACGATCATGCGCGGGGGCGGGACGCTGGACTCGACCAGCACCTTGAGCGGCTCTCCGCAGAGCCTGCCGTCGGCCCCGATCTCCAGCACGCCGGTCCGGCCGGCGTCGAGCATGGCGCGGGCCTCTTCGGCGATGCTGCGGTCCAGCTCGGGGTGTCCGCCGAAGCCGCCCTCGTGGGCGCCCTCGGTACGGACGAGCACGGCGCGGCCCATGAGCTCGGCCGGACCTTCGGCTATCCGGGCGACCGCGGCGGCCTCACCGCGGGCGGCGGCGGCCAGCGCGGCCGCGAGCACCTCCCGTGCGGCGGAGCCCACGGGCACCGGGGTGACGAGGATGTCGATGATCCCGCCGCAGGTCAGACCCACGGCGAAGGCATCGTCGTCGCTGTACCCGAAGCGCTCCCGGGCTGTTTCGCCGTCCTCGAGCGCCTGCCGGCACAGCTCGTACACCGCGCCCTCCACGCATCCGCCGGACACCGAGCCGATCGCCGTGCCCTCGCCGTCGACGGCGAGGGCGGCCCCCGGCTGCCGGGGCGCGCTCCCGCCGACGGCCACGACCGTGGCGACGGCGAAGTCACGTCCCTGCTCGACCCACCGGTTCAGTTCTTCGGCGATGTCCAGCATGGGGGGGCCTCCTCGGAGGGGTCGGTTCCAGTATGGGATGCGTGGAGGGTCAGGTACGGATCATCGCCGGGCCTAGCCGACGCCGAGCCATCCCTCGATGGGGTGGAGGGCGAAGAACACCAGGAAGATGCCGGTCAGCGCCCACATGAAGGCGCCGATCTCGCGCGCCTTGCCCTGCGCCACCTTGATGGCGACGTAGGAGATGACACCGGCGGCGACGCCGGCCGTGATCGAGTACGTGAAGGGCATGATCACGACGGTCAGGAAGACCGGGATCGCGGTCGCGCTGTCGGCCCAGTCCACGTGGCGGGCGTTCTGCATCATCATCGCGCCGATGACGACCAGGGCGGCGGAGGCGACCTCGCCCGGGACGATCTGGGTGATCGGGGTGAAGAAGAGGCAGGCGGCGAAGAACAGGCCGGTGACCACGGAGGCGAGACCCGTACGGGCGCCCTCGCCGACTCCGGTGGCCGACTCGACGAACACGGTCTGGCCGGAGCCGCCCGCGACGCCGCCGATGGCGCCGCCGGCGCCGTCGATGAACAGGGCCTTGGACAGGCCCGGCATGCGGCCCTTGTCGTCGGCGAGCTTGGCCTCGGTGCCGACGCCGATGATGGTGGCCATCGCGTCGAAGAAGCCGGCGAGCACCAGGGTGAAGACGATCATGCCGACCGTCATGTAGCCGACGTCGCCCCAGCCGCCGAAGCTGACGTCGCCGAAGAGCGAGAAGTCGGGCGGGGAGACCACGGAGCCGTCGAGCACCGGCGGGCCGTTCTTCCACGCCTTCGGGTCGACGTCCACGATGGCGTTGAGGATCGCGGCCAGGATGGTGCCGCCGACGATGCCGATCAGGATCGCGCCGGGCACCTTGCGGGCCTGGAGCATGAAGGTGGCGATCAGGGTGATCGCGAAGAGCAGGACGGGCCAGCCGGAGAGCTCACCGGTGGCGCCGAGCTGCACGGGGGGCATGAACTCCCCGCCGTTGCCGACGAAGCCCGCCTTCACGAATCCGATCAGGGCGATGAAGAGGCCGATGCCCATGGTGATCGCGTGCTTGAGCGCGAGCGGGATCGCGTTCATGATCATCTCTCGGAGGCCGGTGACGACCAGGAGACAGATCACGACGCCGTAGACCACGCACATGCCCATGGCCTGCGGCCAGGTCATCTGCGGGGCCACCTGCGAGGCCAGCACGCCGGACACCGAGAGGCCGGCGGCGAGGGCCAGCGGCACCTTTCCGACGAAGCCCATCAGCAGGGTGGTGACGGCTGCGGCGAACGCCGTGGCGGTGATGATCGCCGAGGCGGCCATCGCGGTGCCCTCGACGTCCTTGCCCGAGAGGAGCAGGGGGTTGAGGAGCAGGATGTACGCCATGGCCATGAAGGTCGTGATACCGCCACGAACCTCGTTGCCGACGTTGGATCCTCTGTGCGTTATGTGGAAGTACCGATCGAGCCAAGACCGCCCGGCGGGATTGCGAGAGCCGTCGCCGGCCTCTTCCGCACTGGTCTTGGGTTCCACAGACGATTGGGTCATGGTGCCTAACTCCCAAGGTTCAAAGGGGCACCCGCATGAAGATTGGAGACGCGGGATTTGGGAAACTCCGTTGGCTGCACGACCCGGGGTGACGGCCCGAGGCGACGCGAATGTTCACTGCGTGTACTGCGGGTAGTGCGGGGGTTACCGCTGGTACTACGGGGGTTTTCGCAGGGGTACTGCCGGGTGAAGGGACCGCGAGCGGTGCGGTACTCCGTGTACTCCGGGCGGTGTGGGTGGAAGTGTGACGTTCCCGGGTCACACCGCCCGGAGAGTCTTGGGGGGGGTGCGGGGGGGGGGCGGGCCCCCCCCCCCCCCCCCCCCCGCGGGGGGGGGTTTTAAAAAAAGAGGGCGGGCGGGCGTGGGGGGGGGGTGTAGGTGGGGGGGGGGGGGTGGGTTGGGGGGGGGCCGGGCCCCCGGGGGGGGGGGGGGGGGGGGGGGGGGGGGCGCCCCCCCCCCCCCCCCGCCCACCCGCGCCGTCCTAGAGGGTGCCGGTGAGGGCTTCCGGACGGATCGGCGTCTTGTTGATCTCCAGACCGGTCGCCTGCCGGATCGCCGCGAGGACGGCCGGGGTGGACGAGAGGGTCGGGGCCTCGCCCATGCCGCGCAGGCCGTACGGCGCCTTCGGGTCGGCGAGCTCCAGGACGTCGACCGGGATGGTCGGGGTGTCGAGGATGGTCGGGATCAGGTAGTCCGTGAAGGAGGGGTTGCGCACCTTCGCGGTCTTCGGGTCCACGATGATCTCTTCCATGATCGCCACGCCGAGGCCCTGGGTGGTGCCACCCTGGATCTGGCCGACCACGGAGAGCATGTTGAGCGCCTTGCCGACGTCCTGGGCGGTCGCCAGCTCGACGACCTTGACCAGGCCCAGCTCGGTGTCCACCTCGACGACCGCGCGGTGCGCGGCGAAGGTGTACTGGACGTGCCCGTTGCCCTGGCCGGTGACCAGGTCGAAGGGAACGGTCGGGTGGTGGCGGTACTCGAGCTCGAGGTCGATGGCCTCGTCGCCGAGGATCTCGGCGATGTCCGCGAGGACCTCGCCGCCGTCGGTGACGATCTTGCCGCCTTCGAGCAGCAGCTCGGCGGTCGCCCACGCGGGGTGGTACGAGCCGTTCTTGCGGCGGCCGATCTCCAGCAGGGCCTCGCGGACCGCCTCGCAGGTGTTCTTCACCGCGCCACCGGTCATGTACGTCTGCCGCGAGGCGGACGTGGAACCGGCGGAGCCGACCTGGGTGTCGGCGGGGTGGATGGTCACCTGCGTGACGCCCAGCTCGGTACGGGCGATCTGCGCGTGGACGGTGATGCCGCCCTGGCCGACCTCCGCCATGGCCGTGTGGACCATCGCGACGGCCTCGCCGTTGATGACCTCCAGGCGCACGCGGGCGGTCGAGTAGTCGTCGAAGCCCTCGGAGAAGCCGACGTTCTTGATGCCGACCGCGTAGCCGACGCCGCGGACGACGCCCTCGCCGTGCGTGGTGTTGGAGAGGCCGCCGGGCAGCGCGCGGACGTCCGCGCCCTCACCGGCCGACTCCCACTGGCGCTCCGGCGGCAGCGGACGGGACTTCACGCGGCGGAGCAGTTCGGCGACGGGCGCCGGGGAGTCCACGACCTGGCCGGTGGGCATGACCGTGCCCATCTCCATGGCGTTCAGCTGGCGGAACTCGACCGGGTCCATGCCCAGCTTCGCCGCGAGCTTGTCCATCTGGGCCTCGTACGCGAAGCAGGCCTGGACGGCGCCGAAGCCGCGCATCGCGCCGCAGGGCGGGTTGTTCGTGTAGAGCGCGATCGCCTCGATGTCCACGTCCTCCAGGACGTACGGACCCACCGAGAGGGAGGACGCGTTGCCCACGACCGCCGGGGAGGCGGACGCGTAGGCGCCGCCGTCCAGGACGATCTTGCACTTCATGTGCGTGAGCTTGCCGTCCTTGGTGGCGCCGTGCTCGTAGTAGAGCTTCGCCGGGTGGCGGTGCACGTGGCCGAAGAAGGACTCGAACCGGTTGTAGACGATCTTGACCGGCTTGTTCGTGGCCAGGGCCAGCAGGCAGGCGTGGATCTGCATCGAGATGTCCTCGCGGCCGCCGAAGGCACCGCCGACGCCCGAGAGCGTCATCCGGACCTTCTCCTCGGGCAGGCCGAGGACGGGGGCGATCTGCTTGAGGTCCGAGTGCAGCCACTGCGTGGCGACGTACAGCTCGACGCCGCCGTCCTCGGAGGGCACGGCGAGGCCGGACTCCGGGCCGAGGAAGGCCTGGTCCTGCATGCCGAAGGTGTACTCGCCCTCGACGATGACGTCGGCGCGCTTGCGGGCCTCCTCCACGTTGCCACGGAGGATCGGCTGGCGGTGCACGATGTTCGGGTGCGGGACGTGACCGATGTGGTGGTCGTCGCGGCCCTCGTGGATCAGCGGCGCGCCCGGGGCGAGGGCCGAGGCCTCGTCCGTGACGAGCGGCAGCTCCCGGTAGTCGATCTTGATCTTGGCGGCCGCGCGGCGGGCGGTCTCCGGGTGGTCGGCGGCCACGAGGGCGACCGGCTCGCCGTGGTGGCGCACCCGTCCGTTCGCGAGGACCGGGGTGTCCTGGATCTCCAGGCCGTAGTTCTTCATCTCGGCCGGCAGGTCGTCGTACGTCAGGACCGAGTAGACGCCGGGCAGCGCGAGCGCCTCGGAGATGTCGATGGAGACGATCTCGGCGTGCGCGACGGTGCTGCGGAGCGTCTGGCCCCAGAGCATGTCCTCGTGCCACATGTCCGATGAGTAGGCGAACTCGCCGGTCACCTTCAGGGTGCCGTCCGGGCGCAGCGTGGACTCGCCGATGCCGCCCTTGGTGTGCTTCTGCGTGACGTTGGTCGGCGTACCCGCCGGAACCGTGCGCGTGTTCTGAGCCATGGTCAGACCGCCTCTCCCTGACGGGCGGCCGCGAGGCGGACCGCGTCGAGGATCTTCTCGTAGCCCGTGCAGCGGCAGAGGTTGCCGGACAGGGCCTCACGGATGTCCTGGTCGGACGGGGAGGAGTTCTCCTCCAGCAGCGCGTCGGCCTGGACCAGGAGGCCCGGGGTGCAGAAACCGCACTGGACGGCGCCGGCGTCGATGAACGCCTGCTGGATCGTGGAGAGGGGGGCGCCCTCGCCGGTCTGCGAGTCGCCCGGCCCGTGCGCCTGCCACTGCTTGGCCGCGTCCAGGGTGACGCCGCCCTTGCCGCCGCAGCCGCCGGAGGCGCAGGCACCGCCGTGGCCGTGCTGCTCGCGCTGCTTGGAGAATTCCGCCAGGCCCTCGACGGTCACGACGTCGCGGCCCTCGACCTGGCCGGCGGCGACGAGACAGGAACAGACCGGCACGCCGTCGAGGCGGACGGTGCAGGAACCGCACTCGCCCTGCTCACAGGCGTTCTTCGAACCGGGCAGGCCCATGCGCTCGCGCAGGACGTAGAGGAGGGACTCGCCCTCCCAGACGTCGTCGGCTTCCTGCGGACGGCCGTTGACAGTGAAATTGACGCGCATGATTACGCAGCCCCTTCAAGCGAGCGGCCGGTGGTGCCGCGGTACTGCTCCCAGGTCCAGACGAGCTGGCGGCGAGCCATGATGCCTACCGCGTGACGGCGGTACTTCGCCGTGCCGCGGACGTCGTCGATCGGGTTGGCCGCGCCGGAGGCGAGGTCACCGAACTGCTTGGCGATCGACGGGGTGATGACCTTGCCGGACTCCCAGAAGCCGCCCTCTTCGAGCGCGGCGTTCAGGAACTCCTCGGCGGCCTTGGCCCGGATCGGGGTCGGCGCGGCCGACCCGATGCCGGTGCGGACCGTGCGGGTCTGCGGGTGCAGCGCCAGGCCGAACGCGCAGACAGCGATGACCATCGCGTTGCGGGAGCCGACCTTGGAGTACTGCTGGGGGCCGTCCGCCTTCTTGATGTGGACGGTCTTGATGAGCTCGTCGGCGGCGAGCGCGTTGCGCTTGACGCCGGTGTAGAACTCGTCGATCGGGATCAGACGGGAGCCGCGTACGGACTCCACCTCGACCTCGGCACCGGCCGCGAGGAGCGCCGGGTGGGAGTCGCCGGCCGGAGAGGCGCAACCGAGGTTGCCTCCGACACCGCCGCGGTTGCGGATCTGCGGGGACGCGACCGTGTGCGAGGCGAGCGCGAGTCCCGGAAGCTCCGTGCGGAGGTTCTCCATGATCTGCGTGTACGGGACGGAGGCGCCCAGACGAACCACGTCCTCGCCGACCTCCCACTCCCGCAGGAGACCGATGCGGTTCAGGTCCAGGAGGTACTCCGGCCGACGGTGGTCGAAGTTGATCTCGACCATCACATCGGTGCCACCCGCGATCGGCACAGCTGTGGGGAACTCGGCCTTAGCGGCGAGCGCCTCCTCCCAGCTGGCGGGGCGAAGGAAGTCCATGTGCGGCTCTCTTCTTCTTCATCGTGTCGTTCACTTCAAGCCAGGAGGCCCCATGGCCGTCGACTGGTCGTTCACGTGCTGTTAACGCGGTGTGGAGTCAGTACACAAGCCGCGCGTCCCCCGGGTGCAGTCACCGAAACCATGAAGGAGTTGGCTGGGGACCTCCCTCGTCTTGTAGATTCGTATGAAAGGCAGGATGCGACGACCTGCCCGATTTCCAACGGCAACATCGAGACAGATCGGCGGCGACATCATGCGGCTGCGCGCACTGCTGGAAACCGAGGCGCTGGGGCTGCGGCTGCTGGGCGGCGAGGATGAACTCGACCGGACGGTCCGCGGGGTCATGACGACCGACCTGCGGGACCCCAGCCGATACCTGTCCGGGGGCGAGCTCGTGCTCACCGGCCTGGCCTGGCGAAGAAATTCGGCCGATTCCGAGCCGTTCGTACGAATCCTGGCGGGCGCGGGCGTGGCGGGCCTCGCCGCGGGCGAGGCCGAGCTGGGGGACATCCCGGACGACCTGGTATCGGCCTGTCTGCGCAACCGCCTGCCCCTGTTCGCCGTGAACGAGGACGTTGCATTCGCCACCATCACCGAGTACGTGGTGCGCCAGGTCTCGGGAGAGCGCGCCGGGGACCTCGCGGCCGTCGTGGACCGCCACCGCCGCCTGATGACGTCGGGACCCACCGGCGGCGGACCCGACGTGGTGCTGGATCTGCTCACCACCGACCTCGATCTCCGGGCCTGGGTGCTGTCCCCCACGGGCCGGCAGATCGCCGGAGCGGGCGAGCCGCTGGCCCCGGGCGTCTGTGCGGCGCTGGCGAGCGAGCACCTCGCGGCGGTCCGGACGGGCCGCAGGGGCCCGCACCGGATCTCCATCCAGGGTATTACGTACTCGCTCTTCCCGATCAGGGGACACGGGCGCGGCGCGGCCGGTCCTGCCGCCCGCGACGTGCGCGAGAGCGTCCTGTCGGACTGGCTGCTGGCCGTCGAGGCCGACGCCGGCGACTGGCCCGCCGAGCGCCTCGACCTGCTGCAGGGCGTCACCCAGCTGATCGCGGTGGAGCGGGACCGGCGCGACGCGGCCCGTACGGTGCGCCGCCGCCTCGCCCAGGAGGTGCTGGAGCTGGTCCAGACGGGCGCCGCGCCCGCCGAGATCGCCGCCCGTCTGCGGGTCGCGGCCCCGGTGCTGCTGCCCGGACTGGGCGGAGCGCCGCACTGGCAGGTCGTCGTGGCCCGGGTGGACTGGGACGGCGGTGACATCGCCGGCGGTCCGGTGGCCCAGTCGCTGCTGGAGGAGATCCTCGTCGACCCGTCGCTGTCGGGGCCCGAGCCCTCGGACCGGATCGCCGTGGCCCACGCGGGCGACGAGGCCATCGCCCTGGTGCCGCTGCCCGCGCTGTCCGGGGAGGCCGGGGAGGACAAGGGCCCCGACGCGGCCCTGCACGCCGACGAGCTCCTGAGCGTCGTACGGCACCCCCTGCAGGCCGGCCTGGCCGACGACGGGCGGCTCACGCTGGGCGTCAGCGCGGCCGTGCACTCCGCCGAGGGGCTGCGCGGGGCGCTGGAGGAGGCCCGGCACGCCCGCCGGGTCGCCGCGGCGCGCCCTGGCCGGGTCTGCGCGGCGGGCCACCACGAGCTGGCCTCGCACGTCCTGCTGCTGCCGTTCGTGCCCGACGACGTTCGGCGCGCCTTCACGGCGCGGCTGCTGGACCCGCTGCGGGACTACGACCGGCGCCACCGGGCGGAGCTCATCCCGACGCTGGAGGCCTTCCTGGACTGCGACGGTTCGTGGACCCGCTGCGCGACGCGGCTGCACCTCCACGTCAACACGCTGCGGTACCGGGTCGGGCGAATCGAGCAGTTGACGGGGCGGGACCTGTCCCGGCTGGAGGACAAGCTCGACTTCTTCCTCGCACTGCGCATGAGCTGAGGAGATCCGCTCCCGAACCGCGCGGCCCGGGCCGGGGGCGGCTGATGATCCGTCCGGACTTTGTGAAAGAGTTCACCCGACCCCTTGGCCGGAGCCGCCGATCCGTGCTCTCATTTCGCCCCAGGGCTCAACGATGTGCTGCTTGGTTGCTTTGGGGAGGGCAATGTGGCGGATACCGCCATGTCCGGTGCCGGATCTACCGGGGGAGACGACCCCCTCCAGCGGGCGATATGGCGGCTGCGCTCGCGCGGCTGTTGGACCGACGCGGCGGCCCTGCTGACGCCGCATCTGAACCACGCCGGAGCGGCCGTGCAGCGCACGGCGCTGCTGGTCGAGCGCTGCCTGTTCACCGGGCAGGGCTGGGCCGAGGCCGAGGACGCGCTGCGGGTCGCCGAGGCCGTCGCGCAGGACGACGACGACCGGGGCGCGGCCGCCTGCGAGCGGGGCCACCTGGCCTACGCCGCCACCGTGCTCGGCGTACGCGACCGGGCCGACGAGGCCCGCTCGGCGCTGGGCCGGGCCGCGGCCCTGCTCTCCCCCGGATCCCGGACCCGGCCGCTGCTGGACTTCCGGCGCGGGCTGGTGGCCGAGCACATCGCGGACGCCCCGCAGTCGGCCCGTCCCGCCTACCACCGGGCCCACGCGGGCGCGGAGGCCCACGGGGACACGCTGCTGCTCTCGTTCACCTGGCGGCACCTGGCCGCGCTGGCGCTGCGGGACGGCGAAGTGGCCGAGGCCCGCAGGGGCTTCACCGAGTCGCTGCGGATCCGGGAGGAGCTGGGCTTCCTCATCGGTACGGCCCCGGCGCTGGCCGCCCTGGCCGAGGCCGAGCCGGAGCCCGAGGCGGCCCGGCTGCGCGCGGAGGCCCGCCGGCTCTTCCACCTGCTGGGGGGCATCCCGACCTGGCTGGCGGACCAGCTCCACCCGGACCCGGCTCCCGCGTAGCCCGGGTCCGCGCCGGCACGGGGGCCCGGGCGGCCAGGGGCCCGGGCGGCCAGGGGCCCGGGCGTGCGGGCCCCGGTCAGCCGGCGGAGCCTGCGAAGTGCTCCCGTACGAGTGACTCCACCACAGGGAGGTCACCGGCGATCAGGGCCTCCAGCAGCGCCGTGTGCTCGGCCGCGTCGGCGACCAGCGCGGCGCGGCGCACCCGCGGGGCCCCCGGCAGCGGCCACTGGGCGCGGCGGTGGAGTTCCCCAGCCACCTGGACCAGCTGGTCGTTGCCGGCAAGCGCGAGCACCTCGCGGTGGAAGGCGCGGTCTGCCTCCGCGTAGCCGGGCAGGTCGCCGACCGCGGCGGCGGCGGCCGTGGCGGCGGCCGCGGGCCGCAGCGCCTCCCAGCCGGCCGCGGGCACCTCACGGGCCAGCCGGAGCATCACGGGGACCTCCAGCAGGGCCCGTACCTCGGCCAGCTCGGCCAGCTCGCGCCGGGTGCGCGACAGGACGCGGAAGCCTCGGTTCGGCAGGCATTCCACCGCCCCCTCCAGGGCCAGCTGCTGCATCGCCTCGCGCACGGGGGTCGCCGACACGCCGAAACGTTCACCCAGGGCCGGGCCCGAGTAGATCTCCCCAGGCACCAGTTCGCCGTCGACCAGCGCCGCGCGGAGGGCGTCGAGGACCTGGCCGCGCACCGAATGACGCAACACCTTCTGCGGTGTCTTCTGCGCCGGAATCGACGGCCGCGCAGCTTCCGCGTCACCCCTGGCCTGCGCCGCTCCGTGCACTCGGTCCTCCTCACAGGTCTCGACCTGTTCTGAGAATAGGGGACGGCGCGCGAGGCGTGAGGGTACGCTCCCCTCCCGATCGGGTAAGGTAAGGCTAACCTTTTAACGATCGCTTGAATCGGTGGTCCCCCATGACCGTCACGGTCCTCGGCGCCTCGTCGCGCGTCACACCCGCCACGGACGGCTCTCCGGTGGCGGATGCGTACGCACGCCTGGCCGAGGTCTACGGCGGACTCCGGGTCGTCGAGCCGGCCGCGCACGAACCCGTCCCTCGCGGTGTGGGATGGGTCGGCGCGGACGAGCTCGCGGCCGGGGGGCCTGCGCTCGACGCCTTCCTCGCCTGGGACAACGCCCAGGTGCTGAAGGACTATGGGCACCAGGCGCGCCCCGACGTGGTGGCGAGCTTCGGCCTGCACCGGTACGCGTGGCCCGCGTGCCTGCTGATCACCCTGCCGTGGTTCCTCCACCGGCGGGTGCCGGACCTCCCCGTGTTCGGGGTCACCTTCCACCGGACGCTCGGCCGGATGGCCGTGCGCGTCGACGGTTTCGCCTGCCTGCCGGGCGATCCGGCGGCCGCTCTCCCCGGGGCCCGGGTCGTGCCCGACGAGGAGGCGCTGCGCGACGAGGTGCGGGCCGCGGTGGCCCGGCACCTCGGACCGGTGCTGGAAGGTTTCGGCCCGCGCATGCGGCGCGGCCGCCGCGCCCTGTGGGGCATGGTCACGGACGAGGTCGTCGAGAGCCTCTGGTACGTCGGCACGCTGCTCGGCGAGGAGCAGCGGGCCATGGCCGAGCTGGAGGCACTGCTGCCGGGCTCGACCGCCCCGTACACCGGCGGCGCGGGCTTCCGCACGCTCACGGGCGCCGACGGCACGGAGCTGCCCACCCGGGACCGGGCCAGCTGCTGCTTCTTCTACACGATCCGCCCCGACGACACCTGCGTGACCTGCCCCCGCACCTGCGACGCGGACCGCGTCGCCCGGCTCACGGCCTAGCCTCCGGCGGCCGCGGCGGGCCGGGCATCGGCCGCCAGGCCTCCCGGCGCCGAACCCACCCGCGGCGGTGACCGCAATTCGAACTCAACTCATCCCGTACGAGCGCCAGTTCGAAAGACAACACCCTATCCGGCGAGCCCCGCCCCCCGATGGCGTCCACTTGCCCCGAAACCCGCGTGTACGGCGGACCGGCTGCGCCACTATGGCGCCCGGAAAGCCGCACGACCGCAGACGCGAGGCAAGGGACATCCGCATGAGACTGACCGACATATCGCTGGACTGGCTGCTGCCCGGCAGCCTGCTGATCCTGGGCGTGCTTGCGGCAGTTGCGGTACTGGCCCGGGGGAAGCGCGAGAGCGAGAAGGCCGCGGCCGAGGACAGCTGGGAGCGCAGCGAGGAGCGGCGCCGCCGCAAGGAGGCCGTCTACGGGACCGCCTCGTACGTCCTGCTCTTCTGCTGCGCGGCGGTGGCCGCCGCGCTCTCCTTCCACGGGCTGGTCGGCTTCGGCCGGCAGAACCTCAACCTCACCGGGGGCTGGGAGTACCTGGTCCCCTTCGGGCTCGACGGCGCCGCCATGTTCTGTTCGGTGCTCGCCGTCCGCGAGGCCAGCCACGGCGACGCGGCCCTGGGCTCGCGCATGCTGGTCTGGCTGTTCGCGGGAGCGGCCGCGTGGTTCAACTGGGTGCACGCGCCCAGGGGTCTGGGCCACGACGGGGCTCCGCAGTTCTTCGCCGGGATGTCGCTCTCGGCGGCGGTCCTCTTCGACCGGGCCCTGAAGCAGACCCGCCGGGCGGCGCTGCGCGAGCAGGGTCTGATCCCCCGGCCGCTGCCGCAGATCCGGATGGTCCGGTGGCTGCGGGCGCCCCGGGAGACCTTCGGCGCGTGGTCCCTGATGCTGCTGGAGGGGGTTCGCACCCTCGACGAAGCCGTGGACGAAGTGCGCGAGGACAAGAAGGAGAAGGAGAACGACCGGCACCGCCGGCGCGAGCAGCACCGCCTGGACCGCGCCCACATCAAGGCACTGGGCCGGCAGAACAGGGCGTTCGGGCGGGCCCGTGCCCGCGAGGGCGACATGCCGGGGCTGGCCCCCGGATCGGGCTCCGCGCCGGTCGGCGCGGAGCCGGCCATAGCGGAACCGGGACAGCTGACCCCGCCGCCCCGGCTACCGCTGGGAGGGAGTACCGGAAGGCCCTCCCTGCAGGCCGTGTCGGGATCCGAGCCGCTTGAGGTGACCGGGCCCCGGACAGTGGACCTCACCGCCGAGGACGACACCCAGACCATTCCCCGGCTCGACTCCCTGGAGCGCAAACTGAAGGATCTGGAGCAGCAGTTCGGCTGACGGGGCACCGTCGGCACCGCGCGGGGCCCGCTCGTTCAGGCGGGCCCCGCGCCGTACGCCGCCTCGTACCCGGGGGTTCGGGTCGCGTGCAGCTCGAACCACACCACCTTGCCGCCGCCCGCGGCCGACCCGTCCACGCCCCAGGCGTCGGCGAGCTCTTGCACCAGCGCCAGGCCCCGTCCGTGCGTACCGTGGTCGGCGGGCGGTACGTGCGGGCGGGGGCGGCGGGCGGCGTAGTCGCGGACCTCCACCCGCAGGCGGGAGCCGCCGAGGCTGGCGGAGACCTCTGCGCCCTGGTCGGTGTGGACGAGGGCGTTGGTGACCAGTTCGGTGATCAGCAACTCCGCCACGTCGGCGGCGTCGGTCCGGCACCGGTGGCGCATCAACTCCCGTAACGCCCGGCGGACTTCGCCCACCGCCTTGAGATCCGCCCGGCGCACGCTCCGCGTGATCCGCAGCGTGTCCACCGCTCCCCCGTCCTCGGCGCCGGTCGATGGTTCTCGCGGTACGGGCCGCCCCCTCTTCCACAGCTTTCCGGTCTTCGCCCCCACCCGCACGGCGATGTACCTCCCGCGTCCATGACTCTCGAACAGGCCTACGGGATGCATGCCCCTCGGGCCGACCCGCACTCCTGCGGTCTTACGGGCGCGGCACGTTGCGCAGGTTGGATCGAGCCATCTGGATCATCCGGCCCACCCCGCCGTCCAGCACGATCTTGCTGGCGGAAAGTGCGAAACCGGTCACCATGTCGGCACTGATCTTGGGCGGGATCGACAGGGCGTTGGGGTCGGTCACCACGTCCACCAGAGCAGGTCCCTTGTGCCGGAACGCGTCCTTCAAAGCCCCGCTGAGCTGCTTGGGCTTCTCCACGCGGACCCCGTAGGCGCCCGCCGCGCGGGCGATCGCGGCGAAGTCGGGGTTCGTGTTCGTGGTCCCGTAGGAGGGCAGGCCGGAAACCAACATCTCCAACTCCACCATCCCGAGAGACGAGTTGTTGAACAGGACCACTTTGACGGGCAGGTCGTACTGCACCAGGGTGAGGAAATCTCCCATCAGCATCGAGAACCCGCCGTCGCCCGACATCGACACCACTTGACGGTTCCGGTCGGTGAACTGTGCGCCGATCGCCTGCGGGAGCGCGTTGGCCATGGAGCCGTGGCTGAAGGAGCCGATGATACGCCGCTTGCCGTTCGGGGAAAGATAGCGCGCGGCCCACACGTTGCACATGCCTGTATCCACGGTGAACACCGCGTCGTCGGCCGCCAGTTCGTCGAGGACGGCCGCCACGTACTCGGGGTGGATCGGGAGGTGCTTCTCCACCTTGCGCGTGTACGCCTTGACCACGCCCTCCAGCGCGTCCGCGTGCTTCTTCAGCATCCTGTCCAGGAAGCGGCGGTCCGTCTTGGCCCGCACCCGGGTGTTGAGGGCGCGCAGGGTCTCCCGTACGTCGCCCCACACGGCCAGGTCCAACTTGCAGCGTCGGCCCAGGTGTTCCGGCCGGATGTCCACCTGGACGATCTTCACGTCGTCCGGGAGGAACGCGCTGTACGGGAAGTCCGTGCCGAGCAGGATCAGCAGGTCGCACTCGTGGGTGGCCTCGTAGGCCGCGCCGTAGCCGAGCAGGCCGCTCATGCCGACGTCGTACGGGTTGTCGTACTGGATCCACTCCTTGCCGCGCAGGGCGTGCCCGATGGGGGCTTTGACCCGGCCTGCGAACTCCATCACCTCGGCGTGCGCCCCGGCGGTGCCGCTGCCGCAGAAGAGCGTGACGCGCTCCGCCTCGTCGACGAGGCGGACGAGCTTCTCGATCTCGCCGTCTCCGGGCCGGACCGTGGGTCGGGCGGTGACGAGCGCCTGCTCGACGGCCTTCTCCGGCGCGGGCGCGCCCGCGATGTCCCCGGGCAGCGAGACGACCCCGACGCCGCTGCGCCCGATGGCGTGCTGGATGGCGCTCTGGAGCACCCGGGGCATCTGGCGGGGGTTGGAGATCAGCTCGCTGTAGTGGCTGCACTCGGAGAACAGCCGGTCGGGGTGGGTCTCCTGGAAGTAGCCGAGGCCGATCTCCGAGGAGGGGATCTGCGAGGCGAGCGCGAGGACCGGGGCCATCGAGCGGTGCGCGTCGTAGAGGCCGTTGATCAGGTGCAGGTTGCCCGGGCCGCACGAACCCGCGCAGGCGGCGAGACGGCCGGTGATCTGGGCCTCCGCGCCGGCGGCGAAGGCGGCCGTCTCCTCGTGCCGGACCTGGATCCAGTCGATGTCATCCGTCCGGCGGATTGCGTCGACCACCGGGTTGAGGCTGTCGCCGACGACTCCGTACATCCGTCGGACGCCCGCGCGTACGAGGATGTCGACGAACTGCTCCGCGACGTTCTGCTTGGCCATGGGGAGGCGCCCTCTCCGGTGTCCGGTCCGTTCCCGTCCGGTTCTCCGTTGCGTGTGCCTCCCATCCAGCCACGCATGCGCCGGTTACGCCTCCCAGACGGCGGCGGCCGTGCGGTCGTCGGCGTACCCCTTGAGGCGCAGCTGGGCGTCCGCGAGGAAGGCGGCGAGGCCCGGCGGCTCCTGTCCCGACCAGCGGGCGGCGAGCTCCGCCGACAGGACGGCCTCCTCGCGCATCGGCTCCGCGAGCCCGCCCGAGCAGAGCAGCAGGGTGTCCCCGGGGCGGGCCACCGAGGCACGGAAGCGGAAGTCGCCGTCCCGCTCCTCAGACGCGGTCGGGGCGTCGGGCTCCAGGTCCTGCCAGCGGCCCGCCCGGAGCCGGAACAGCCCGCCGGCTCCGGAGCCGAAGCAGACCCGGGTGCGGCACTTCGGGTCCACCGGGAGCAGCAGCCCGCGCAGCCCCGCGGTGTACGCCTCCTCGGCGAGGCCCCGCCCGGCGGCGTGTGCCCGCAGCCGCCCGTAGCCCCGGTCGGTGAGCCGCTGGAGCCCGGAGCGCAATGCCTCGCGGTGCCCCCCGCGGATGTCGTCGGCCAGCCGCTCCTGGCTGCGTCCGACGGCCGCCGCGACGGTCCGGCACAGTTCGGCGGCGGCCTCGGCGGCCCCGGGGGCGGCCCGGTCGCCGCCCGCGAGGACCACGAGGACCAGGGCGTCGTCGCCGGTGCCGAAGCGGGCGGTGAGCAGGTGGTCCCGGCGGGGCTCGCCCCGGTAGCGGGCGGAGTCGCCGCGCAGGGAGGCGGCGCGCAGGGTGTACGTGCCGTACCGGGCCCCGTCCATGACGGTGTCGGGGGTCAGCCCGGCGAGGGCCGCCGGGTCGGCGGCGGGCAGCGCGCCCGGCTCGGCGGCGTAGGTCGGGGCGCGGTCGCCCAGGTGGCGCACCTCCGGGCGGACGGTGGCGGGTTCCGCCGGTCCCCCGTCCGGCGCCCCGCTCCGCCGGGCGGGCGGCCCGGGCTCCGGCGCGGGTACGGGTGCGGCGGCCGGTACGGGTACGGGTGGCACCTCTACTCCCCCGAGCGCGTAGCCGGTGGCGCCGCCCGCCCGGGGGTCCCGGGGCGGGGGCAGCACTCCGGGCGCGGCGGCCGGCGGTGCGGGGGGCGGCGGGGGCGGGGGTGGAAGCGGCGGCCCGTCCGGCGCGGGCGGCACGGAGGCCGAGCCCTGCCGGGGCCCGGGCAGGAACGCCTCCCCGGGCCGGACCGGCGGCGGCCCCGGCTCAGCGGGCGGTGAAGCGGGCGGTGGCCCAGCGGCGTGGGACGGTGCTGCGCCGGGCGGTGCCGGGGTGACGTCCGGGGGTACCGCGGCGGCCGGGGTCTCCGGGCGGCGGGCCTCCGGCGGAGGCGGCGGTCCGGGCGGCCCGAAGACGCCGGAGGCCGGGAGCCGGGGCATCGGCGGTGGCGGCGGTGGCCCCGCGGAGGCCGGCCGGGCCGGCGGCGGGCCGGGCTCCGCGGACAGCTCCCCGGGCGGGAGCGGCGGAACCGGCGGAACGGTGCCGGCCTCCGCCCGCCCCGACGGACGCGGCGCCGGCGAGAGCAACGGCGGAGGCGGCGGGGACGGGGACGGGGACGGGGACGGGGACGGGGACGGCGGAGATTCCCCCCGGACCCCCGGCGGCACCACAGCCCCACCCGAAGGGACCGCACCCCCACCCGAGGGAACCGCCCCCCCGGCCGGCGGGAATGCCGCTCCAGCCGCCGGCGGTACCGCCCCGGCCGCGGGCACCACAGCCCCGCCCGCCTTGGGTGCCGCCTCCACCGGAGGCATCGCCGAACCGGCCGCCGGAGGTGCCGCCCCCACCGGAGGAGGCACCGCCGAACCGGCCGCCGGAGGTGCCGACCCCGCCGGCGGCACCACAGCCCCGACCGCCGGAGGCGGCGCCGCCCCGCTCGTCGGGGGTGCCGTGGCGTCCGGGGGCACCTGCGGGGGGACCGTCGGGGGCGTCGTCAGGACCGCCGCCGAGCGGAAGCGGTGGTCGAGCGTGTCCCCAGGATCGGGGTCCGCTCCCGCGTCCGGGTCGTCGTAGAGCTTCTGCCACCAGTCGTCCGCGCCCTGCTGACTCATGGCCCTATTGTCGGCCTCCCGCGGGGGTGGAGAACACGGAACGCGCGAAAAGGGTCCACCGGACCGCCGTCCGGTGGACCCCTCCCGCTCTACCCGTACGGATCAGCGGACGTCGTACGCCCGCGTCACCGTCTGGGTCACCGACACGCCGTGCGCGTCGGTCAGTTCGACCTTCAGCGACACCGGCTTGCCGGAAGCTCCCGCGTGGTCGACGACGGCGGTCCACCGGCCGCCGCGCTCAGCCGCCTTCGCCGCGGTCCAGTTCTCGCCGTCGTAGGAGTACGACAGCTTCGCGGACTTCAGCGCGCCGGGCGCGTAACCCGCGTGCCCCGTCGCGCTCAGCCCGACGCTCTGGCCGTTCGCCGCCGGGACCGTCTTGTTCCCGTCGAGCGGGGCGGCGTACCGGGGGAAGAGGAGCGGCAGGCCCTGCGAGTACGCCGACGCGTCCCGCTTCGAGGTGAAGCCCCACGTCGTCCGGACCGCGGTCGACCGCTGCCAGGTACGGGTGGGCGGGCCGATCTTCTCGATGCCCTGGGTCAGTTCGTACCGCGCTTCCTCGGCCGGGACCTCGAAGACTCCGAAGGGGTACCAGCTGTCGCCGATGACCTCGCCGTTGCGCTTGAGCTGGAGGCCGCCGATGTCGCCGAAGGAGCCCGGCTGCGCGAAGTGGGAGCTGTCGCCCCACATCGCCGGGGCGAAGCCGATCAGGTCGCCCTGCCGTTCGGCGGCCGGCGCCTCCTTGCCGGTGCGGTCGCGGGGCGCGACCGGGGCGGTCACGCCGTCGTACCAACTGGCCGTGGTCTTTTGGCCCTTGGCGTAGCCGCGCTGCTCGCCGGTCATGAACTCGCCCCGTCCACGGTCGTGACCAGGACGATCGCTCCCTTGGCGGCGACCGCGGCGAGCTCCTCGGGGGTGCCGGAACCGGCGTTGACGAGGGGCGCGTTGCCGTGGCCGTCGAGGTTGTCGCTGCCGGTGGACGCGGTGATCGGGTGCAGGACCGGGCCGCCGGCCACCTTCAGCTCGGAGAGCACGGGCGCGCCGGCCCGCCAGTAGCTGCCGAACTCGAACGCGCCGTCCTTGGCGCGTCCTTCGACGGAGGCGTAGTAGCCGCGGATGGTCCGGCCGCCCATGGCGGTGCCGGCGTGCAGCCAGGTGTCGTCCCAGCTGCGGGCGAAGCCGAGGGTGGTGTTGCGGGCCTCCAGGGGCTTGTCGCCCGCGATGTCCAGCCGGCCGGCCTTGCGGGCGTCCAGGACGACGGTCGTGTCCTTCTTCAACTCGACCTGGGGGCGTCCGAGGTAGGTGAGGGAGTCGGTCAGCTCGGCGCCCTCGCCCGCGTCGGGGGTGCCGACGAAGGCGGAGAGGAAGTACGCGCCGGGGCGCACCCGGTAGACCTGGTCCGCGGCGCCCTCGTTGAAGCGGCGCTCACCGCTCGCGTCGTCGGTGCCGATGACGTCCAGCGAGGACGGTCCGGCGGCCGGCTTGCCCGAGCGGTCGATCAGCTTGACGCGCAGGGTCACCGTCTCCGGCTCGACGTAGAGCGAGAAGGGGGTGGAGACGCGGACGCCGTTCGCGGTGGCGACGAGGCGGCCGGTGACGTCCCCGTACTGGGACCGATCCAGCTTCGCGGCCGGGTCGAGGGCGAGCGGCACGGTGACGGTGGCGCCGGCCGGGACGGTCACCGTGCGCCGCTCCGGGCGGGCGACCTGGCTGCGGACGGCGGAGCCGTCGTTGCCGGTGACCTTCTCGACGGCGAGGTCCAGGGTGACGGGCCGGGCGGTGGTGTTGGTGTACGGCACCTGGACGCTCGTCCGGTCGCTGCGGTCCTGGGGCCAGTTGTACGAGCCGCCCTGCACCGCGGGGGCGCTGACGACGGCGGTGCCGATCGCCGCCTGCACGTCGAGGCGGCCGCCGCCGGTCTGCCGCACGTCCCCGGGGACCCGGGTGTTCGCGGAGCCGACGAGGGCGGCCTTGACCTGCTGGGCGGTCCAGTCCGGGTGGCGCTGCTTGACGATGGCGGCGGCGCCAGCGACGTGTGGGGTGGCCATCGAGGTGCCGGACATGGACTGGTAGGCGTACACCCCGCGTCCGCCGGCGGCGGCGGCCGAGATCCCGACGCCGGGGGCGGTGAAGTTCTTCGACGCTCCGACGCGGCCCTTGAGGTCGGGGTGCTCCAGGTCGGTGCCGGTGTCGAGGACGGCGACCCTGGTGCCCTTGCCGTCGTACCCGGCGGCCCAGGCGGCGGGCGCGTTGACCTGACGGGTGGAGCGCTCCAGGCTCGCCTGGACCTTGCCGTCGAGCCACAGCTTCTTCAGCGGACCGGAGGCGGCGCGGGCGCGGGCGTCCGTACCGGTGACATCGGCCCAGAAGGCGGCGGCCTGCTGCTTGTCGGCGGAGAGCGCGACGGCGCCGATGGAGTCGAGGACCAGGGAGCGGTCGGCGCCGCGGGGTGCGGGCGGGGCGCTGCGCGCCACGTTCACGGAGGCGTCGTAGACGGCGATCAGCGGGAGCTTCTTGCTGTGCGCGTCGTCGTAGCCCTGCCGGACGAGGCCGGTGACGTTGAACAGCTCGTGGTCGACCTTGCCCGAGGCGAGCGGGGCGACGGCGTCCTCGGGGTAGACGTAGAGGTCCTTGCCGGACTGGCGGGTCTGTACGAGCGGCTGCGAGCCGTCCTCGCGCGGCATCGCGGTGGCGGCGGTGCGGCCGGCGGCGTCGGTGGAGACCAGGATCCGGTCGCCGGTGACCAGGGTCACGGTGACGGGGGCCGCGGGCTGCTTCCCGGCCGCTTCGCTTCCGGTGACGGGTCTTCTGCCCGGCGCTCCGTCGCTCGGTTGTGCCGTGGACGGGCCCACGGCGGTGACGGCCAGGACGGCCGCCGTGGCCGCTCCCAGTGCCGTGCGCGATATCGGGCGCATCGCTCTCCCCAGGTGAATTCCGGCCAACTACTGCATTGCACGGCAAAGCTGCCGCGTAAATGGCTTCTGGCCAGCGGATGTTGGTGCTGCGGTGGCATGACCTTGGCAGAGAGGCGGAGGGTGCGGCGATGATGTCCGCGGCGGGTTTGCGCCGTGGCCGCTTCCCGCCAGGCGCCGCGTGGAGAGGTGGGGTGGACGGGTTGCTGGGTGCGATAGGCCTGGACGAGGGCCAGGAGTCGGCGTACCGCGTGTTGGTGGCGCTGGGGGCGGCGGAGGTGCCCGACCTCGCGCACCGGCTGACCCTGCCGGTGCCGCAGACCGAGCGGGCGCTGCGGCACCTGGAGCGGCACGGGCTGGCGGCCCAGTCCTCGGCCCGGCCGGGGCGCTGGGTGGCGGCGCCGCCGGGGGTCGCCCTGGGGGCCCTGCTGACGCAGCAGCGGCACGAGCTGGAGCAGGCGGAGCTGGCGGCGGTGCTGCTGGCGGAGGAGTACCGGGCGGAGGCCGCCGAGCCGGCCGTGCACGACCTGGTGGAGGTGGTGCAGGGCGCGAGCGCGGTGGCGCACCGCTTCCACCAGCTCCAGCTGGGCGCGGTGGAGGAGGTGTGCGCGCTGGTCACCGGCCGCCCGCAGGTGGTGACGGGCACCGACAACGTGGCGGAGGACCGGGCGGCCGTGCGCGGGGTCGACTACCGGGTGGTGATCGAGCGGGAGGTGCTGACCCTGCCGAGCGGGATCCGGGAGGCGTCGACGGCGCTGGCGCGGGGCGAGCGGGTCCGGGTGACGGGGCAGGTCCCGACGAAGCTGGTGATCGCGGACCGCACCCTCGCCATGGTGCCGCTGACGGCGCGCGGCGCGGAACCGGCGGCGCTGGTGGTGCACGCGTCGGGGCTGCTGGAGTCCCTGACGGGCCTGTTCGAGGCGGTGTGGAGGGAGTCCCTGCCGCTGCGGCTGGGGGCGGCGGGCTCGGCGGAGGAGTCCGGCGGCAGCCCCGACACCACCGACCTGGAGATCCTGTCGCTGCTGCTGGCTGGCATGACGGACGCGAGCGTGGCGAAGCAGCTGGAGCTGGGCCTGCGCACGGTGCAGCGGCGGGTCAAGGGCCTGATGGAGGTCGCGGGGGTGACGACCCGGCTGCAGCTGGGCTGGCACGCGTACGAGCGGGGCTGGGTGGCCCGATAGGTCCCGGTCGGTCAGGCTGGACAGATGGATCTGCCGCAGCTGCTCCTGGTGGGGCTGGTGCTGCTGCTCGGGGTGGTGGGGGTGCTGGTCCCCGGAGTGCCGGGTACGTGGCTGGTGTGGGCGGGGCTGATGTGGTGGGCGATCCGCGAACGGTCCGACCTGGCGTGGATCCTGCTGGTCGCGGCGACGGTTCTGATGCTGGTGGTTCAGGTGGTGAAGTGGCTGCTCCCCCCGCGGCGACCGCGGGGCGCGGCGGTCTCTCCCCGGACCGCGGTCTACGCGGGTGCGGGGGCGGTTCTGGGTTTCGTACTGGTCCCGGTGGTGGGGGCGGTTCCGGGCTTCGTCGGCGGCATCTACCTGTGCGAGCGGCTCCGGCTCGGAACGCACGGGGAGGCGTGGGCCTCGGTGCGGTCGGTGATGCGGGCCGTGGGGACGAGCGTGCTGGTCGAGCTGTTCGCGTGCCTGGCGGTGGTGGGGGCCTGGGTGGGGGCGGTGGTGGCCGGGGCGTAGGTGGTCCGGCGGGGCCCGGGGTGCGCGGGGCCTGCGCCGGGCGCCCCCGCCGCGCTGAAGCCCTCGAAACCAGTCATCTCCGCCGGCCTCGCAGCCCCCGCCCCACCCCGCCCCGGAGTCGGCGTACCTCCGCTCTGGCGCCACGGGCGCTGCTGCGAAGGCATCGCAGCTGGTCACGGCGTGTAGGACGGTGATGGCCGCAATCGGATCCCTGTGCCACCGTGGGCCGGATGGAGGGTCACGGGCACACGCACGGACACGACGCACTGGGCCCCGGGCACGGCCCCGGGCACGGCCCCGGGCACGGCCACGGCCACGGCCACACGGGACATGATCACGACGGGCCCGGTCACGCCCCGCACGCCGTTCACGGGCTCGCGCACGCGCCACAGGGCGGTCCCGGGGGCGGCACGCCCCGGTGGCGGCACCGGGCGGCCCACCTCCTCCGGCCGCACGGCCACGAGGCCGCCGACAAGGTCGACGCCGCGATGGAGACCTCCCGCGAGGGCATGCGGACGTTGTGGATCTCCCTGGTCGTGCTCGGTCTGACCACCGTCGTCCAGGCGGCGATCGTCCTGTTGTCCGGGTCGGTGGCGCTCCTCGGCGACACGGTCCACAACGCCGCCGACGCGCTGACCGCCGTCCCGCTGGGCATCGCGTTCGTCCTCGGCCGTCGGGCGGCGACCCGCCGCTACACCTACGGGTACGGCCGCGCCGAGGACCTGGCGGGCATCGTCATCGTGGCGACCATCGCGGCGTCCGCGGCCCTGGCCGCCTGGACGGCCGTGGACCGGTTGCTCAACCCCCGGGACGTCACCCACCTGTGGGCGGTCGCGGGCGCGGCGCTCGCCGGCTTCGCCGGCAACGAGTGGGTCGCCCGGCTCCGCATCCGCACGGGCCGCAGGATCGGCTCGGCCGCGCTGGTCGCCGACGGCCTGCACGCCCGTACGGACGGCTTCACCTCCCTGGCCGTCCTGCTGGGGGCCGGTGGCGCGGCCCTGGGCTGGCGGGCCGCCGACCCGGTGGCCGGGCTGCTGATCACCCTGGCCATCCTGCTGGTCCTGGGGGACGCCGCCCGCGAGGTCTGCCGGCGGCTGATGGACTCGGTCGATCCGGCCCTCGTCGACGCGGCGGAGGCCGCGCTGCGCTCGGTGGACGGCGTACTGGACGTGGGGCGGGTGCGGATGCGGTGGATCGGCCACGCGCTGCGGGCCGAAGCGGACATCGTGGTCGACCCCCGACTGACGGTGGTACGGGCGCACGCGCTGGCGGTGGCCGCCGAGCACGCCCTGATCCACGCGGTACCCCGGCTGACCGCGGCGACGGTCCACACCGACCACGCCCCCACCTCCGACGGCGACCCCCACACGCCCCTGGCCCACCACACCGCCCGCCCGGCGCCGGCCTGAGCCACGGGCCGGACCCGTAGGCCCGCCGGTCAGGCCCGGGGTCCGGACGTCGGCGGCGGGCTCAGGGGCGCAGGGCGGTGTCGAGGTCGCGGATGAACTCCCCTACGCGCCCGCCGCCGGGAGGTGCGGCGGGCAGGCGGCCGAGGACCGCGCCGACGGCGGCGGGGGCGTGCCGGCCCGCCCACTCCAGGGTCCCCTCGGCGCCGGACCCGCCGTCCCCGGCCGCCAGTTCTTCCGCCCGCGCCGCGTGGGCCGCGGCGCCGAGGATGTGTTTCACCTGATGGGCGCTGGCCTTGGGGTGCAGGTACGCGGCGGCGGCCGCGTGGCTCGCCGCTCGCGCCGCGTCGGCCGCGGCGGGCGAAGCGGCCTCCTGTGCGGCTTTGTACGCCGCCCAGGCGCTCTGCCGCAGCGCGGCCGTGCGCCGGCCGCTCCCGGCGAAGGCGCGTGCCGCGTCGATGGCGTCGCGGGGGCGCGTGTCGGCGGGGAGGTCCGCCTCGAAGATCGACAGCGCCCTGCACGCGCAGTCGGCCGCGTAGCCCGTGATCTCACGGAGTTCGTCGTTGCTCAGCTCGATCTCTTCTGTCCTGGTCGCCACCGTCCCATCGTGCCGCGGGCCCCCGCGCCCTCCGCACCGCCGGCCGCCCCGGTCAGCCCTCGAAAAGGAATGCGTGTCCCCGTCGGCGGGCGGGAAGCGCGGTCACCGGGCTCATCGCGCACTCCGCCGGTCCCCGGGCGGGGAGGTCCCTGGCACCTCCGTCGCCGCAGGCCGCTTCCACGTCGCCCCCGGCACCGCCGTCGGCCCGATCCGCCCGGAGCCTGACGGCGCTCAGGCGCCGAAGGCGGACCGACCGCGGTCCGTACGCAGGCACCGACCCGGCCGGGGGCTCCACGGGCGGGTTCCGCCGCGGAGGCCCGGCGGCACGGACCGGTGGTGGGGCCCGGCGGGGTTACGCGCGGCCGGTGCGCTTGGCGGCGTAGTTGGCGCGGCCCTCCGCCGACTTCAGGCGCCAGTCCCGGCGGATCTCCGACCGCAGGCGCGCGTCCGTCTTCGCGACGATCCGCTGGTTCTCCCGCAACAGCTTGCGGTAGCTCTCCAGACGGCGATCCGCCAGCTCCCCGGAGGCCAGGGCGGCCAGCACCGCGCACCCCGGTTCCGCCTCGTGCGCGCAGTCGTGGAAGCGGCAGTGCGCCGCGTACTCCTCGATCTCCGCGAAGACCTGGCCGACGCCGGCCTCGGCGTCCCAGAGTCCCACCCCCCGCAGTCCGGGGGTGTCGATGAGGACGCCGCCGCCGGGGAGGACGAGCAGGTTGCGCGTCGTCGTCGTGTGGCGGCCCTTGCCGTCGACGTCGCGCGCCTCCTGCACCTCCATCACGTCGGCGCCGAGCAGGGTGTTGGCCAGGGTGGACTTGCCGGCGCCGGAGATGCCGAGCAGGACGCTCGTACCGCCCGCGACGACGGCCGACAGGACGTCCGTGCCCTCCCCCGTGTGGGAGGAGACGGTGAGCACCTGGACCCCGGGCGCGGTGTTCTCCACGTCCTGGACCAGGTGGGCGAGCGTCGCCGGGTCGGGGACCAGGTCCGCCTTGGTGAGGACGACCAGCGGCAGCGCGCCCGACTCCCACGCCAGCGCCAGGAAGCGCTCGATGCGCCCGAGGTCGAGTTCGACGGCGAGGGAGACGGCGATGATCGCGTGGTCGACGTTGGCGGCGAGGATCTGGCCCTCGGAGCGCTGCGAGGACGTGGACCGTACGAAGGCGGTCCGGCGGGGCAGGTACGCCTTCACGTACCGCGGGTTGCCGTGCGTCTCGACGGCGGCCCAGTCACCGGTGCAGACGACCCGGAGCGGATCGTGCGGCGTGACGAAGGCGGTGTCGGCGCGGACCGCGCCGTCCGCGGTCATGACGTCGCACTGGCCCCGGTCGACCCGTACGACGCGGCCGGGCACGAGGCCCTGCTCGGCGTACGGGGTGAACTCGGCCTCCCACGCCGCGTCCCAGCCGTAGGGGGCGAGGGCGTGCGGGAGCGGGGTGGACTGCGGGAAGGAAGAGGAGAAAGACAAGGGGAACCCTTCACAGGGTGGCCCCGGCGGCACGCGCTCGGCGCGTGCAGGTGTGTGAGGTCAGCCGGAGACCACGGAAGTGACATTGATGGTCTTAGTGCGGGCAGCGCCCTGCGCGACGACAGTCATCAACGAACTCACCTCCGGGTCATGCACGTGCTGAGTGCTCCGCACCGGTCGGCGGGAACGGCTTCACCGTAACAAGATCCCGCGCGCGGGGGCCACTTCTTTTTCCGCCGCTCCGCGGCGGGGCCCGCGTGCCCGGGCAGGCGGCTTTCCGGTGCCGAAGGGCGACAGCTCTCGCGGCGCGCCGCGGTGTCCGTTTCCTTCAAGACGGGGGCCGAGGGCGGTGCCTAGGCTGCCGTCATGACTCCTCGACTCGACATGATCGGCATGGTCGTCTCCGACATGGCCGCCTCGCTCGCCTTCTACCGCCGTCTCGGCCTCGACGTCCCGGCGGGCGCCGAGGAACAGGCGCACGTGGAGGCCGTGCTCCCCGGCGGGCTGCGGATCGGGTGGGACACGGAGGACGTCGTCCGCTCCTTCGACCCGTCCTGGGTCCGGCCCACCGGCGACGGCCGCCGCGACCTGGCCTTCCTGTGCGACTCCCCCGCCGAGGTGGACGCGCTGTACGCCGAGCTGACCGCGGCGGGGTACCCCGGGCACCTGAAGCCGTGGGACGCCTTCTGGGGCCAGCGCTACGCGGTGGTCCTCGACCCGGACGGCTGCGGTGTCTCGCTGTTCGCCGCCTCGGAGCCCGGGCCGGACGCCCCGGCCACGCCGGCGGCCGCGGTGTAGGCGGTCAGCGTCGTCCCCGCCAGCGCGCGGACCTCGCGGGCCAGGTGCGCCTGGTCGGCGTACCCGGCGGCGTGCGCGACCTCGGCGTAGCCCGTGCCGGACCGGGCGAGGGCCAGGGCCCGGCGCAGCCGCAGGACCCGGCCCAGCGTGCGGGGGCCGTACCCGAAGGCGTCGAGCGAGCGCCGGTGCAACTGCCGCTCCCCGAGGCCGACCGCCGCGGCGACCGCGGCCACCGCCTCCCCCGCCCGGATCCGGGCCGCGACCTCGGCGGCGAGCGGGTCGGGCGGTCCGGCCCCGGCGGCGCGCCGCGCGGCCAGCGCCTCCAGCCCGGCGCGCGGGTCCCCGTACGACCAGACGAGCCCGGTGAGGCGGCGCACCTCGCGGGCCGGCCAGAGCTCGGCGAGCTCCACGCGCCGGTCCCGCAGGACGTGCGCGGGGACGCCGAGCAGGGCGGGGGCGGTGCCGGGCGCGAACCGGATCCCGGCGAAGGCGCCGCCCGGGACCTCCCCGGCCGGGTGCGGCCGGGTGTCGGTGCCGGCGACCAGCAGCCGCCCGTCCGCCCACAGCAGGTCCATGCAGCCGTCGGGCAGCACCATGCCCCCGGGGCCGCCGCCGGGGGCCCCGGCCCGCCACAGCACGGCTCCTGGGACGGCCGCCGAGCGTGCCTCCTCGTACATGTGACCAGGCTAGGGGGTGGCCGGCGGGGCCCGCCGGTCAGTGCTTGCGGATCCGCGAGGTGTAGTCCTCCGGCGGGAGGAACTTCGACCACCGCTCGGGGAACTCCGACGGCATCCCGGCGTCCTCGTCGTCCTCCGACTCGCCCTCCGCCATCGCCCGCCAGGCGGCGGCCCGCGCGATCAGCTGCGCCGCCTCCGCCTCGCGGACGCGTTCGTTCGCCTCGCGGGCCGCGGCCGTGGCCACGGACGGCCAGACGCGGTCGATGGCGGCGTTGACGGCGGCGCCGACGAGCACCGCGAAGGCCGAGATGCCGATCCACAGCAGGATGGCGACCGGCGCGGCCAGCGATCCGTAGATCGTCGGTCCCTCCACGGTGTTGGTGAGGTAGATCCGCAGCAGGAACGAGCCCAGCACCCACATGGCGAGGGCCACCAGCGCGCCCGGCACGTCCTCGATCCACGGCGAGCGCACCGGGACGGACACGTGGTAGAGCGTGGTCAGGAAGGCGATGGACAGCAGGGTGACCGTCGGCCAGTAGAGCACCGCGATCACCTCGGTGCTCCACGGCAGCAGCCGGACCACCGCGTCGGGCCCGACGGCCATCAGCGGCAGCACGATCGCGCCGATCAGCAGGGCGATGATGTACAGCAGGAAGGCCAGCAGCCGGGTCTTGACGATCCCGCGGTGGCCGTCGAGCCCGTACATCACGGTGATGGTGTCGATGAAGACGTTGACGGCGCGGGAGCCCGACCACAGCGCGAAGGCGAAGCCGAGCGAGATCAGGTCGGGCCGGCCCCGGCTGGTGACGTCGTCCAGCATGGGCCTGGCGATGTCGTTGACGCCGCGGTCGGAGAGCACCGTGCCGACGGCCCGCAGGATGTTCTCCTCGATGCTCTGGACGGACTCGGTGTCCGTCCAGCCGTCCACGTAGCCGAGGAGGCCGAGCAGGCCGAGGAAAAGCGGGGGCAGCGAGAGCAGGGTGAAGAAGGCCGCCTCGGCCGCGAGTCCGAGGATGCGGTACTCGATGCACGAGTTGACGGTGTCCTTCAGCAGCAACCAGGCCATCTTCCGCTTGGAGACGTTGCGGTAGAGGGCGCGGGCCCGGTGGAGCCGTCCTGGGATCCGCTCGGGTGTTTCTTTTGCTGGCTGCACGTCCTTACGGTATCCGCATGGCAGCCACCACCCACACAGTCAGCAACCAGGCCCCGCCCCTGGTGGGCCACGACGTCTACGGGGGCGATCGCGCCCTCACGGAGGGAGTGGAACGGCACCTCGCCTCCGCGGACCCCGAACTCCTGGGGGACGTAAGGGAGGAGCTCACGACGCTCGGGCGCGCCGCGGGCTCCGCGCAGGCCCAGGAGTGGGGTGAACAGGCGAACGCGCATCCGCCGGAACTGCGCACGCACGACCGGTACGGGAACCGGATCGACGAGGTGGACTTCCACCCGGCCTGGCACCGGCTGCTCGGGCACGCCGTGACCTCCGGGCTCACCGACGCCTGGGGGCGCCCCGCGGGGCACCTGCGCCGCGCGGCCGGATTCTTCGTGTGGTCCCAGGCCGAGGCCGGGCACGGCTGCCCGGTGTCGATGACGCACGCCGCCGTGCCGGCGCTGCGGGCCGATCCGGAGCTGGCCGCCGAATGGGAGCCGCGGCTGACCTCGCACGTGTACGAACGGGGCCTGCGGCCGGCCGGGGAGAAGGCCGGCGTGCTGTTCGGCATGGGGATGACGGAGAAGCAGGGGGGCAGCGACGTACGGGCGAACACGACGTCGGCGGCGGCGCTGGACGCCTCCGGGGAGTACCTCCTCACCGGGCACAAGTGGTTCTGCTCGGCGCCGATGTGCGACGGGTTCCTGGTACTGGCGCAGGCGCCGGGAGGGCTGACCTGCTTCCTGGTGCCGCGGGTGCTGCCGGACGGCACGCGCAACGTCTTCGCGATCCAGCGGCTGAAGGAGAAGCTGGGGAACCGGTCGAACGCGTCGAGCGAGGTCGAGTTCGACGGGACCTGGGCGCGGCGGGTGGGCGAGGAGGGCCGGGGGGTTCGGACGATCATCGAGATGGTCGCGGCGACCCGGCTGGACTGCGTCATCGGCTCGGCGTCGCTGATGCGGCAGGCGCTGACGCAGGCCGTGCACCACGCGGAGCACCGCTCTGCTTTCGGAGCGGTGCTCGTCGACCAGCCGCTGATGCGCAACGTGCTCGCGGACCTCGCCCTGGAGTCGGAGGCGGCCACCACCCTCACCCTGCGCCTCGCCGCGGCGTACGACGCGGGCACGGACCGGGAGAAGGCGTTCCTGCGCCTCGCGGTTCCCGTGGCCAAGTACTGGGTGACCAAGCGCTGTACGCCGATGGTGGCGGAGGCCCTGGAGTGTCTGGGCGGCAACGGCTACGTCGAGGAGTCCGGCATGCCGAGACTGCTGCGGGAGTCTCCGCTGAACTCCATCTGGGAGGGCTCGGGCAACGTGCAGGCGCTGGACGTACTGCGCGCCCTCCAGCGGGAGCCGCACGCGCTGAACGCGTTCCTCACCGAGGTCGGCCTGGCCCGGGGCGCCGACCACCGGCTCGATTCGGCCATCAAGGGGCTGCTCACCGAGCTCGCCGACCTGGACGGCATCGAGGCGCGGGCCCGCCGCGTGGTGGAGCGCATGGCGCTGGTGCTCCAGGGTTCGCTGCTGGTGCGGTGGGCCCCGCCGGAGGTGGCCGACGCGTTCTGCGCCTCGCGGCTCGGCGGTGACTGGGGCGCGGCCTTCGGCACACTGCCGCACAGCCTGGACCTCGGCTCCGTCGTGGAACGGGCGCGGATCGCGCACTAGCCGTCTCGCAGGAGACGCGCACTAGCTGTCTCGCAGGAGACGGGAGGGGGAGGGCGGGGACCCCCCAAGGTCCCCGCACCGCTCCGAGCACGGGATCCGGGCCCGTCGGACGAGACCAGGGGCGGCGCCGCGCCGACTCGGCACCGCCCCTGACCCGAGAAGCCCCGAGGAGGAGCTGTCACGCCGCTCGGCGGCGTGCGGACAGTTTCGGCCGGGCGACCGGGACTTGGCGAGAGTTGCATGACGTTGCACCCTGTGAGTCGGCAGCCGCCCGCCGGGGCCGGGGGGCGCGGCCTCCGCGGACCGCCCGGGCGGCTCCGTCGTACCTCCTGTTCGCACGGGGAGGTTCCGGTGGCCGACACCGCAGGCAGCACGGTCGATGTGGCGCGCATCTCGGCCATGGACGCGCGGCAGGCCGCGCGCCTGCTCAAGGGGGTGCGGGCGGCGGTGCTCACCGGCGACCGGCTGCCGGCGGCGCCCCGGCCGGAGATCGCCGAGTCCTGGCGCCGGATGCTGGCCGGCGGGGTGCACCCGGACCGGGACGCGCGCTCGCGGATGCTGTCGGCCGCCGAGACCGAGGAGCGGCGCCGGGCCTCGCGGCTGCGGGAGGTCCTGCCCGTGCTGCGGGAGGGGCTGCTGCCCGCGCTGGACGGGGCCCTGCACATCATGGTCGTCGCCGACGCGGACGGCCGGCTGCTGTGGCGGGAGGGCCACCCCTCGATCCTGCGCAAGGCGGACCGGCTGGGTTTCTCGGTCGGGGCCGACTGGGACGAGGCCGTGGTCGGCACGAACGGGGTGGGCACGGCCCTGGTGGCCCGGCGCCCCGTCCAGGTGTTCTCGGCCGAGCACTTCGTCTCCAGCCACCACGAGTGGACCTGCGCGGGCGCGCCCGTACGGGATCCCCGTGACGGGCGGCTGCTGGGCGTGGTCGACGTCAGCGGGCCGCTGGCCACCATGCACCCGGCGACGCTGGCGTGGGTGAGCTCGGTGGCCCGGCTCGCGGAGCGGGAGCTGCGCCTGCGCCACCTGGAGTCCCTGGAGCGGCTGCGCGCGGTGGCCGCGCCGCTGCTGGCCCGGCTGCCGGGGCGGGCGCTGGCCGTGGACCCCGACGGCTGGACGGCGGCGGTGACGGGCCTGGCCCCGTCGGACCGCGCGCCGCTGCCGAAGGCGTTCGGGCCGGGCCGGGTGTGGGTGCCGCAGCTCGGCGAGTGCGCGGTGGAGCCGCTGCCGGGCGGCTGGCTGCTGCGGATCGCGGATTGCCCGGTGCCCGCGGCGGCGACCCGGGTCGTCCTCGACCTCAGCCGGCCGGGGGCCTGGTCGGCGACGGTGTGCGGGGCGGCGGGGAGCTGGTCGCAGGAGCTGAGCCCGCGCCACGCGGAGCTGCTGTTCCTGCTGGCGCAGTGCCCGCGGGGCCGGACGGCGGCGGAGCTGGCGGGAGAGCTGTTCGGGGACCCGACGCGCACGGTGACGGTCCGCGCGGAGCTGTCGCGGGTGCGCCGCCGCCTCGCGGGCGTCCTCACCCACCGGCCGTACCGCTTCGCCGAGGATGTGGAAGTGGAGGTGGTCCGCCCCGACGACCCGGCGGCGCTGCTGGCCCACTCCACCGCCCCGGCGGTGATCCGGGCCCGCTTGGTCCGTACCGGGCCCGGCGTGATTCCCTGACCTGCATGAGCACCGTCACCCTCACCACCTGGTCCCTGGAAATGACCTCGCCCGGGGACCTGGTCCCCGCGGCTGCCCCGGGGCCGGAGGTCACCGTCGTCCGGTCCGAAGTCCCCTCCCCCGAGTTCAGCCGCTTCCTCTACGCCTCGGTGGGCGGCGACATCCACTGGACGGACCGGCTGGCCCTGACCCGCGCGCAGTGGGTGGAGCAGCTGGCCCGGCCGGGAGTGGAGACGTGGGTGGCGTACGACCGCGGCACGCCGGCGGGCTACGTCGAGCTCGACCCGCAGGACGACGGCGTGGTGGAGATCATGTACTTCGGGCTGCTCCCGGAGTTCCGCGGCCGCCGCATCGGCGGGCACCTGCTGTCGCTGGGCGTCGCGCGGGCCTGGGACCTGGCGTCCCGCTGGCCGGACCGGGAGGCGACGCGGCGCGTGTGGGTCCACACGTGCAGCCAGGACGGCCCCACGGCGATGGCCAACTACCAGCGGCGCGGCTTCAAGCTGTTCGCGACGGAAACGGAACTGAAGGAGGAGTCCGAGACCCCCGGGCCGTGGCCCGGCGCGTAGCCTCCGCGCGGGTGGCTCCCGGTCGCCCGCCCGGCGCCCCGCGGATTCGTTTCCGGGCTCCGGGGCGCGCCCGTGAGGGGCTCGGTGGAAACCGGAAGGGGCGCGGGGAGTGACCCCGATCACGCCATCCCGCGATACGAGACGACTTCGTCCATATCGTGGACAGTAGTGGACTCGTCCAATCGCCACATGACACGCTTCCGTCATGAATGGAGCTGGAATTGCCTTGGTGAGTCGGCGGCACGTCGACCTCGGCCGCATGTCCAGCGCCATCTGTCCGGCGCGCTGACGGAACCAGCCACCGCCGCACATCGCCGCACACCCGGCACCGCCGCCGCGGAAGCGTCGATCACCGCAGTCCCCTGAAGGCCGCATACCGCCCTGCCCGCCGGCCACCCCGGCACGGGCGCGGGTACCAGCCGCACCCACTCAGCGACGCCGACGTGACAGGGGCGCGCGCCGCCCTCCCCCTGCCCCCGCCTTGAGCTGCCGAAGAAGGACGTACCGCCATGGCCGCCACCCCCGAAACGCCCGCAGCCGCCGCTCCCGCAGCGGCCGCGCGCCGCAAGACCGGCCGTCACCGCGGTGAGGGCCAGTGGGCCGTCGGACACCACACGCCCCTCAACGGCAACGAGCAGTTCAAGAAGGACGACGACGGTCTCAACGTGCGGACACGCATCGAGACGATCTACTCCAAGGCGGGCTTCGACTCGATCGACCCCAACGACCTGCGCGGCCGCATGCGCTGGTGGGGGCTGTACACCCAGCGCAAGCCCGGGATCGACGGGGGCAAGACCGCGATCCTGGAGCCGGAGGAGCTGGACGACAAGTACTTCATGCTGCGCGTGCGCATCGACGGCGGCCGGCTGACCACCGAGCAGCTGCGCGTCATCGGCGAGATCTCCGAGGAGTTCGCGCGCGGCACCGCCGACCTCACCGACCGCCAGAACGTCCAGTACCACTGGATCCGGATCGAGGACGTCCCGGAGATCTGGCGCCGCCTGGAGGCCGTCGGCCTCTCCACCACCGAGGCCTGCGGTGACACGCCCCGCGTCATCCTCGGTTCGCCCGTCGCCGGCATCGCGCAGGACGAGATCATCGACGGCACCCCCGCCATCGACGAGATCTACCGCCGCATCGTCGGCAACCCCGACTTCTCCAACCTGCCCCGCAAGTTCAAGTCCGCGATCTCCGGCTCGCCGCTGCTCGACGTGGCGCACGAGATCAACGACATCGCCTTCGTCGGCGTGAACCACCCCGAGCACGGCCCCGGCTTCGACGTCTGGGTCGGCGGCGGCCTCTCCACCAACCCCAAGCTGGGTGTGCGCCTGGGCACCTGGGTCTCCCTCGACGAGGTCCCGGACATCTACGAGGGCGTCATCTCGATCTTCCGCGACTACGGCTACCGCCGGCTGCGCACCCGCGCCCGGCTGAAGTTCCTCGTCGCCGACTGGGGTCCGGCCAAGTTCCGCCAGGTCCTGGAGGACGAGTACCTCAAGCGGAAGCTGACGGACGGGCCCGCCCCCGAGCAGCCCTCCGGCCAGTGGCGCGACCACGTCGGCGTCCACCAGCAGCAGGACGGCCGCTTCTACGTGGGCTTCGCGCCCCGCGTGGGCCGCGTGGACGGCGCCACCCTCACCAAGATCGCGGACGTCGCCGCGCAGCACGGCTCCGGCCGCCTGCGCACCACGGCCGAGCAGAAGATGATCGTCCTCGACATCGAGGCGGACCGGGTCGACTCGGTGGTCGCGGCCCTGGAGGCGCTGGACCTGCGGGTCAAGCCCTCCCCGTTCCGCCGCGGCACCATGGCCTGCACCGGCATCGAGTTCTGCAAGCTGGCCATCGTAGAGACGAAGGCGCGCGGCGCCTCGCTGATCGACGAACTGGAGCGCCGCCTGCCGGAGTTCTCCGACCCGCTGACGATCAACATCAACGGCTGCCCGAACGCCTGCGCCCGTATCCAGGTGGCGGACATCGGTCTCAAGGGCCAGCTGGTGCTGGACGACGACGGCAACCAGGTGGAGGGCTACCAGGTCCACCTGGGCGGCGCCCTCGGCCTGGAGGCCGGGTTCGGCCGCAAGGTCCGCGGGCTCAAGGTCACCTCGGCCGGCCTGCCCGACTACGTGGAGCGGATCGTCACGCGCTTCCAGGAGCAGCGCGAGGACGGCGAGCGCTTCGCCGCCTGGGTCACCCGCGCGAGCGACGAGGCCCTGTCATGAGCGAGCGCGCCGCACCGTTCTACTGCCCGTACTGCGGCGACGAGGACCTGTTCCCCAACGAGACGGGTCACGGCGCCTGGGAATGCAGGGCCTGCAACCGGGCCTTCCAGCTGAAGTACCTCGGGCTGCTGTCCCGGGGCGTTCAGGCCAACGGCACTGGAGGGGACGAGATATGACGACGGTTCAGGAGACCGAGGACCTGAGGGTCCTGGCCGAGCGGGCGGGCCGGGACCTGGAGGACGCCTCCGCGCTGGAGATCCTCACCTGGGCGGCCGAGACCTTCGGCGGTAAGTTCGCCGTGACCTCCTCCATGGAGGACGCGGTCGTCGCCCACCTGGCGTCCCGCGCCTTCCCCGGCGTGGACGTGGTGTTCCTCGACACCGGCTACCACTTCGAGGAGACCATCGGCACCCGGGACGCGGTCGAGGCCGTGATGGACGTCAACGTCATCACGCTCTCCCCGCGCCGCACCGTCGCCGAGCAGGACGCCGAGCACGGCCCGAAGCTGCACGACCGCGACCCCGACCTGTGCTGCGCCCTGCGCAAGGTCAAGCCGCTGGAAGAGGGCCTGACCGCGTACGACGCCTGGGCGACGGGCCTGCGCCGCGACGAGTCCCCGACCCGGGCGAACACCCCGGTGGTCGGCTGGGACGAGAAGCGCCGCAAGGTCAAGGTCTCGCCCATCGCCCGCTGGACGCAGGACGACGTGGACGCCTACGTCGCCGAGCACGGCGTGCTCACCAACCCGCTGCTGACGGACGGTTACGCCTCCGTCGGCTGCGCCCCCTGCACCCGCCGGGTGGCGGAGGGCGAGGACGCGCGGTCCGGCCGCTGGGCCGGCCTGGGCAAGACCGAGTGCGGACTGCACGGCTGATGACGACACCCCCCACTCGTACGGAACCGACGGAGAAGAACCAGATGAGCGTGAGCGACCAGGGCGCCACCGTGTGGCTGACCGGGCTGCCGAGCGCGGGCAAGACCACGATCGCCTACGCGCTGGCCGAACGGCTGCGCGCCGGCGGCCGCCGCGTGGAGGTGCTCGACGGGGACGAGATCCGCGAGTTCCTCTCCGCCGGCCTCGGCTTCAGCCGGGAGGACCGGCACACGAACGTGCAGCGGATCGGCTTCGTCGCCGAACTCCTCGCGAGCAACGGCGTCACGGCGCTCGTGCCCGTGATCGCACCGTTCGCGGACAGCCGCGAGGCCGTCCGCAAGCGGCACGCCGCCGAGGGCACCCCGTACCTGGAGGTCCACGTGGCCACCCCGGTCGAGGTCTGCTCGGAGCGTGACGTGAAGGGCCTGTACGCCAAGCAGGCGGCGGGCGAGATCTCCGGTCTGACCGGGGTCGACGACCCGTACGAGGCCCCCGAGTCCCCGGACCTCCGTATCGAGTCGCACACGCAGTCCGTGCAGGACTCGGCCTCGGCCCTGCACGCGCTGCTCACCGAGAGGGGTCTGGCATGACCACGGCCGCACACCCGCACACCGATTCCGGCTCCGACGCCCCGTACGCGCTGTCGCACCTGGACGCGCTCGAGTCCGAAGCCGTGCACATCTTCCGCGAGGTGGCGGGCGAGTTCGAGAAGCCGGTGGTCCTCTTCTCCGGCGGCAAGGACTCCATCGTCATGCTGCACCTGGCGCTGAAGGCGTTCGCGCCGGCACCGGTCCCCTTCACGCTGCTGCACGTCGACACGGGTCACAACTTCCCCGAGGTGCTGGAGTACCGCGACCGCACGGTCGAGAAGCACGGCCTGCGCCTGCACGTGGCGTCCGTCCAGGACTACATCGACGCGGGCAAGCTGCGCGAGCGCCCCGACGGCACCCGCAACCCGCTGCAGACCCTGCCGCTGACGGAGGCGATCCAGCAGCTCAGGTTCGACGCGGTCTTCGGCGGCGGCCGCCGCGACGAGGAGAAGGCCCGCGCCAAGGAGCGCGTCTTCTCCCTGCGCGACGAGTTCTCCCAGTGGGACCCGCGCCGCCAGCGCCCCGAACTGTGGCAGCTGTACAACGGCCGCCACGCCCCGGGCGAGCACGTGCGCGTCTTCCCGCTCTCCAACTGGACCGAGCTGGACGTGTGGCAGTACATCGCCCGCGAGGGCATCGAGCTTCCGGAGATCTACTTCGCCCACGAGCGCGAGGTGTTCCAGCGGGCCGGCATGTGGCTGACCGCCGGCGAGTGGGGCGGTGCGAAGGAGGGCGAGACGCCCGAGACGCGCCTCATCCGCTACCGCACCGTCGGGGACATGTCCTGCACCGGCGCCGTCGACTCCGACGCCGCCACGCTGGACGCCGTGATCGCCGAGATCGCCGTCTCCCGCCTCACCGAGCGCGGCGCGACCCGCGCCGACGACAAGATGTCCGAGGCCGCGATGGAAGACCGCAAGCGCGAAGGGTACTTCTAGACATGACCAGCACCACCGAGCAGTTCGCCGACGTGTCGGCCACCACACTGCTGCGCTTCGCGACCGCCGGTTCCGTCGACGACGGCAAGTCCACCCTGGTGGGCCGCCTGCTGCACGACTCGAAGTCGGTCCTGACCGACCAGATGGAGGCCGTCGAGGCGGTCTCCGCCCAGCGCGGCCAGGAGGCCCCCGACCTCGCGCTGCTCACCGACGGCCTGCGGGCCGAGCGGGAGCAGGGCATCACCATCGACGTCGCGTACCGCTACTTCGCCACCGCGCGGCGCCGGTTCATCCTCGCGGACACCCCCGGGCACGTGCAGTACACCCGGAACATGGTCACCGGCGCCTCCACCGCCGACCTGGCCGTGGTCCTGGTCGACGCCCGCAACGGCGTGATCGAGCAGACCCGCCGGCACGCGGCCGTCGCGGCCCTGCTGCGCGTCCCGCACGTGGTCCTGGCCGTCAACAAGATGGACCTGGTGGACTACGCCGAGTCGGTCTTCGCCACGATCGCCGAGGAGTTCACCGCGTACGCCTCCGACCTGGGGGTCCCGGAGATCACCGCGATCCCGATCTCGGCGCTGGCCGGGGACAACGTGGTCGAGCCGTCCGCGAACATGGACTGGTACGGCGGCCCCACGGTGCTGGAGCACCTGGAGACCGTCCCGGTCAGCCACGACCTGACCGCGTGCCCCGCGCGCTTCCCGGTCCAGTACGTGATCCGCCCGCAGTCCGCGGAGCACCCGGACTACCGCGGCTACGCGGGCCAGATCGCCTCCGGCGTGCTGCGCGTCGGCGAGGCCGTCACGGTCCTGCCGTCGGGCCGCACCAGCACCATCGAGGGCATCGACGCGCTCGGCGAGAGCGTCGACATCGCCTGGGCGCCGCAGTCGGTGACGCTGCGCCTGAAGGACGACATCGACATCTCGCGCGGCGACCTGATCGCGCCGTCCGCGAGCGCCCCGGCCACCACGCAGGACGTCGAGGCGACGGTCTGCCACGTGGCGGACCAGCCGCTGGCCGTCGGCGCCCGGGTGCTGATCAAGCACACGACGCGCACGGTCAAGGCGATCGTCAAGGAGATCCCCTCGCGGCTGACCCTGGACGACCTGTCCCAGCACCCGAATCCCGGGCAGCTGGTGGCCAACGACATCGGCCGCGTCGTCGTCCGAACCGCCGAGCCGCTCGCGCTCGACGCGTACGCCGACTCGCGCCGCACCGGGTCCTTCCTCCTGATCGACCCGGCCGACGGTACGACCCTGGCGGCCGGCATGGCGGGCGAGTCCTTCGCCTCCCAGGCCGAGACGACCGTCCAGGCAGACGAGGAAGGGTGGGACTTCTAACCCATGCTGTCCGACATCTACTCGACCTTCGCCAAGGAGGGCGGCCGCGTGGGCAGCGGCTCCCTCGGCAGCGGCCAGGGAGGGGTGGCGCGATGTGCGCGATGACGTACGCGCACCGCATGCGCGCCCACACCCCCCACGAGCTGTACCCGCCCGCGCTCCACAGACGAAGACGTGCGCCGTGACCAGACGGCGCTCCGAGAGGAATACCTCCCGTGCCTGCCACCGGTACCACCACCCGTACTCCGCTTTCCCGTAGGACCGGGCTGCGCCGCGGCATCGCCGCCGCTGCCGCCCTCCCGCTCCTGATCGGTGCGCTGGCCTCCTGCGGCTACGGCTCCGACGCCAAGAAGGACGAGCCGAAGGACAAGGCCGCCAACGTGGCCGACGCCGGCAAGAAGCTCTCCGCCTCCGAGGTCCGCATCGGGTACTTCCCGAACCTGACGCACGCCACCGCTCTGGTCGGCCTCCAGGAGGGCCTGATCCAGAAGGAACTGAACGGCACGACGATCAAGCCGCAGTCCTTCAACGCCGGCCCGTCCGAGATCGAGGCCCTCAACGGCGGCTCTCTCGACATCGGCTTCATCGGCCCCTCCCCTTCGATCAACGGCTACGTGAAGTCCAAGGGCTCCAACCTGCGGATCATCTCCGGCTCGGCCTCGGGCGGCGTCAAGCTCGTCGTGAACCCGGACAAGATCAAGACCCTGGACGACCTCAAGGGCAAGAAGATCGCCACCCCGCAGAAGGGGAACACGCAGGACGTCGCGTTCCTCAACTGGATCTCCGAGAAGGGCTGGACGGTCGACCCCGAGTCCGGCAAGGGCGACGTCTCCGTCGTCCGCACGGACAACAAGGTCACCCCGGACGCCTTCAAGCAGGGCTCGATCGACGGCGCCTGGGTCCCGGAGCCCACGGCCTCCAAGCTGGTCTCGGACGGAGGCACCGTTCTCCTCGACGAGACCGCCCTGTGGCCCGACAAGAAGTTCGTGATCACGAACATCATCGTGTCGCAGAAGTTCCTCAAGGAGCACCCGGACGTGGTCGAGGCCGTACTCAAGGGCACGGTGAAGACCAACGAGTGGATCAACGCCAACCCGGACAAGGCGAAGGCCTCCGCCAACGCCAAGCTGGCCGCCGAGGGCGGCAAGCCGCTGGACGCCAAGGTCATCGACCCGGCCTGGCCGAGCATCGCGATCACCGACGACCCGCTGGCGTCGACGCTGAAGACGCAGTCCGAGTGGGCGGTCAAGGCCAAGCTCATCGAGCAGCCCGACCTGGCCGGCATCTACGACCTGACGCTCCTGAACAAGGTCCTGAAGGCCGCCGGCAAGCCCGAGGTCTCCGACGCCGGTCTCGGCGCCAAGTAACCCCGCAGTCCAGCAACCCCAGGAGGTGACGACCATGGCCACGACGCTTGCCAAGGCTGCCGAGGGCACCGTAGCGGAGCAGCTCACACACGCCGCGCGCATCGAGCACGTCTCGAAGTCCTTCTCCGGCCCGGCCGGATCGCAGCTCGTCCTGGACGACATCAGCCTCGATGTCGCTCCCGGAGAGTTCGTCACCATCCTGGGGGCCTCGGGGTGTGGCAAGTCCACGCTGCTGAACCTGGTCGCCGGTCTGGACAAGCCGTCCGCAGGGTCCATCGCGACCCCCGGCGGCCGTCCGGCGCTGATGTTCCAGGAGCACGCCCTCTTCCCGTGGCTGACCGCGGGAAAGAACATCGAACTCGCCCTGCGCCTGCGCGGGGTGGCCAAGGCCGACCGCAAGCCGGAGACCGAGCGCCTGCTGGAGCTGGTCCGGCTCGGCGGCTCGTACGGCAAGCGCGTGCACGAGCTGTCGGGCGGCATGCGCCAGCGCGTGGCCCTGGCCCGGGCGCTCGCCCAGGACAGCCAGCTGCTGCTGATGGACGAGCCGTTCGCCGCGCTCGACGCCATCACCCGGGACGTGCTGCACGGCGAGCTCACCCGCATCTGGGAAGAGACGAACCTGTCCATCCTGTTCGTCACGCACAACGTGCGCGAGGCCGTCCGCCTCGCCCAGCGCGTGGTCCTGCTGTCCTCGCGTCCCGGCCGGATCGCGAAGGAATGGACCGTGGGCATCCCGCAGCCGCGCCGCATCGAGGACGCGGACGTCGCCGAGCTGTCCGTCGAGATCACTGAACACCTGCGTGGGGAGATCCGCCGTCATGGCCAGCACTGACATCAAGCCCAAGGGCAAGGCCGCCGGCGCCGACGACCTCGCCGGGCTGGAAGCCGGCCTGGACGCCCTGGACGCGGTCCAGACCCACCGGACCCCGGTCCACGAGGTCCTCGTCAAGAAGGTCCTGCCCCCACTCCTGGCCGTGGGCCTCGTGCTGCTGGTCTGGCAGATCCTCGTCAGCGCGAAGGTCACCGACGAGACCAAGCTGCCGGCCCTGTCCGCGGTCTGGGACAGCCTCTCCGACATGTGGCTCCAGGGCACGCTGCTGGAGGTCATCTGGACCAGCGTGTCCCGCGGCCTCCTCGGCTTCCTGCTGGCCCTGGCCATCGGTACCCCGCTCGGCCTGCTGGTCGCCCGGGTGAAGTTCGTGCGCGCCGCGATCGGCCCGATCCTGCAGGGCCTGCAGTCCCTGCCCTCGGTGGCCTGGGTGCCGCCGGCCGTCCTGTGGTTCGGCCTGAACGACGCCATGATGTTCACGGTGATCCTGCTGGGCGCGGTCCCCTCGATCGCCAACGGCCTGGTGTCCGGCATCGACCAGATCCCGCCGCTGTACCTGCGGGCCGGCCGGACCCTGGGCGCCACCGGACTGCGCGGCGCGCGGCACATCGTCATGCCGGCCGCGCTGCCGGGCTACCTGGCCGGCCTGAAGCAGGGCTGGGCCTTCTCCTGGCGCTCGCTGATGGCCGCCGAGATCATCGCCAGCTCCCCGGATCTGGGCCTCGGCCTCGGCCAGCTGCTGGAGAACGGCCGCAACAACATCGACCTGCCGGGCGTGTTCCTCGCGATCCTGCTGATCCTGGTGGTCGGCATCGCCATCGACCTGCTGATCTTCAGCCCGGTCGAGCGGTGGGTGCTGCGCAGCCGCGGCCTGCTGGTCAAGAGCTGAGCGCCGCCATGCACCGCGCACGACCCGTCCTGCTGGTCATCGCCCACGGCAGCCGCGACCCGCGGCACGCGGCGACCGTGCACGCCCTCACCCGGCGTGCGCGGGCGCTGCGGCCCGGGCTGCGGGTGGAGACGGCCTTCCTGGACTTCAACGCCCCGCGCGTGGAGCAGGTGCTGTCCGCGCTCCACGCCTCCGGAGTACGGGAGGTCGTGGCCCTGCCGCTGCTCCTGACCCGGGCCTTCCACGCCAAGGCCGACGTCCCGGCCGTGCTGTCGGAGTCGACGGCCCGGCTGCCGGGGCTCACGGTGCGGGTGGCCGAGGTCCTCGGCCCGTCCCCGCTCCTGGTCTCGGCCCTCGAACGCCGGCTCGCCGAAGCCGGCCTCACCCCGGCGGACCGTGCCACCACCGCGGTGGTGCTCGCGTCCGCCGGCTCCTCGGACCCGGAGGCGATCGCAGTGATCGCTGAAACCGCGCGGGAGTGGCGGCACACCGGTTGGTGCGCCGTGCGGCCTGCGTTCGCCTCCGCCGCCCTGCCCCGTACGGAGGACGCCGTACGGGAGCTGCGCGCCGAGGGCCACCGCCGCGTGGTGGTGGCCCCGTACGTCATCGCCCCCGGCCGGCTCCCGGACCGCATCGTGGCGGGTGCGCAGGCCGCGGGCGCGGACCTCGTCGCGGACGTGCTGGGCGCGGCCCCGGAGCTGGCCCGCCTGCTGCTGGACCGCTACGACGCGGCCGCCCGCCTCCCGGCACGTCTGCGGACGCTGGTGGCGTAGGCCGCCCGCGGTGCGAAGCGGCGACGCCGTCCGGGCTAGCTCCGAGCCGCCGCCTCGTCCGCCAGTGCCGTCAGGTCCGCGATCGACATCGCGCCCGGCGGCAGCCCCTCGCGGGCGAAGATGTTGGCCGCGTGCCGCAGCACGTCGTTGACCGGGGTCGGCACCCCGTGCAGCCGGCCCAGCAGGGAGACCTCCCCGTTGAGGTAGTCGGCCTCCACCGAGCCGGTCCCGCGCGCCAGGCTCTGCCACGACGAGCCGCCGCGCACCCCGGCGGGCTGCTCGACCTTGCCGTCGCGGGCGTCCGACTGCTCGGCCTCGGAGGCGTACGGGATGCCCGCCGCGAGGAAGGCCGCCTTGGCCTCGCGGACGGCCCGCAGGAGCAGGGCCGCCTTCGCCGGGTCGGGCTCGGGGCCGGTCGTCGCCTGGATCGCGTTGTCCAGGTTGCCCAGCAGCTTCGCGTGCTTCCAGCGCATCACGTCCGTGACCACGGGCGCCTCGAACCCGGCCTTCGCGAGGTCCGCGGCGACGGCCGCGGCCGCCCTGTCCGCGCCGCCGGCGGCCAGGCCCAGGTGCAGGATGCCGGTCAGCGGCGCGCACAGGGCGGAGACCACGCCCGGCTCCAGGAAGGTGGAGGGCAGCCAGACGCACACCCCGTAGACCCGCGCGAAGCGCCGCAGGGCGAGGCGCTCGCTCTCCACGCCGTTCTGCGCGCAGAGCACGGGCAGCCGCTGGGCGGCCGTGCCGCCGCCGGAGACCTCGGCGTCGCCCCACGCGTCGAGCGCGGCGATCGCGTCCTGGGTCTTGACGGTCAGCAGCAGCACGTCGTCGGGGCGCAGTTCGCCCAGCTCGGCGGGTTCGCCGACGACGGGCAGCCGGTGCACCCGGGTCCCGTCGGCCGTCGTGAGCCGCAGTCCGTCCGCCCGGAGGGCCTCCGCGTGCGCGCCGCGCGCGACGAGGACGACATCGCCGCCCGCCTCCGCGAGCCGTCCGCCGATGGTGGCGCCTACCGCGCCCGCGCCGATGATGATGTAACGCATGCCCCGAGCCTGGCACATCCCACGCCCGCGGGAGCCGCCGGGGCGGGACCGTCCGGACCGCCGTGACCGAACCGGCGCCGCGGCGGGCCGCGTTCGGTCGGATCCGGTCGGGGCGGGGCGGGTTCGGTCGGGGCGGGGCGGAGTCGGTCGGGGCCGGATCAGGCCCCGGTCAGCTCGACGAGCTTGGCGACCGTGTTCCAGTTCCGGGTGGTCGCGTCGATCCCCTTGACGACGGCGGGCCTGGCGAGGGCCTCGGCCAGCTTGGAGCGGCCCAGCCCGTTCGGGGCGTAGAGGTACACGACCCGGTCGCCCACCCGGTACTCCTCCGGGAGGTACGCCGCCGCGTCGAGGCCGGCGAACCGCTCGGGCCCGGGCTGCTCGGAGCAGAACGTGGCGTGGAGCTGCCGGCCCTCCAGCTCGGCGGCCGGGAAGGGGCAGGCCTCGGCGACGGCCCGCAGGTACGCCCCGTCCACCACCAGGCACGGCACCCGGAAGCCGAAGTGGGCCTCGATGGCCGCCTCCAGCTCCCGGGCGAGCGCCGCCGGGTCCTGCCGTGCGCTGCTGAACACGGCGTTGCCGCTCTGCAGGTAGGTCTGCACGCCGCCGTGGCCGAGTCCCTCAAGCACCGCGCGGAGTTCCGCCATGGGGACCTTCCGGCTCCCGCCGACGTTGATCCCGCGCAGCAGCGCCGCGTATGTCACTGCCGAGGTCTTCTTCGTCATGGGGGCACCCTAAGCACCGGCTAGGACAGTTCGGCCTCGATGAGGTCGGCGGCCTGCGCCGTGCCGCCCTCCTCGGCCATCCGCGCGCGGACCTCCGCGCAGCGGGCCGCGACCGCCGGGTCCCGGACCAGGGCGAGGACCGCCTCCCGCAGGGTCGCCGCGTCCGCCTCGGCCATCGGAACGTGCCTGGCCACGCCGAGCGAGGCGAGCACGTCGGCGTTGCCGAACTGGTCGACGGCCTGCGGTACGGCGACCATCGGCGTGGCGGTGGCGAGGCCCTCGCGGCTCCCGCCGGCTCCCGCGTGGGTGATGAAGGCGTCGGCCTGGCGCAGGATGTCCGGCTGCGGTACCCAGCGGTGGACCTCGACGTTGGCGGGGACCGTGCCGAGCGCGGCCTCGTCGGTGAACGCGCCGATCTGGAGGACGACGTGCCAGTCCGGCAGGTCCCCGAAGGCCTCGATGCACGCCCGGTAGAAGGCGGGCTGCTTGGTGAAGGTGGAGCCGAGCGAGACCAGCAGCACCTTCCTCCCCTCGGCGGACGCCGGACGCGTCCAGCGTTCGCGGGCGTCCGTACGGTCGCCCTGGCAGGCGCCGACGAAGGTGTACACGGAGGGGTCGACGCGGTCGGCGTTCGGCTGGAGCACCCGGGGGATCAGGACGATGCTGCGGCGCGGGCGGCCCTGGAAGCGGTCGACGTCCCCGTCGAGGCCCTGTCCGGTGAGCCAGCCGGCGAACCTCGCGTAGTACGCCCGTCCGCGCGCGGACGCCTTCAGCTCGGCGAACAGCGGCTCGGCGACCTCTTCTTCGTACCCCTCCCACGCGACCAGGTTCGGGGAGAGGGAGACGGCGGGGACGCCCCAGCCGTGGGCGAGCACGGGCGCCGGGTAGGAGGTGATGTCGTGGAGGACGAGGTCCGGCTCGTCGCCGGCGAACGCGGCGGCGAGTTGCGGGAGCGCCTGGACGGCGTCGTCGAGGAAGGGCTCGATGTTGTCGATGAGTTCGGTGCCCCAGGCGTCGGGGTCGTCGTCGGTGGGGAGGGTGGAGGTCCAGATCACCGGGGTGGCGCCGGTCTCCGCGACCTTCTCGGCGAAGGATGCGGGGACGGCGTAGCTGACGCGGTGGCCCCGCGCGACGAGTTCCCGGACCACTTCGATGCTCGGGTTCACGTGTCCGTGGGCGGCGATGGAGAACATGGCGATGTGGGCGGGCTTCGCGGAGGTCATGATCCGAGCGTAACGAGACGAGACGTCTCGTACAACCAGGAGACCCGACCGGAGTCCCGGAAGCCCGCCCCGCGGCACGGCGACCGCTGCGGGCCCGAACGGTTCCTCCCGGTACACGGCCCCGCGCGGGTGGGCTCGCACACGGGGACGGAGCAGCGCCCCGGGAATCCGCAGAGCGGCGAGACACCTCGGTGACTTCCGGGCGGAGACGGTGGGGGAGGCCGTCGCCGAGGTCGCCCTCACCCTGCTCGCCTGCGCGCTGCTGGCCGGCCTGGCCCTGACCGCCTGACTGGCCTGGTCGTTCAGTCCGCGCCTGACCCTCGCCGGAGCCGGACTGCTCGCGCTCGTCCTCGCCCACGGCGCCTGGTCGGCCCACCGCGCCCCCGCGAAGGGCCGCCGCCGCGGCCTCGCCGCCGTGACCGCGGCCGCCCTCGCCGTGACGACCGCGACGGCCGTCTTGCTCTTCTTCCACGCCTCCGGCTGCGGCTGCCTGTGACCCCGTCGACCGCACCCCCCGCGGCCGGCCCCGGTGGGGGCCCGGAGCGCCGTAGGGTGGCGGGCATGATGCGCACCGTCGTGCTCGACATCGGCGAGACCCTGACCCGCGACGACCGCTACTGGGGCAGCTGGGCGGACTGGCTCGGCGTCCCTCGGCACACCGTGTCGGCGCTCGTCGGCGCCGTCGTCGTGGACGGCCGGGACCCTTCCGACGCCCTGCGGCTCCTGAAGCCGGGCTTCGATCCGGACGCCGAGTACGCGGCCCGTGAGGCGGCCGGCCGGGGCGAGCGGCTCGACGAAAGCGACCTCTACGACGACGTCCGGCCCGCGCTCGCCGCCCTGAGGGAGAGAGGCGTCCGCGTCGTCGTCGCCGGGAACCAGTCCGCGAAGGCGGGCGACCTGCTGCGGGCCCTGCACCTGCCCGCGGACCTGGTCGTCACCTCCGCCGAGTGGGGCGTCTGCAAGCCCGGTCCGGACTTCTTCCACCAGGTCGTCGGCGCCGCCCGAGCCCCCGCCGACCAGACGCTGTACGTCGGCGACCACCCGCAGAACGACGTCTTCCCCGCGGCCCGGGCCGGTCTGATGACCGCGCACCTGCGCCGCGGCCCCTGGGGCCACTGGTGGGCCGACGACGAAACCGTCCGGCAGGTCGCCGACCATTGCATCGACTCCCTGCTCGAACTCCCGGGCCTCGTCGACCGGTCGCGGGGTGGGGGAGCCCCGGCCTGACCGGACCCCGGTGCGGGGCTCAGGCCCCTTCGGGGATGCGAGACTGGGCGGATCCACGACGCTGCAGCAAGGGACGAGACGAACGGCATGGACGAGGCGCAGGCCAGGGACGTACTGACGGCGGCGGGCCTCACGGAGCCGCCGGCGCTCCTCGCCTTCGGCGAGAACGCCGTGTTCGCCGTCGGGGACCTGGTGGTTAAGGTCGGCCGGGAGGCGGCGCTGCTGGAGCGCGCCGAGCGGGAACTCGCGGTCGCGGACTGGTTCGCCGCGTCCGGGATCCCGGCCGTCCGCGCGGCCGAACCGCAGCCGCGGCTGGTGGACGGGCACCCGCTGACGCTGTGGCACCGGCTCCCGGAGGCGGTCCGGCCGCCCGGCCCGCAGGACCTCGCGGCCCTGCTCCGCGCCGTCCACGCGCTGCCCGCACCGCCGTTCTCCCTCCCGCCGCGGGACCTGCTGGGCGGGGTCGAGCGCTGGCTGCGGCTGGCCGGGGACGCCGTCGACCCGGCGGACGCGGCCTACCTGCGGGCCCGGCGCGACGCCTACGCCGGCGAGGTCGCGGCCCTCACCCCGTACCTGACCCCGGGCACCGTCCACGGCGACGCCCTGACCCGCAACGTGCACGTGGGCCCGGACGGGCCGGTCCTGGTCGACCTGGAGACGGTCTCCGCCGACCTGCGCGAGCACGACCTGGTGGTGATGGCCCTGTCGCTCGACCGGTACGGCCTGCCCGCGGAGGCGTACGGGGAGTTCGTGACGGCGTACGAGTGGGACGTCCGCGACTGGGAGGGCTGCGCGGTCCTGCGCGGGGCCCGCGAGACGGCCAGCTGCGCCTGGGTCTCCCAGCACGCGCCGGCCAACCCGGCCGCGCTCGCCGAGTTCCGCCGCCGGGTGGCCTCGCTCCGGGACGGCGACCGGGAACTGCGCTGGCACGCCTTCTAGACCCGCCTGTCGGCCCCGTCGGCCGGTCCGTACCGGCCGGGACCCGCGGCCGGTGCGGTCACCGGCTCCGGGGGATCAGCGGCCAAGCCGGCTCGACGACCGCCTTCGGGTCCGCGGTGCGCCGCAGGTAGGCCTGGAGCGAGACCGACTGCTCGGCCGCCGCGCGCACCTGGAGGTCGTGCAGGTCCGCCAGGGCCATCGCACCGACGGGCCGGTGCCTCTCGGCCATGCGGCGCACCACCCGGGCCGCGGCCACGGCGTCGGCCTTCGCGTCGTGCGCGTCGTCGAGCGACACGCCGTAGTGGGCGCACAGCGCGTGCAGGGCCCGCTTGCCCTTGCGGTACTTGTCGACGTGCTTGTCGATCACCAGCGGGTCGATGACGGGCGAGGGCGCGTCGCCCAGCCGCTCGCTGATCGACGCCACCCCGTGCCGCCGGCACTCGCGGTCCAGCAGCGACAGGTCGTAGCGGGCGTTCATCACCACCAGCGGTGTCCCGGAGCGCAGTCCGTCGGCGACGGCCCGCGCGATCTCCTCGACGGCGGAGACGGCCGGCGCGCCGTGCGCCCGGGCGTGCTCCGTCGAGATCCCGTGGATCGCCGACGCCTGCTCGGGTATCGCGATCCCCGGGTCGAGCAGCCAGGTCCGCTCCTGCGCGACGGCGCCGTCCGGGTCCAGCCGTACGACCGCCGCCGTGACGATGCGGTCGGTTTCCACGTCGGTGCCCGTGGTCTCCAGGTCGAAGGCCACCAGCGGCCCGCTGATCCAGCTCATCGCACTGCCCCCGCTCCGGCGGTGACCGCCGGCTGCATCCGGAGCGGTGTCCCCGGCTCCGCGCCGGCCGTCTCCGGGCCGAATCCGATCGGCAGACCGCCGTACCGGTCCCCCGTGCCGTGCCAGTCCTCCACCCCGTGCCCCTCCCCCGTACGCCTTCGGTCAACGGCTTTCAGCCTGACACGGGGCACTGACAAGCCGGACGACGCCCCCCGCGCCGCGCCCCCGCGGGCTTCACGAGACGGGCCGGGAGTCCTCCCACACCGACTCGAACTCCTCCCGGTACGTCGTGAACAGCCCGTGCTCGGAGTCCTTCGCCACCCCGCGCCCGCCCCCGCGCAGGACCAGGACCGGCGCCTCCATGCCCCGGGCCCGCCGCAGGTACGACTGGACCACCGCGATGCCGGAGGACTCCCCCTCCACGAGGTAGGCGGTGAACCGCGGGGTTTCGTCGAAGACGTGGATGTCGAAGCGCGAGGGGTCGCGCAGCCCCGCCCGCACCCGCCGCACGTGCAGGATGTTCATCTCCACCGAGCGGCTCAGCTCGCCCCTGCGCAGCCCCAGCTCCCGCTCGCGCCGCTTGACCGCGCTGCTCGCCGGGTTCAGGAACACCAGCCGCACCCGGCAGCCGGCCTCGCTGAGCCGGACGAGTCTTCGGCCCGAGAAGTTCTGCACCAGCAGGTTGAGGCCTATGCCGATGGCGTCCAGCCGGCGGGCGCCGCCGAACAGGTCCTCCGCCGGCAGCTGCCGCTGCAGGCGCACCCGGTCCGGGTGGACGGAGATGACGTCGGCGTACCGGTCGCCCACCAGGCCCTCGACCGCGTCGATCGGCAGCCGGTCGGCCGACGGGCTGCCCGCGCCCCCGCCCAGGACCTCCAGCAGCCGCGCCGAGGCGCGTTCCGCCTGCTCCAGGACCGCGCGCGACAGCGCCCGGTTGCGGGAGACCACGTTCCGCGTGACCTCCAGCTCGTCCAGGGCCAGCTCGATCTCGCGCCGGTCGTCGAAGTACGGCTCGAAGCAGGGCCAGTGCTGGACCATCAGCTCCCGCAGCTGGGGCAGCGTCAGGAAGCTCAGCACGTTGTCGTCGGCCGGGTCGAGCAGGTAGCCCTTGCGCCGGCTGACCTCGCGCACGGCAACGGCCCGCTGCACCCACTCCTGCCCGGCGGGTCCGGCCGCGGCGACCACCCAGTCGTCCCCGCTGTGCACCGGCTCGTAGACCGGCCGCAGCACGGCGCCGACCACCGCCCGCAGGCGCTGCTCGATGAGGTTCAGCCAGATGTACGCCCGGCCCGCCCGCTGGGCCCGGGTGCGGACCTCGCTCCAGGCCTCCGTGCCCCAGTCGAGTTCGGCTCCGGCCCCCGCCTCGCGGGCCTCGTCCGGTCCGCCCGCCAGGGAGACCGCTCCGGCCGGGACCCCGGCCGCCCCGCCTCCGGTGGCGTCCGCCGGGCCACCCTCGTGACCGCTGTCACCAGGGGGCAGCTCCAGACCTCCCGAGCTCACCCGTGCACCGCCTTCTGCGTCTGGACGCCCGTCTCCAGTGATCACGGAAGGGTACTCCGCGCGCGCGGCCCGTTGCAGCCCGATGGCCCGTACACCGGCTGCCCGTTGGCCCGTTATCCGATGCCCACACAGTCCGCTGACCCGATCGTCAGCTCTCCGGGTCACCCGGTAGGAGCAACCCAAGTCCACGCGTGCGGGGACTCTTTCGGGGAAGATCTGGCAGTGACGTGGTCCAGCCGGATCAGCCGGAGCAGAACGGGAAGAGTCGTTTTCTATGCAGGCATGGCCTGGACAGGCGTATCCGCTGGGCGCCACTTACGACGGCGCCGGCACCAATTTCGCGGTCTACTCCGAGGCCGCCCGCCGCATTGAGCTGTGCCTTCTCCACGACGACGGTTCGGAGACCGCCGTCGAGCTGCGCGAGACGGACGCCTTCGTCCGCCACGCCTACCTGCCCGGCATCATGCCGGGCCAGCGGTACGGGTTCCGCGTCCACGGCCCGTACGAGCCCGAGCGCGGGCTGCGCTGCAACGCGGCGAAGCTGCTGCTGGACCCGTACGCCCGCGCCATCGCCGGCCACGTCGACTGGGGCGAACAGGTGTACGGCTACCATTTCGGCCGGCCCGACTCGCGCAACGACCTGGACTCGGCCCCGCACACCATGAGCTCGGTGGTGGTGAACCCGTACTTCGACTGGGCCAACGACCGGCCGCCGCGGCACGAGTACCACCACACCGTGCTGTACGAGGCGCACGTCAAGGGCCTCACCATGCACCACCCGGAGCTCCCCGAGGAGCTGCGCGGCACGTACGGGGCGCTCGCCCACCCGGCGATCATCGCGCACCTCACCAAGCTCGGCGTGACGGCGCTGGAACTGATGCCGGTGCACCAGTTCGTCAACGACCACCGTCTGGTCAACGACGGGCTGAGCAACTACTGGGGCTACAACACCATCGGCTTCTTCGCCCCGCACAACGGCTACGCCTCCGGCGACCGCGGCCAGCAGGTGCTGGAGTTCAAGTCGGCCGTACGGGCGCTGCACGAGGCCGGGATCGAGGTGATCCTCGACGTGGTCTACAACCACACGGCCGAGGGCAACCACTTGGGCCCGACGCTCTCCTTCCGCGGGCTGGACAACGCCTCCTACTACCGGCTCGGGGACGACCCCCGCCACTACACGGACACCACCGGCACCGGGAACTCGCTCCTGATGCGGTCCCCGCACGTGCTCCAGCTGATCATGGACTCGCTGCGGTACTGGGTGACCGAGATGCACGTGGACGGCTTCCGCTTCGACCTCGCGGCGACGCTGGCCCGCCAGTTCCACGAGGTGGACCGGCTGTCCTCGTTCTTCGACCTGGTCCAGCAGGATCCGGTGGTCAGCCAGGTGAAGCTGATCGCCGAGCCCTGGGACCTCGGCGAGGGCGGCTACCAGGTGGGCAACTTCCCGCCGCTGTGGACCGAGTGGAACGGCAAATACCGTGACACCGTAAGGGACTTGTGGCGCGGGCAGCCGCGCACGCTGGCCGAGTTCGCCGGACGGCTGACGGGCTCCTCGGACCTCTACCAGGACGACGGGCGGCGTCCGCTGGCCTCCATCAACTTCACCACCTGCCACGACGGTTTCACCCTGAACGACCTCGTGTCGTACAACGACAAGCACAACGAGGCCAACCGGGAGGGAAACCGGGACGGGGAGACCCACAACCGGTCGTGGAACTGCGGGGTGGAGGGTCCGACCGAGGACCCGGAGGTGCAGGAGCTGCGCGAGCGCCAGATGCGCAACTTCATCGCCACGCTGATGCTGTCGCAGGGCGTGCCGATGCTCAGCCACGGCGACGAGTTCGCCCGTACGCAGGGCGGCAACAACAACGCGTACTGCCAGGACAACGAGATGGCGTGGGTGAACTGGCCCGAGCCGGGCAAACCGGCGCCGTCCCTGCTGGAGTTCACCCGCCGGATGGTGTGGCTGCGCCGCGACCACCCGGTCTTCCGGCGGCGGCGGTTCTTCCACGGCCGGCCGGTGGAGGGGACGCACGACGAGCTGTCCGACATCGCGTGGTTCACCCCGCACGGCGAGGAGATGCGGGCCCGCGACTGGCAGGCGCAGCACGCGAAGGCGCTGACGGTGTTCCTGAACGGGGAGGCGATCTCGGAGCCGGGCACCCGCGGGGAGCGGATCACCGACGACTCGTTCCTGCTGATGTTCAACGCGGGGGCCGATCCGCAGGACTTCACCGTCCCGGCCGGTCACGGCGCGCAGTGGCGCCTCGTCGTGGACACGGCCCGGCCGGAGGTACTGCCACCCGGCACCGGGCCGCAGTTCGCGGCCGGGGGCCGGGTGGCCCTGACGGGACGGTGCCTGGTGGTGCTTCAGCGGCCTGCCTAGGCGGCTTCGGCGGGCAGGCGGCTTCGGCGGGCCGTTCCGGCGGGTCGCTCGGACGGCTTCGGCCAGCGGCGCCGGGCCCCTCAGCGCCCGGCGGGCGCGGCCGCCTCTCCGAGGACCGGGGAGGCGGTCTGCTGGGCCGGGATGAAGGCCTTGCCGTGGGTCCGGCCGGACGGCACCCGGGCCAGGAGGGCGAGGACGAGGCACAGCGCGGCCGCGCCGACCGCCACGGCGAAGGCCCCGGCGGGGCCGTACCACTCGGCGAGGCGGCCGCACGCGAAGAGGGCCGTGGCCTGCCCGGCCACCAGGCAGCTGGCGGCGAAGGCCATCGACGCGGAGAGCCGGGCCGGTTCCACGGCCCGCTCGATGAGTGCGAAGGCGGTGATCAGGTGGGGGGCGTAGGCGGCCCCGAGGACGGTGACGACGGCGTACAGCGGCCACAGGCTGTCGGTGAACAGCAGCGGCACCGACAGCACCAGGGCCGCGCCGGTGGCCGCCCGCCAGCGCAGCCGCAGCCCGTAGCGGGCCGGGAGGGCGCCCAAAGCGAGCCCCACGACGGCGCTGACGACGCCCATCGCGGAGTAGACGACGGCCGCCTGGTCGGGGACGCCCAGCCGGATGGTGAGCGCGGCGATCCCCGCCTGGCAGGCGCCGAACATGGCGCCCTGGAGGGCGAGCGAGCCCCGTACGGCGTAGACCACGCCGGGCGGACGGGCCCGGTCCCCGGCGGTGCGGGCCCGTGCGGGCGACCCGGCCGTGACGGCGGCGGTCGGGTGCAGCGCGTAGGCGGTGCCGAAGACGGCGACGAGCCCGGCGGCGCCGCCGAGGGCGACGGCCGGGTGGGCGAGCAGCGCCGCGAGGCCCACCAGGGCGGGCCCGAAGACGAACGAGACCTCGTCCAGGGTGCCTTCGAGCGCGTGGACGGCGCCCACGACGCTCTCGTCGGAACCGGCCCGGCGGGCCAGGGCCACGGACCGGGTCCGGGCGAGCGGCCCGATCAGCGGTACGGAGGCACCGGTGACGGCTCCGAGCGCGGCCAGCGGGACCGTGGCGAGGTGCGTGAGCGCCCCGGTGACCAGGGCGGCGGTGGCCAGCGCGTTGACGGCGGCGGCGGTGAGGACCACGCGCCGCTGCCCGTACCGGTCCGCGAGCCTCCCGAGCAGGGGGCCGCAGAGCACCTGGCCCACGGAGAGGGAGCCGCCGACGATGCCGGCGGTGGCGAGGGAGCCACTGGTCTCGGCGACCAGGAGGAAACTTCCGAACTGGGACATCGCGACGGGCAGTCGGGCGAAGAACGAGACGAGGGGGAGTAGGGGCCCGGTCAGGGCGATGACTTTTCGATAGGTGTTGACGGTTCCAACCACTTGAGCAACGTTAACCCGCCGCAGTCACCCGGATGCATTGGGTCATGGCACGGAATCCGGCAGGCTGGGTACGTACGTTCTCATGAGCCAGCCGCAGTCAAGCCTCCGTTCGGAATCTGATGTTCCGAAACCTGTCACTCCGGCGTCGACCTACCGCCTCCAGCTGCGCCCGGAGTTCCCCTTCGAGGCGGCCGGGGCCGCCGTGCCGCACCTCGCCTCCCTCGGCGTGTCCCACCTGCACCTCTCCCCCGTGCTGGAGGCCGTGCCCGGTTCGGCCCACGGGTACGACGTCACCGACCACTCCCGGGTCCGGGCGGAGCTGGGCGGCGAGCCCGGCCTGCGGGCGCTCGCTGCGACCGCCCGGGCGCACGGGCTCGGCCTGGTCCTGGACATCGTGCCGAACCACATGGCGGTGCCGTCGCCGCTGCGGCTGAACCGCCCGCTGTGGGAGGTGCTGCGGGACGGGCCGGACTCCCCGTACGCCCGCTGGTTCGACATCGACTGGGAGGCGGGCGGCGGGCAGGTCCTGCTGCCGGTGCTCCCCGGACCGGCCGCCGGGTGCGCGCTCGCGGTGGACGGGGACGTCCTGCGCCACGGGGAACAGGAGTTCCCCCTGCGCGAGGGCACCGCGGGCCTGGAGCTGCCGGAGCTGCTGGCCGCCCAGTGGTACCGGCCCGCCTGGTGGCGGGAGGCCCGCACCGCCCTCAACTACCGCCGCTTCTTCACGATCTCGGAACTGATCGGGGTCCGGGTGGAGGACCCGGTGGTGTTCGCGGCCACCCATGCCAAGGTGCTGGAGCTGGTGCGGGACGGGGTCGTGGAGGGGCTCCGGATCGACCACGTGGACGGGCTGGCGGACCCCGGGGAGTACCTGCGGCGGCTGCGGGAGGCAGCCGGGCCGCACTGCTGGGTGGTGGTGGAGAAGATCCTGGCCCGCGACGAGCGGCTGCCGTCCGCCTGGCCGGTCGCGGGGACCACCGGGTACGACGCGCTGCACCGGGTCGACGGGGTGTTCACCGACCCGGAGGGCGCCGCCGAACTGGCCCGCCGGTACGCCGCCTTCACCGGGACGGCGCCGTGGGAGCGGACGGCCGCGGCCGCCGCGCGGGAGGTGCTGACCGGCGACCTGGCCGCCGAACTGGCCGCGCTGGAGCGGATGGCCGGCCCGGAACTCGGACCGGCGGTGCGGGAGCTGCTCATCGCCTACCCCGTCTACCGGCCGTACCCCGAGGCGCCGGAGCCCGACCCGGGGGCCCTGGAGCGGGCGGCCGCGGCGCTCGCGGCGGTCGGCGAGGCCCCGGTAGGCGAAGACCCGGCCGCGGAGGGCGCGGACCGGGAGGGCGCGGACGGGGAGGACGCGGGCGGCGGGAGCGCGGCCGGCGGCAAGGACGCTCTGGGCGGCGTACGCGAACTGCTGCTGCACGAGCCCGCGTTCGCCGCCCGCTTCGCCCAGACCTCGGCGGCGCTGCGCGCCAAGTCCCTGGAGGACAGGGCCTTCTACCGGTACGCCCCCCTGCTGTCCGCCACCGAGGTCGGCGGCGAGCCGGGCCACCCGGCCGTCCCGCCCGCGGAGTTCCACGCGTACTGCGCGGCCCTGGCGCGGGAGTGGCCCGGGTCCGGCACGGTGCTGTCCACGCACGACACCAAGCGCAGCGCGGACGTCCGGGCCCGGATCGCGGTGCTCTCGCAGGCGCCGGAGCTGATGGGCCGGCCCGCGGGCGCGGACCCGCAGCTGGCGTGGGTGGCCCGGCAGACCGCCCTGGGCCTCGGGGACGCCCCCGAGGCCCCGGACCGCCTGGCGGAGGCCCTGCTCAAGGCGGTCCGCGAGGCCGCCCTGCACACCGGCTGGACGGAGCGGGACGAGGCGTACGAGACGGCCGTCCCGGACTACGCCCGGACCGGCGGCGGGCTCCCGCCCGAGCTGGCCGAGGCGGCCCGGGCCAACCTCCTCGGGACGGCTCTGCTGCACCTGGCGATGCCCGGGGTCCCGGAGGTCTACCAGGGCGCCGAGACCGAGTACCGGGCCCTCGTCGACCCCGACAACCGGCGGCCGGCGCGCTTCCCCCGCGAAGCCCTGGCCCGGCTGGACGCGGGAGCCGCCCCGAGCGGTCCCGCCGAGGAGAAGCTCGCCCTCACGGCCGCCGTCCTGCGGCTGCGCCGGGCCCGCCCGTCGCTGTTCGCCGGGTACGCCCCCCTCACCGCCCGGGGTCCGGCGGCGGAGCACTGCCTGGCCTTCGCCCGCTCGCCGGGGCTCGTCGCGGTGGCCACCCGGCTCTCGTACCGGCTGGCCGGGGCCGGGGGCTGGCGCGACACGGTGCTGCCCCTGCCGCCGGGCCGGTGGGTCCCGCTGGCCGGGCCGGACGGCGCGCCCGGCGCCCCGTACGCGGGAAAGGCCGCCCTGGGCGAGCTCCTGGCCGCCCGGCCGGTGGCGCTCCTGCTCCGGCAGGAGTGACCGGGCGGCGGCCGGCGGCGCCCCGGTCGGGTGTGCGAAGGGCGGTCGGACGGTCGGTGCGGACGGCGTGGCCAGGCGGTTCGCGGGACATTTGGGGAAGTGCCGGGCGCCCGGAGCGGTAGGGGGTGCGCCGGGCGGGCATGGCATCCCCTGTGACCCTCCTTCGCGACATGCACTACCCGACGCCGCTCGAACTCGTTCTGACCGCCCGCGCGCTGGCGGACGACCATCCCGGCCAGGTCCGGCTCCGCCAAGCGGGCAGCTCCCGGGCCGGGCAGCCGCTCTGGGTGCTGTCCGTCGGGCCGGCGGACGGCCCCGGCGGCGGCCCGGCGGCCGGGCCCCCCGCGGGGCCCGGCCGCAACGTGCTGGTCGTCGCCGGCGCGCACGCCAACGAGCCCGTCGGCGGCGCGACCGCGCTCTCCCTCGCCCGGCACCTGCTGCACGACCCGGGGCCGCGCGCCGGCTGCGGCTGGCACTTCCTGCTCTGCGCCGACCCGGACGGGGCGCGGCTGCACCGCACGCCCCGTCCGTACTCGCTCCTGGAGTACCACCGGCACTTCTTCCGGCCCCCGGGGCCGGAACAGCCCGAGTGGGCGCCGTCTTTACTGCCCCCGGACCGGCTGCCGCCCGAGACCGTGGCCCTGACCGCCCTGATCGACGAGCTGCGGCCCGTCCTTCAGGTCTCGCTGCACGCCACCGACCTCGGCGGCTCCTGGGTGCAGCTGACCCGCGACATACCGGGCCTGGCGGAGCCCTTCGCCAAGTCGGCCGCCGAGCTGCGGATCCCGGTGGAGAACGGGGCGTCGGACGCGGCCGGGTGGCTCTCCCCCGGTCCGGGGATCTTCGTGATCCCGGAGCCGGGCAGCGAGGCCGCCGGGGCCTTCCCCCCGGAGGACACCCGGCTCAGCACCTGGTACCACACCCACCGGTACGCCGGCACCACGGCGATCGTCGAAGTCCCGATGTGGGCTTCGGACCTGGTGGACGACCCGGCCCCGCACCCCGATCCGCGCCGGGCGCTGCGGGTGCTGTCCGAGCGGCTCACGCAGGACGCCGCCCTGGTGTCCCGGGTGCGCGACGGAACGCTGTCCGGGCAGGCCCCGTACGGCGACCCGGACGCGGCGCCCCTGCTGCGCGCGGTGGACTGGACGCTCGCCCTGATCCCGCGGATCGCCGCCGAGTGGACCGGCCCGGGCGCCCCCACCGAGGCCACGGCCGCGTACGTCGCCAGCATCGACGCGTTCGGGCGGCGGCTGTCGCTGCGCGCGGCGGCGATGCTGCTGCGGGTGCTGCGCGCGCGGGACGACGCGGCGGCGCCGGGGCTCGACCGCCTCGTCACGGGGTGGTGCGAGGAGTTCGCGGCCCGCTTCCAGGCCCGCTGGGTCCCGGTGGCCACGCAGGTCGAGCACCAGTCCCGGACCGTGCTGGCCGCGTACGAACGCCTCGCGCCCCGCCCGCGCTAGGAAGCGGCCGGAGCAGTCGGGGCCGGGGCGGGCGGGGTCCACGTGTACCGGCGCTTGGGGGCGCCGGTGGCGCCGAGCCGGTCGTAGAAGCGGACGGCGCCCTCGTTCCACTCGGGGGTCTGCCACTGCACCTCGTCGAGGCCGAGCTCGTCCGCGAGCCCGGCGACCCCGTCCATCAGGGCGGCGCCGAGCCCGTGCCCGCGGGCGTCCTCGGCGAGGTACAGGCAGTCCATGTGGAGGTAGGAGCGTGCGTCCCAGAAGGCGAACTCGGCGGAGCAGGCGGCGTATCCGGCGACCTCGCCCCCCGGGGTCCCGGCGAGCAGCACCCACAGCCGGGCGCCCTCGGCGAACAGCAGCGGGCCCAGCCGCTCGGCGAGGCCGGGCGGGCGGGGCGCCGCCCTCTCGTACGCGACGTGCTCGTGGACGAGCTCGACCAGGCGGGGCAGATCGGCGGGGCGCGCGCGGCGCACGACGGGGGTGGTGTGGTCCATGCGGCCATCCTGCTGGGCGCCGCCCGCCCTGCGCACCCGGGGGCCGGCGCCGCGCCCGGTCCGGATCCGCGGGGTACGGGTCCCGGTCGGCCGTCAGCTCGCCGAGAGTCGGAAGGACATCTTCCCGAAGCCGATCTGGTCGCCGTCCCGGACCACCGCCGAGCCCGTCACCCGGTGCCCGTTGACCGTGGTCCCGTTGGTGGACCCGAGGTCCTTCAGTACCCACGTCCCGTCCCGCAGGCTGAGCTCGGCGTGCGCCCGGGAGACGGTCTCGTGGGTGAGCCGCAGGCCGCTGCCCGGGTCGCGGCCGATCCGCAGGACCCCCGCGCTCGGGTGCGGGAGCAGCAGCCGGGGCAGCTTTTCGGCGGCCCACGCGCGCCGGACGCCGACGCTGACCGCGGACACCCGGCCCACCCAGCCGAACAGCCGACGGGTCCACGGGCTTTCGCGGCCGCCCCGGCCCTGGAGGTCGGCGGTGAGGACGGCGAGGTCCTCGGAGCGCCGGGCCACCAGGGCGAGTTCCATACGGCGCAGGAACGTGTCGTGGGACAGCTTGCCGAGGGCAGCGCCCTCCCTGAGCTGGCCCAGCGCCCGGTCGCGCTCGGCGTCGGACAGCCGCGGCGCGGGATAGGCGGGGAACTCGAAACTCGACGTCACAGGGTGATTGTCGGCCTGTTGGGGGTGGAGTGTCCAGAACTCCCCCGCCCGGCCCGGAATGATGGGCAGGATACGCATGCTGGACACCGCCGGAGACGAGGGGACCGTCCGTGCAGTTCGAGGTGTGGGCACCACTGACAGGTCATGTCGCCATGCGACTCGACGACGCGACGTACGACATGGCTCCCGATCCGGACCGGGATGGCTGGTGGGTGGTGCAGGCCCCGGCCGCCGACGGCAGCCGGTACGGGTTCCTGCTGGGAGAGGACCCCGTCCCGCGCCCCGACCCGCGCGGCCGGAGGCTACCGGACGGGCCCGACGGGCTCTCGGCGGTGGTCGCCCCGGACGCCTTCGCGCCGCACGGGGCGCCGCCCCCGCGGGTGCCGCTCCAGGACGCGGTCCTGTACGAGCTCCACGTCGGCACCTTCACCCCCGAGGGCACCTTCGACGCCGCCGCCGCGCGCCTGGGCCACCTCACCGGCCTCGGTGTCACGCACGTGGAGCTGATGCCGGTCTGCTCCTTCCCGGGCCGGCACGGCTGGGGGTACGACGGGGTCGCGCCCTGGTCGGTGCACGAGCCGTACGGCGGCCCGGCCGGCCTCTCCCGGTTCGTCGACGCGGCGCACGCGGCCGGCCTCGGGGTCGTGCTGGACGTGGTCCACAACCACCTCGGTCCCTCGGGCAACCACCTGCCCGCCTTCGGCCCGTACTTCACGGACGCCCACCACACCCCGTGGGGCGCCGCGGTCAACCTGGACGCGCCCGGCTCGGACGAGGTCCGCGCGTACTTCCTTGGGTGCGCCCTGGCCTGGCTGCGCGACTACGGGATCGACGGGCTCCGGCTCGACGCCGTGCACGCGCTGGCCGACGGGCGGGCGCTGACCTTCCTGGAGGAGCTGGCCGCCGCCGTCGACGCGCTGGCGGCCGAGTCCGGGCGGCCGTTGTTCCTCATCGCCGAGTCCGACCAGTGCGATCCCCGCACCACGACCGCGCGCGGCAGTGGCGGGCTGGGTCTGCACGCGCAGTGGAACGACGACTTCCACCACGCCCTGCACTGCGCGCTGACCGGTGAGTCCCAGGGCTACTACGGCGACTTCGCGGCGGCGCCGCTCGCCGCCCTCGCCAAGACGATGACCCGGGCGTTCTTCCACGACGGAACCTGGTCCTCCTTCCGCGGCCGCACCCACGGCCGGCCCGTGGACCGCCGGCGCACCCCGGCCCACCGGTTCCTCGGCTACACGCAGACCCACGACCAGATCGGCAACCGGGCGCTCGGCGACCGGCTCTCCGCCTCCCTCTCCCCCGGGCTGCTGGCGTGCGCCGCGACGGTGGCGCTGACCGGGCCGTTCGTGCCGATGCTGTTCATGGGCGAGGAGTGGGGCGCGGGCACCCCGTGGCAGTACTTCACGGACCACCCCGACCCCGACCTCGCCGAGGCCGTGCGCAGCGGCCGCCGGCGGGAGTTCGCCGCGCACGGCTGGAAGGCCGAGGAGATCCCCGACCCGCAGGACCCGGCGACCCGGGCCCGTTCCTGCCTGGACTGGACGGAGCCGGGGCAGGGCGCCCACGCCCGTCTGCTGGCCTGGTACCGGACCCTCGTCGCGCTCCGCCGCACGCACCCGGACCTGCGCGACCCCGACCTCGCGGCGGTCCGGGTCGCCTACGACGAGGAGCGGCGGTGGCTCACGTTCCGGCGCGGCGACGTACGGGTGGTCGTCAACCTCTCCCCCGAGCCGGCGACGATCGCGCTGGGGCGCAACGGGGTGCGGGTGCTGGCCGCCTGGGAGCCCCTCGACCACCCGGGCCCGGACGGCCGGGTGCACGTTCCGGGGGAGTCGGCGGTCGTCCTCGGCCCGTGACGGCCGTCTCCCCGGGTGCGGTGGAGGGCCGCGCGGCGGGCCCGCCGGCCGGCTACTCGACGACGGCCAGTTCGCGCGGGGCGTTGTTCAGGCGGCGCCCGCCGTCCCGGGTGACCGTCACGATGTCCTCGATGCGGACGCCGAAGCGGCCGGGCAGGTAGACGCCGGGTTCCACGGAGAAGCACATGCCGGGGACCAGCGGCCGCTCCTCGCCCTCGACCATGTAAGGGGGTTCGTGGGTGGTGACGCCGATGCCGTGGCCGGTGCGGTGGATGAAGCGGTCCCCGTACCCGAACTCGGTGACGACCGCACGGGCCGCCCGGTCCACGTCCTGGCAGGCGGCGCCCGGCCGGACCGCCGCGAAGCCGGCCTGCTGGGCCTCGCGGACGACGTCGTGGACCCGCTGCTCCTCCGCGGTGGGCTCCCCGACGTGCACGGTGCGGGAGATGTCGGAGCCGTAGCCGTAGCGCAGGCCGCCGAAGTCCAGGACGACCATGTCGCCGCGGCGGATGACCCGGTCGCCGGCCTCGTGGTGCGGGTTGGCGCCGTTGGGGCCGGAGCCGACCACGGTGAAGTCGACCTGGGAGTGGCCGTGCGCGCGCAGCAGGCCGGCCAGGTCGGCGGCGACGTCGGTCTCCCGGCGGTCGGCGAAGGGGAGGTGGAGGATCTGCGCGTACGCGGCGTCGGCGGCGGCTCCCGCCGCGGCGAGGCGCTCCAGCTCCCGTTCGTCCTTCACCGCGCGGAGCATGGGGAGCGCGTCGGTGAGCGGCGCGTACGAGCTGGCGGGAAGCGCCCGCTGCAGGCCGAGGAGGTGCAGGGCCCAGGTGTTGTCGCTCACGCCGAAGCGCCCGGCGGCGTCCAGCAGCGGTGCGGTCGCGGCGTACGGGTCCTTGCCGTCGGCCCAGTCCCGCAGGGTCAGCGCGGGGGCGCCGGGGGCCTTCTCCGCGTCGGGCGCCTCCAGCGCCGGCACGACGAGCACCGGCTCCCGCCCGGCTGCCAGCACGAGCACGGTCAGCCGCTCGGTCTCGGCGGTGGGGCGGTAGCCGGTGAGGTGGGTGAGGTCGGGCCCGGGGGCGATCAGCAGGCCGGCCAGGCCCGCTCCGGCCGCGGTCCGCGCGGCCGCGGCCATCCGGGCGGCGTAGTCCGCGGCCGTGAAGGGGGCGGGTTCGGCGGGCGCGGGGTCAGGCGTCGCGTGCGTGGGGTCGGGAGTCATACGGCGATCCTGCCGCGAGGCGTGCGGCGAGCGCAGCGGCCGCGCCGGTCGGAGTGCCGGGCGAGAGCAGTTCCGTACGGTGCACCAGGCGCGGGGCGGCCAGGGGTACGGCGACCCCGGCGCCGGCGGCCGCGGCGACCCGGCGGGGCAGCAGCACGAGGCCGTGCCCGGCGGCGGCGAGGGCGCACAGGGCCAGCAGGTCGGTGCCGTCGTAGCGCAGGGCGCCGCGGGCGGCGGTGAGCGGCAGTCCCACGCCGGGGGCGTCGAGCCAGCGGGCGTCGGTGAGGTCGTCCAGCCGGACGGAGGCCCGCACGGCCAGGGGGTGCCCGGTGGGAAACAGCACGGCCAGCGCCTCCTCGCCGATCCCGGTCACCGTGAGCGGGGCCACGTCGGGCAGCCGCAGCGGGTCGCTGGGGGCGGCGAGCCCGTCGACGAGGCCGAGGTCGCAGCCCCCGGTGGCGACGGCGGCGGGCACCTGCTCCGGGGGCAGCACCCGCAGGGTGACGCCGGTGACGGGCAGGACGGCGAGCAGCGCCGGCCCGACGGCGAGCGGGGAGGCCGCGAGGGTGACCCGGCCGGGCGGGGCGGCGGCCAGCCGCAGGACGTCGGCCCGGGCGGCGTCGAGGCGCAGCAGCAGCGGCCCGGCGTGTTCCAGGAGTCGTTCCCCGGCCGCGGTCGGCTCCACGGGCCGGCGGGTGAGGAGCCCGGTCCGCAGGTCGCCCTCCAGGGCGGCGATGTGCTGGGACACGGCGGACTGGGTGTAGCCGAGTTCCCGGGCGGCGCCGGAGAAGGAGCCCAGCCGGGCCACGGCGACGAAGGTGCGGAGCAGGTGCGGTTCCATGGGCATCAGCGTTGCTTATCGAGGGAGCGACAACAATCGTTGGCGCTGAAATGGGAGGGGTCGCAGGATGATCCGCATGACCACCACACCGGCCGGCGCCACCCTCGCCGCCACCACTCTCGCCGCCACCACCCTCCCCGCCCCCGCCCCTGTGCGCGCGGCCCGGCTGGCCCTCGTCGGCGACCGCTCGCCCCACGTGACCGCCCACACCCGCATCCCGCTCCTCCTCGACTCGCTCGCCTCGCGCGAAGGCCTCGTCCTCGACGCGTACTGGATCCCCACCGGCGACGCCGTGGCCGAGGCCACCTCCGGGGCGCTGGCCCGCTTCGACGCCGTCTGGGTCCCGCCGGGCAGCCCGTACGCCAGCGAGGCCGGGGCGCTCGCGGCGATCCGGGTGGCGCGGGAGGCGGGCATCCCCTTCCTCGGGACCTGCGGCGGCTTCCAGCACACCCTGCTGGAGTACGCCCGCTCCGTGTGCGGCCTGACCGGAGCCGCGCACGCCGAGAACGACCCCGGCGCGGCGGACCCGCTGATCGCGCCGCTCGCCTGCTCGCTCGCCGGGCACGAGGGGCTCGTACGGGCCGAGCCCGGGTCGCTGGCCGAGTCGGCGCTGGGCGCGGAGCGGTCGATGGAGCGCTACAGCTGCAACTACGGCCCGGTGGCAAGGCGCCTGGAGGTGCTCACCGCGCACGGGCTGCGGCTGTCGGGTCGCGACGAGGAGGGACAGGCGCGCATCGCGGAGCTGCCGGGCCATCCCTTCTTTCTCGCGACGCTCTTCCAGCCCGAGCTGTACGGGGACGGCACCCGGCCGCACCCGATCGTGCGGGCGCTGGCCGCGGCGGCCGTCGCGCACGCCGCCGCGGGGGCTCCGGTGGCGGAATAAGGCGTCGCGGAAGCACCCCGCTGATCGGCTATGCTGTGCATGCACATCGAACGGGTGGTCCGCCACCCTTCGTGGTGGGTGTAGCTCAGTTGGTAGAGCACCTGGTTGTGGTCCAGGTGGCCGCGGGTTCAAGTCCCGTCACTCACCCTGTTGATCCCCTGGCGGGTACGAGGTCCTCCTCGTACCCGCCAGGGGCTTTTCCACGTCCGGGAGCGGCACTCCGCGCACGTCCCCTCCCCCGCCCGGCCGGATCACCGGCCACGGCCGCCCCGTCCGTCGGCACGTCCGGCACGGCCGTCATGCCCGTCGGCACGTCCGTCGGCGCCATCGCCCGCGCCACCGACGCCCGACGCCGATGCGGAAGCCGTCCGGCCGGAGGACGGCCGGACCGGCGATCGTCCCGTCTGCCGCGGATCGACCGCGATGTCCGGCCGGTTCCTCACGGGTCGTGACGGAGGCAATTCGGCAGGTAGTAATTAGGTGAATCCCCGACTGAATTCCAGTCAATAGACCTTCCCTGATTATTTCGATTCGATAACAACGACCCGATGAAGGCCTGGACCATTAGGGCACTATTACCTCAACTTGGCACCTGGTAAAGCTAATTGAGTGTTCGTCAAATCAGACGGACAGGTAACGGAATGATTTCCCGGGCCACGCACCCCTTTGTCCGAATTCTCCGGCGCGTACGTCTGGCAGGCTTCCGCGGACCCAGTCACTCCGATCACTATTTGAGGTGCGCATGACAGGACGCAGACGGCGGGAACACCGGCGCAGACCCCGGCGGTTGATACTCCTGACCGCCGCCACGGCCACAGCGGCCGTGATCGCGGCGGGTATCGCCTATTCCGGAATCGGCGACGGCGCCCAGGCCGCGGCCCCCGCGCAGGCCTCGGGGGCCGACGCGGAGACGGTCGTACCGGCCGCCGCGGCCGCCCGGGACCAGGAGCCGGAGCCGATCCCGGCCGCTCCCGCCAACGAGAACGCGCGCGGGATGGTCTACGACGGCCTCAAGGCCGCTCCGAAGGGCGACCGGTGCGTGGGCGTCTACCGCACCGAGGCCGGACTGTGCACCCACGGACCCGACGCCCCGCCCAAGGGCGTCGACATCAAGAAGGAGATACCGCCGGCCGTCGCCACCACCGCGGCGGCCGCCGACCCGTCCCGCCCCGCGACCGAGGACCCGGCCGCCACGCAGGACGGCGGGCGTCCTCAGGACGCGCCCGCCGCCGACGCGGCCGCCACCAAGGACTCGGCGCCCGCGCCCGCCGCCGCCCCCTCGGCCGGCGAGCGCGCCGTGGCCGCGGGACCCGCGGGCCAGACCGTCCAGTGCGAGGGCGACGGCACCACCGGCAACCGCGTCCAGGTGGTGTACGTCCACGGCCCCGGCCGTGACCGGTTCTCCCAGTACGCCGCCTCGTTCCGCAAGTGGGCGGCCGACGCCGACCTGATCTACTCGGCGAGCGCCCAGGAGACCGGCGGCGTGCGCCACATCCGCTACGTGACGAACGCGGACTGCACGCCGGCGGTGCTCAACATCGAGCTCCCCGACTCGGCACTGTCCGAGTTCAGCGCCACCAACGCCGCGCTCGCCGGCAAGGGCCTGGACCGCCGGGACCGCAAGTACATGATCTTCGCCGACACCCAGGTCTACTGCGGCATCGGCACGTTCGCCGGCGACGAGCGGCCCGGACAGAACAACCAGAGCAACTTCGGCCCGTCCTACGGGCGTACGGACTCCGGGTGCTGGGGCGGGCACACGGCGGCGCACGAACTCGGCCACAACCTCGGCGCGGTGAACAACAGCGCCCCCAACACCAGCCTCGGCGCGCACTGCACCGACGAGTTCGACGTCATGTGCTACTCGGACTCGCCGAACTACCCGAAGATGCGCAACGTCTGCACCAACCAGGCCGCCGAGAACATCCTGGACTGCAACCACGACGACTACTTCCACACCAGTCCCAAGGCCGGCAGCTACCTGGCCACGCACTGGAACATCGCCGACAACCGGTTCCTGATGAAGACGAAGGGCGGCGGAGGAGGCGGCACCGACCCCGGTCCGAACCCGAGCCCGAGCCCGACCCCGAGCCCGACGAAGAAGCCCTCGCCGACCCCGACCGAGAAGCCCGGCGGCGGACCGGCCGTGACGGCCGCCCAGGTCCAGTCCACCTCGGTCGTGGTGAGCTGGCCCAAGGTCGAGGGCGCCGCCTGGTACCAGGTCCTGATCAACGGCAAGCACCTCACCTGGGTGCAGTCGCAGGTCCTGCGCATCCACGGCCTCAAGCCGGACACCACGTACAAGGTGACCGTGTCCGTGCGCGACGGCTCCGGCCGGGACAGCGGTCCGGGCAAGGCGGCCTCCTTCAAGACCCCGAAGGCCGGCGGCGGCGCCACCACCCCCGGCAGCCGCTACACCCTCGGCAACGGCAGCACCGGCATGGCCGCCGAACTGTGGGGCGGCCGTACCGCCGACGGCACCGTGCTCGTCGGCTCCCGCGCCAACGGGTACGCGCAGCAGCAGTGGTACTTCGACGACGCGGGCGGCGGCCAGGTCCGCATCCGGTCCGCGGCGTCCGGCAAGTGCCTGCAGCCGGGCGGCGCCCCCTCCGCCGGCATGTGGGTCGCCCAGCGCCCGTGCGGCACCGACGCGGCGCAGTCCTGGCGGCTGACGACCCGCGGCGGCGCGGTGACCGTCACGGACCCCGGGGGCGGCTTCGCCCTCACCGTGAGCCGCCGCCCGTACTACGGGAGCTGGCTGCTCGACCTCCAGCGCGCGGACGGCGGTGCCGCGCAGCTCTGGACCGTCCAGAAGGCCGGCTGACGGCCTGCCCGAAGGACCGACCGACGACACGGCCGATGCCCCTTGACCCGAGCCCGGCCGACGGTCCGGCCCCGCCCGACCGACGGATCCACCGGCCGACCTGACGGAGTGCCGGTGGGGCCGACGGCCGGGCCGGCGGTCGCGGGGGGGCCCCCCGCGGGCGGCCCCCCCCCCCCCCCCGCCCCCCCCGCCCCGGGGGCGGGCGCCGCGGCCCCCCGCGCCCCCCCCCCCCCCCCCCCCCCCCCGGGGGGGGCCCCCCCGGGGGGCGCCCCCCCCCCGACCCCTCACCCCACCCGGAGCACCGCAACGATGCGTACCAGATCCGTCTTCCCGGCCTTCGTGGCCGCCCTCGGCCTGATCCTCCTGGCGCCCGCACCCGCACTGGCCCACGGCGACACCGTCAAGGTGGTGGTCACCGGCCAGCGCGAGGGCCGCGTCACCGCCGCCGTCACCTGGGAGAACGACGGGGACGCCGTCGAAGAAGCCGTCGCCGCCACCGTGAACGCGGTCAGCGTCGACGGCACCCGCACGCTCGGGCCCTTTCGCCTGATCCGCGACCCGCTCGCCCCTCCGGCGGGCTGGACCACCGCCGAGGCCCTGCCGCCCGGCACCTGGAAGGTCAGCGTCGACGTGGGCTTCCCGGCCCTCGGCCACGGCGAGCTCGAAGTCGGCGTCCCCGTGGTGGACCCGGCGCCCGCGCCGTCGGCCGCCGGCCCCTCCGCCGGTACCGCGGCCACCGGCGCGACGGCCACCGGAACCTCCGCCACGACGCCCACGGCGGCCGCCTCCCCGACCGCCTCCTCGCCGCAGTCCGGCGCGCCCGCGTCGGACGCCGCCGAGCCCGCCGCCTCCGGTCCGGCCCTGTGGTGGACCACGGCCGGCGTCGCGGTCACCGCGCTGACCGGCGCGGCCGCCGGCATCCTCCTGCGCCGCCGCCGCGCCCGCCGCCTGCGCTAGGGGTGTCGGCCGTCCCGCCGGCGCGCCACCGTACGGACCCCGTCCCCCACCGGGGTCCGCCGAACGGCGAAGGCCCCGGAGCGGGCGGGCTCAGCTCACGAGGAAGGCCTCGACCGCCGTGGCGAAGGCCACCGGGGTCTCCTGGGGCGGGTAGTGGCCGGTGCCCGGCAGGGTACGGATCCGGCAGTTCGGGTACCACGCCTGCCAGGTGCCCCGCATGACCTCGGCGGTCAGCGCGAGGTCGTACTCCCCCACCAGGACGAGCACCGGCACGGTGTTGCCCTTGACGGCGCAGGACAAGTCGAGCGGCTGCCAGCTCGCGAGGTAGCCGGCGAAGGCCTCGGGCCGGGACGCGGCCAGCGAATGGGCGACCATCCGCTCCAGCCAGTGACGGCTCGCACGGTGCCCGGTGACCAGGTCCAGGATGGTCCGGCGCTTGTCGGGGTCCTCGGCGGCTCCGTGGAAGAGGGCGTGGGTCGCGTCGTCCATCGCGTAGGGCGCGGCCGGGACCGGCGCGACCCCGATGAGCTTCTCGATGCGCTCGGGGGCCCGTACGAGCACCTGCTGCGCCGCCTTGCCCCCCATGGAGTGGCCGAGGAGCGAGAAGGTGTCCCAGCCCAGCTGGTCGGCGAGTTCGAGGACGTCGTCGGCGATCTCGGGGAGGCTGTAGCGGCCCGCCACGTCCCGCCGGTCGCCGTAGCCCCGGCAGTCGAGGAAGGCGTACGAGAACCCCTCCGGGTCCAGGTGGTCCAGTACGGATCCCCAGGTGGCGCAGGTGCCGAACCAGTCGTGCAGCACGATGACGCGGACGGGTCCGGTGCCGATCCTGCGATGGGCGATGGCCATGCGTTCTCCCTCGGTGACGGGGTGGAGATGCCGACGCCGTACGTACTGCCCACCGGACCTACCATCACACCGTGAATCCGCCGCCGGCCGCGGCGGACCGGTCAGACGGTCCTGAGCGCCGGGTCGGAGACGCCCGGGGCTCCCGTCTCCACGTGGCCCGCGAAGCGGCGCAGGAAGGTGGCGTCGGCGTCGGAGACCACCTTGACGTCGTACCAGCGGCCGGTGGTGCGCAGGTCCACCGTGTGCGCGACGGTGGCGCCCGGGTTGACCTTGAAGGTCTGGGCGGCGCCCCCGTAGGAGTTCGTCACGGTGAGGTGGACCGCGGCCGCGCCGGAGTTGGCGAGGCTCAGCACCAGGTTGCCGCTCGCGTCCGCGTGACGCGCCGTCACTTCGGGGCCGGCCTTCTTCGCCGGGCCCTTCCAGGTGCGCAGGAAGCCGTTCGGGCCCCAGACGGTGAGGTTGACCTGGTTGCCGGTGGAGGCGCTGGTGCTCCACGTGTCCGAGAGGGTCTTGCCCGCCTCGACGGTGTAGGGCCAGGGCCCGTCCGCACGGTTGCCCGAGGTGCTGTGGAAGTGGGCGCCCAGGGTGGAACCGGCGGCGAAGGTCAGCGTGAACTTGCCGGTGGACACGGTGGCCCTGCCGTCCGCGTAGGGGCTGTAGCCGAGCGGACGGGTCGGCTTGGAGCCCGCCTCCTGCTTGGGCAGGGCGCCCGTCGCCGGCGGCACCGGGTGGTACGACGGGTGGGTGTTGCGGTCAGGCGGGAGGTAGCCGTCCGTCGGGGGGAGCGCGACCGGGGCGGCGTCGGACCGGGTGAAGTCGAAGGCCGAGGTGAGGTCGCCGCAGACCGCGCGCCGCCACGGGGAGATGTGGGGCTCCTTGACGCCGAATCGCTTCTCCATGAAGCGGATCACCGAGGTGTGGTCGAAGGTCTCCGAGCAGACGTACCCGCCCTTGCTCCACGGGGAGACGACGATCATCGGGACGCGCGGGCCGAGCCCGTAGGTCCCGGCCGCGTATCCGCCGCCGCCGGCGTACAGGTCGCGCGTCACGTCGGCGGTGGACAGGCCCCGGGCCGCGGACGCCGGCGGGTACGGCGGGACGACGTGGTCGAAGAAGCCGTCATTCTCGTCGTAGGTGATGAAGAAGGCCGTCTTCGCCCACACGTCCGGGTTGGAGGTCAGGGCGTCGAGGACCTGCGCGATGTACCAGGCGCCGAAGTTGACGGGCCAGTTCGGGTGCTCGCTGAAGGCCTCCGGCGCCGCGATCCACGAGACCTGGGGCAGGGTTCCGGCCCGCACGTCGGCGCGGAGCCGGTCGAAGTAGCCGTCGCCCGCCTTGGCGTCGGTGCCCGTACGGGCCTTCTCGTACAGGGCGCTGCCCGGCTGGGCGTTGCGGTAGGAGTTGAAGTAGAGCAGGGAGTTGTCCCCGTAGTTGCCGCGGAAGGCGTCGCTGATCCAGCCCCAGTGGCCGGCGGCGTTCAGGCCGTCGCCGACGTCCTGGTAGATCTTCCAGGAGACCCCGGCGGACTCCAGGCGCTCGGGGTAGGTCTTCCAGCCGTAGCCGGCCTCCTGGTTGCCGAGGACCGGGCCGCCGCCGGTGCCGTCGTTGCCCGTGTGCCCGGTCCACACGTAGTAGCGGTTGGGGTCGGTGGCGTCGATGAAGGAGCAGTGATAGGCGTCGCAGACCGTGAAGGCGTCGGCCAGGGCGTAGTGGAACGGGATGTCGTCACGGGTCATGTGCGACATCGTGGTGGCGGTCTTGGCCGGGACCCACTTGTCGTACTTGCCGTTGTTGTAGGCCTGGTGCCCGCCGGCCCAGTCGTGGTCGAGCCCCTCCACGAACTGCATGCCCAGGTCGTCGACCTGCGGGTTGAAGGGGAGGATGTCCTTCGTCCCGTTGGACTGGTGGAAGACGGACTTGCCGTTGTCCTGGAGGACCGGCCGCGGGTCGCCGAAGCCACGTACGCCCTTCATCGACCCGAAGTACTGGTCGAAGGAACGGTTCTCCTGCATGAGGACGACGACGTGCTCGACGTCCTGGATCGTCCCGGTGGCACCCTGCGCCGGGATGGCGGCGGCCCGCGCGATGCTCTCGTTCAGCATCGCGACGGCGGCGGTGCCGCCGGCGATCTGGAGGAACCTGCGGCGGTTGACTTCTGCCATGGCGGGACGACCTCTGGGGTGAGGGGGGAGTCGAGGGGCGCCCCAAGGACAGCGGCCCAGGGGGGCCGGACGGCGATCCCCGGCTGACGCCGGGCCGTACAGCGGGAGAACGGACGGCCCTGCCGGGAGGAACGCACGGACCAGCCCGCCCACCCGGTGGTCCTGGACGTCCGAAGGGCCCGGTCCCGGGGCTGGAACCCGGGCCGGACCCTTGAGGACTGCCTCAGCTCTGCGCGGGGGTCAGCCGCAGGGAGATGGAGTTGATGCAGTACCGCTGGTCGGTGGGGGTCGGGTAGCCCTCGCCCTCGAAGACGTGGCCCAGGTGGGAGCCGCACGCGGCGCAGAGGACCTCGGTGCGGACCATGCCGTGCGACCGGTCGTGGACCAGCTCGACCGCGTCGGTGTCCTTCGGGTCGAAGAAGGACGGCCAGCCGCAGTGCGACTCGAACTTCTCCGTCGAGCGGAACAGCTCGGAACCGCAGCCGCGGCAGGAGTACACGCCCTCCGTCTTGGTGTCGGTGTACTCACCGCGGAAGGCCGGCTCGGTGCCCGCGAGGCGCAGCACCTGGTACTCGGCCGGGGTCAGCTCGGCCTGCCACTGCTCGTCCGTCTTCTCGACCTCGTACGCCATGACGTTCCCGCTCCCTCAGTTCGACAGCCGGGCGATCGTTTCCAGGATCCGGGGTCCCAGGTCCGTGACGTCGCCCGCGCCCATGGTGAGAACGAGATCACCGGGCTTGGCCATTCCCGCGATGACGTCGGCGACGGCCTCCTTGGAGTGCTCGGCGGTGACGTCGGCGCCCGCGGCCCGGGCGGCGGCGATGATCAGCTCGCTGGTGACGCCGGGGATCGGGTCCTCGCGGGCCGGGTAGATGTCGAGGACCACGGAGGCGTCGGCCAGTGCGAGGGCCCGGCCCATCTCCTTGCCCAGTTCCTGGGTGCGGGAGAAGAGGTGGGGCTGGAAGACGACCAGGATGCGGGCGTCCCCGGCGGCGCCGCGGATGGCCTCCAGGTCGGCGGTCATCTCGGTGGGGTGGTGCGCGTAGGAGTCGATGACCTGGACGCCGGCGGCCTCGCCCTTGAGCTGGAGGCGGCGCTTGACCCCGGTGTACTTGCCGAGGGCGGAGGCCAGGTTGTGCGCGGGGATGCCGAGGGCTACGCCGGCCGCGAGGGCGGCGACGGCGTTGTGCGCGTAGTGGCGGCCGGGGACGGAGACGGTGAAGGTGAGCATCCGGCCGCCGATGACGACGGTGACCTCGCTCGCCAGACCGCGCGGGGTGATCTTGGTGATCCGGACGTCGGCCTCCGGCTCCTCGCCGTAGGTGACGACGTTCAGGCCGTCGTTGCCGCGGACCCGGCGGGTGATCTCGGCGGCGCCGGCCTGGCCGTGGGCGACGACGAGGGTGCCGCCGGGCACGATCTTGGAGACGAAGGTCTCGAAGGACTCGTAGATCTCCTCCATCGACGCGTAGTTCGCGTGGTGGTCGAGCTCCGCGTTGAGGATGATCGCGACCTGCGGGGTGTACTTGTGGAAGCTGCGGTCGCTCTCGTCCGCCTCGGCGACGAAGATGTCGCCCTCGCCGTGGTGGGCGTTGGAGCCGGGGGCGTCCAGGTCTCCGCCGATGGCGTACGAGGGGTCCAGGCCCAGGGCCGACAGGGAGACCGCCAGCATCGAGGTGGTGGTCGTCTTGCCGTGCGTGCCGGCGACGGCGATCGGGCGCAGGCCGTCCATCAGGCCGGCGAGGGCGTCGGAGCGGTGCACCACGGGGATGGCGAGCTCGGCGGCGCGGGCCAGCTCGGGGTTGTCGGCGCGGATGGCGCTGGAGACGACCACGCAGGTGGAGTCGTCGGCGAGGTGGCCGGCGGCGTGCCCGATGTGGACGACGGCGCCGTGCGCGCGCAGCGCCTGGGCGGTCTCCGAATCGCGCGAGTCGCTGCCGGCGACCTGTGCGCCCCGCTGGGCGAGGATCTTCGCGATGCCGGACATGCCGGCGCCGCCGATGCCGATGAAGTGGGGCCGTTCCATGGCGGTCGGCAGGCCGGGCTTCATTCAGGTCGCTCCAGGAATCGATCGTGCGTGTCCTACGGGGGTGCGCGTCCGCGTTCGCGCTGCGGGGCGCGGGCCCAGCCTATTCGTTGTGGGCGAAGAGCTTGAGCACCGGAACGCCCACCTTGTGGCGGGCGCGGGAGGCCCAGTCCCGGTGGAAGAACTCCTCCACGAAGTGCGGTGCGGTCAGGACGATCACCTCGTCGGCCCCGGTCTCCTCGACGACGTCCTTCAGCCGGTCGAGGGGGTGCCGCCCGATGATCTGCCCGGTGGCCTTGGCGCCCTTGCCGCGCAGGGCGTTCAGGGAGTGCGTGAGGGCGTGTGCGGCGGGGCCCTGTGCGGCGTCGCCCTCGGGCTCGTCGCCCTCGCGGATCGCCTCGGGGAGCTCACCGAGCGCTACGTCGTCGATGGCGCGCAGCAGTCGGTCCTGGTCACCCCGGGGCTGCATGAGGACGACGAAGGAGACCGCGTCGTCTCCGTGCAGGCTGGTGACGAAGTCCACGTCCACCGTGGTCAGCGGCTGCTCGATCATCAATACGCTCGTGAACACGGACGCCCTCTCCTTCATGGGCCGAGGCCGGCTGGCGGGCCGGCCCCTGCGGAAACCATCCTGCCCCGCCGTTGCACGGGGCTTGCGCAGGTATATGCCCAGCGGAAGCGAAGCGGAACGACAAATTCCGCCCCTTGTCAGATCCGACGGTAGCTCGTGAAGAGGAACCCGGCCTCTTCCAGTACACAAGCGGGCGCCAGCCGGTGCGGAACCGCGACCGACGGGCCTCCGGAGATCCGCTGGGCGCTGCCCGCGGTGAGCATCGGCGAGATGGTCAGGCACAGCTCGTCCAGCGCGTCGGCGGCCACGAACTGCCCGAGCAGCCGGGGTCCGCCCTCGGTGAGCTGGCGGCGCAGCCCCCGCCCGGCCAGTTCCCGTACCGCCCGCGCCGGGTCCACGCCGGACCCGTCGCCCGCCACCACCACCTCGGCGCCGGCATCGACCGCCTCGGCGACGCGGTCGGCGGGCGCTCCGGCCCCGGTGACGACCAGGGTCGGGACCAGGGGCGAGGTGAAGAGCGGCAGGGTGAAGTCGAGGTCCAGGCTCGCCGTGACCACCGCGATCGCGGGGGCCGGCCCCTGGCCCGCGGCCTCGCGCCGGGCCGCGAAGGCGTCCCGCGCCCGGGCGGGCCGGTACCCCTCCTGGCGAACCGTTTCAGCACCGACGACCACGACATCGGCCAGCGCCCGCAGGGTGCCGAAGATCCGCATGTCGGTCTCGCCGGAGATCGGCTGCGAGCGGCCGTCGTGCTGGGCCGCCCCGTCCAGGGTGGAGACCATGTTGGCCCGGAGCCAGTGCTCACCGGCGCCGAGGGAGGGGTACGCGTACGCCTCCGCCAGCTCGTCCAGCGACCATGCGCGGTCGGCCGGATCCCGGGGTGGGGCCGGTGTCTGATCGGTCACAGGGAACAGGCGTCGCATCGGTGCAGTGTGCCACGCCCCGTAGAGTTGAGTGCTGTGTCGACCTCTCTCTCCACCTCCGGTTCAGCCGCCGGGCGGCCCGCCGACCGGCCTCCCATAGCCGACGCCGGCCCGCAGGCGCTGTGTGCCCGTGAGCCCCGGGTGCCCGCCGAACGGCTGGTGGCCGAGATGGTGCCGCCGCCGCGTTTCGACTCGGTGCGCTTCGACACCTACGACCCGGACCCGGCCCAGCCGAGCCAGTCCGAGGCCGTCACCGTGCTGAGCGGCTTCGCCGCCGGCCTCGGCGGCGCCCACGCGACCGGCTCCGGCAAGCGCCGCTGGTTCGCGAAGAAGCCCGCGGCCCCGACGGGCCCCCGCGGGGTCTACCTCGACGGCGGCTACGGCGTCGGCAAGACCCACCTCCTCGCGTCCCTGTGGCACGCCACCCCGGCCGAACCGGCGCTCAAGGCCTTCGGCACCTTCGTGGAGCTGACCAACCTGGTCGGCGCGCTCGGCTTCCAGCAGACAGTGCAGACCCTGGGCGGGCACCGGCTGCTGTGCATCGACGAGTTCGAGCTCGACGACCCGGGCGACACCGTCCTGGTGTCCTCGCTGCTCAGCCGCCTGGTCGAGCAGGGCGTGGCGCTGGCCGCCACCTCCAACACGCTGCCCGGCAAGCTCGGCGAGGGGCGCTTCGCCGCCGCCGACTTCCTGCGGGAGATCCAGGGGCTGTCGGCGCACTTCCGGCCGCTGCGGATCGACGGCCAGGACTACCGCCACCGGGGGCTCCCGGAGGCGCCGGCCCCCTTTTCCGAGGAGCAGGTCACCAAGGCCGCGTACGCCACCCCGGGTGCGAGCCTGGACGACTTCCCGGCCCTGCTGGAGCACCTGGCCCGGGTCCACCCCAGCCGCTACGGCGCGCTGACGGACGGGCTCTCGGCGGTCTGCCTCACCGAGGTCGGACCCGTGCCGGACCAGTCGACGGCGCTGCGGCTGGTGGTGCTCGCCGACCGGCTGTACGACCGGGAGGTCCCGGTCCTCGCCTCGGGCGTACCGTTCGACCGCCTGTTCAGCGACGAGATGCTGAACGGCGGCTACCGCAAGAAGTACTTCCGGGCGATCTCGCGGCTCACCGCGCTGGCACGCGACGCGAAGCCCCTGGTGTCCCAGTAGGTTTGGCACGGTCGGGCCCTTTCGCGGCCCGGCCGTTCCCACTTCTGCGAAGGGATCCACCATGGCCACCACGCGTCACGCGCACACCGTCTGGGAAGGCAACCTCCTCAAGGGCTCGGGTGTCGTCACCCTCGACTCCTCCGGTCTCGGCTCGTACGACGTCTCCTGGCCCTCGCGCGCCGAGGCGGCCAACGGCAAGACCAGCCCCGAAGAGCTGATCGCCGCCGCCCACTCCAGCTGCTACTCCATGGCGCTCTCCCACGCCCTGGACGGCGCGGGCACGCCGCCCACCCGCCTGGAGACGAAGGCCGACGTCACCTTCCAGCCCGGCGAGGGCATCACCGGCGTCCACCTGACCGTGCGCGCCGAGGTCTCCGGCCTGGACGCGGAGGGCTTCGCCGCCGCCGCCGAGGACGCCAAGAAGAACTGCCCCGTCAGCCAGGCCCTGACCGGCACGACGATCACGCTCTCCGCCGAACTGCTCTGACGGAACTGCTCTGACGGCCGGAGCCGGTCCGGCCGGGTTCGCGGGCCGGCACCGTTCGCCGCTGCGGCCCGGCGGTAACACGCCGGGCCGGGGCGCGCCGGGCCGGGGCTGCGGGGCCGGGGCTGCGGGGCCGAGGCCGCCGCTGCGGGGCCGGTGCGCCGCTACGGTCCGAACAGCCCGCGGCACCCGTCCAGACCCGCCAGCTCCACCGGCACCGTGCGGTGGGCCTCCCAGTCGGCGCGGTCCAGCCGCAACCGCCGCAGGGTCCGCGCCGTCCCCCGTACGGAGACCGTCTCCAGCCCGTCCGGGCGGTAGCCCAGCTTCTCCGAGACCCGCAGCGAGCCCGCGTTGTCCGTCATCGCGGCCGAGGTGGCGCTCCGCGCACCGAGCCCCTCGAACGCCAGGTGCAGCACCGCCGCGCGCATCTCCGTACCGATGCCCCGGCCCTGGTGGACGGCGCCGAGCCAGGAGCCGGTGTGCGCCTCGCCCGTGACGGCGAACTCGGCGGCGGACAGGTCCTGGCGGCCGACCAGCGTCCCCTCGCACCGCACCGCCAGGCTCAGCGTCCAGTCCCGCACGGTCCAGCCCGCGACGGTGCCCAGCACGTGCTGGAACACCGCCCGCCCCCGTTCCGCGGGGGCCGCGTCGGTCCACGGCACGGTGAACGGCATCCGCCCGGGATCGTGGACCCCGTCCGCCGAGACCGCCGCCAGCTCGGCCAGGCCCGCCAGGTCCGGCAGGCACAGCTCCAGCCGGGGGGTCGTGATGCGCAGCCCGTACAGGGGCCAGACGTCGCTTTCCATGGAAGGAGCCTGCCGAATCCGCGCCCGGACGTCGAGTGCGTTTCCACCGGCGCCGGGCGGCGGAACCCGCGGACACGGTGGTGTGACACCCGGCCGGGAGCGCTCGCGTCGGCCCCCGGCGGGCGGGCCGCCGTGGTAGCACGGGCCGTTCACATCTCCAGTAACGCCGCCGGGAGTTGCCGATGTCCGTCACCCGCCGCAGCCTGCTCGCCGCCGGTGGGATCGCCTTCACCGGCGCGCTCGGCGCCCTGTCCACCGGTGGCGCCGGAGCCGCCCGGGCCACCGGCCGGGGGTACGGGCCGCTGCTGCCCGATCCGCGCGGGCTGCTCGACCTGCCCGCCGGGTTCTCCTACCGGGTGCTCTCCCGCGCGGGCGACCCGCTGCGCTCCGGCGAGGGGCCCGTGCCGGCGAACTGCGACGGCATGGCCGCCTTCTCCGCTGGCGGTGGCGGTGGCGTCGGCTTCGGTGACGGTTCCGCCGGCGGCGGCAACCGGGTCCGGCTGGTCCGCAACCACGAGAACCGCGCCACCGCCGCCCTGCGCGTCCCCGCCGTCGCGGGACTGACGTACGACCCGCAGGCGCTCGGCGGCTGCACGGTCCTGGAGCTCGACGGCGCCGGCCGGGTCGTCGGCGAGCGGGTCGCCCTCGCCGGTACGGCCGTCAACTGCGCGGGCGGGCGGACCCCCTGGAACACCTGGCTGAGCTGTGAGGAGACCGAGGACCGCGCCGGCACCTCCGGCTACACACTGGACCACGGCTACGTCTTCGAGGTGGACCCCGCCGACCCGCACCGCTCGGGGGCCTTCCCGCTCACCGCGCTGGGCCGGTTCGCCCACGAGGCCGTCGCCGTGGACCCGTACAGCGGGATCGTCTACGAGACCGAGGACGCCTTCGTCGAGCCGTTCGGGCTCTTCTACCGCTTCCTGCCCGAGCGGCCCCTCGGCGGCCCCGGCTCGCTTCGGGCGGGCGGCGCCCTGGAGGCCCTGCGCGTACCGGGGCTGGCCGACCTGTCGGTGGTGGACGAGCCCGGGGCGGAGTTCCCGGCGCTGTGGGTGCCCGTACCGGACCCGGGGGCGGCCGCGACCCCGATCCGGCTCCAGGACTTCGGGCCGGGCGGGATCACCCACGCGCAGAAGCTGGAGGGCTGCTACTGGGGTGACGGCGGGGTGCACTTCGTCTCCAGCTACGCCCGCAACCGCGAGGGATCGGCCGCCGACCACCACGGCCAGGTGTGGTCCTACGACCCGCGGCGCGGCCGGCTCCGGCTGGACGTCCTCTTCGGCCCGGCCTCGGACACGGTCCTGCCCGGGGACTCCCCCGACAACATCTGCCTGGCGCCGGACGGCGGCCTGATGGTGTGCGAGGACGGCGGCGGGGCGCAGTACGTCTTCGGCGTCACGGTCGGCGGCGAGGTCTACCCGGTCGCGCGCAACGCGCAGGACGTCGGGCGGCCGGGGGCGCCGGAGTGGGGCGAGTTCGCCGGGGTCACCTTCTCACCCGACGGCCGGACGATGTACGTGAACGCCTACGCCCCGGGGACGACGTTCGCGGTGACGGGCCCCTGGCGCTGACATCGGCCGCCACGTCGCGATTCCGTTCGATCGGAGGGAAGATCGAACGGAATCGATGCGATGGGGGTAGGTGGCGTGGCAAAGAAGCACACGGACCGGCAGAAGCGGCAGCCCGACCCGGACGGCCCCGAAGTCCCGGACGCCCGCGAACCGGCCGACCGGGGCGGGAAGACCCCGGCCGGCAAGAAGCGGACCCGGCCGGAGGCCGAGCCCCAGCCGGAGCCGGAGGGCAGGGCCACCTCCGGGAAGGGCACGGCCGGAACCGCGCCCGAGGCCACCGGCAAGCCCGCGAAGGGGCCTGGGCCGAAGCCCAAGGGCCGGGACAAGGGCAAGGCCAAGGGCGAGGGCGAGGGCGACGCAGCCGGCAGCACGGCCCGGACCGGGGCACCGGACGGGCCGAAGGCCGACGTCGGCGCCCCTCCCGAGGGCGAGGTCCCGGCACCGGACGGGCCGAAGGCCGGCAGCAAGGCCAGGGGCCGGTCCGCGGCCGGGCCCGGACCGAAGACCGGAGACGGCACCGAGCCGAAGGCCAAGGGCAAGCGCAAGGACAAGTCCCCGGACCGGCCGAAGGGCGACGACGGTCCCCGGCCCGATACCAAGGGCAAGGCCAAGGGCAAGGGCGACGCCACGGCTGAGGCCAAGGATGCCCGGGGCAAGGGCAAGGGAAAGGGCAGGGAGGCCAAGAAGGTCAAGGCCAGGACCGAGGACAAGACCGAGGTCAGGGCCACCGACCACCGACCCGACGCGGACGACGGGACCCGCCCCGGGGCCACGGCCACGGACCGGCCGGAGGCGGACGACGCGGGGACCAGGAAGGCCAAAGCCAAGAGCAAGAGCAAGAGCAAAACCAAGGACAAGGCCAAGGCCAAGGCGGGGACCGAGGTCGGCGACCGGCCGGAGGCGGACCCCGCCGGAGCCGAGAAGGCCGAGGGCAGAGCCAAGGTCAAGGCCGAAGCCAGGGCCGCAGTCACCGACCGGCCCGAGGCGGAGCACCGCGGGACCGGGCCGGAGGCCGACGGCGGAGAGCGGCGGGAGCGGCCCGGAGCCGGGGCCGGCCCGGAGCTGCGGGAGGTGTTGCGGGTTCCGGCGGGCGAGCGGGTGGACCTGCGCCGCTTCGACCCCCGTGCCACCCTCGCCGGACCCACCGACAAGGCGGCGGGGACCACGGCCACCGCCGCCATGGCGGAGCGGCTCGGTTCCCTCCAGGAGCGGCTCTACGCGGCCAGCACCGCCGGCAGCCGCCGCCGCGTCCTGCTCGTCCTCCAGGGCATGGACACCAGCGGCAAGGGCGGCACCGTCAAGCACGTCATCGGCCACTTCAACCCGTCCGGCTGCCGCATCCGGGCCTTCAAGGCGCCCACGCCCGAGGAGCACAGCCACCCCTTCCTCTGGCGCGTCACGCAGGCCCTCCCCCAGCCCGGCGAGATCGGCATCTTCGACCGCTCCCACTACGAGGACGTCCTCATCGCCCGCGTCCGCGAACTGGTGCCGCGCAGTGTGCTCGGCCGCCGGTACGGGCAGATCAACCGGTTCGAGCAGACCCTCGCGGACGACGGCGTGACCGTCGTGAAGGTCTTCCTCCACATCAGCTACGCGGAGCAGCGCGAGCGGCTCCTGGAGCGGCTCGACAACCCGGACAAGCACTGGAAGTTCAGCGAGGGCGACATCGAAGAGCGGGGCCTGTGGCCCGCGTACCAGGAGGCCTACGAGAAGGCCCTGGAGCGGTGTTCCACGGACGCCGCACCGTGGTTCGTCGTCCCCGCGGACCGCAAGTGGTACCGCAACTGGGCGATCAGCCAGCTGCTGCTGGAGCACCTGGAGGCCATCGGTCCGCAGTACCCGAAGGGTGATTTCGACGTGGAGGAGTGCCGTGCACGTCTGATTGCCACATAGTCATATATTTTGCCTGCGTGACTATTTCTGTGCGCAAAGCGGCAGCCGTAGCCGCGCTCGGTGCCGCCCTCGCGGGTTGCGGGGGCGGCACCGGCACGTCGGACGCCGGACGCGAAGCCCGCATGGGCACGCCGGCGGCGACGGACTCCGCCCCCGCCTCCCCGTCCGGGACGGCGTCCGCCGCCCCCGGCCCGTCCGCCCCGCAGGCCGGCCCGCCGGCCAAGCCCCCGACCATGGCGCCCGGTCCGAACGGTCTGACCCCGGTCTTCGAACGGGCGCGCCAGCAGGCCGACAAGACCGTCGCGCTGACCTTCGACGCCGACATGACCTCCGACCAGGGGCCGCGGGCCGCGGACGGGGAGCACTTCGACAATCCCGCGCTGATCTCGGCGCTGCGCACCCTCAAGGTGCCCTCTACGGTGTTCATGACGGGACGTTGGGCCGAGGAGTACCCGGACCAGGCGAAGTCCATCGGCACCGACCCGAACTTCGAGATCGCAAACCACTCCTACAGCCACCACGCCTTCACGTCCCCCTGCTACGGGCTGCCCGCGCTCGACGCGGCTGCCGCCCGGGCCGACGTGGACCGGGCCTTCGCCGCCTTCCGCACGGCGGGCGCGGTCAACACCGTCCCGTACTTCCGCTTCCCCGGCGGCTGCTACGACGACCGGTCCCTGCGGGCCCTGTCCACGGCCGGGATCACGGCCGTCCAGTGGGACGTGGTCAGCGGGGACGCCTTTGCGAAGGACCCGGACGCCGTGGCCGAGCAGGTGCTCGCCGGGGTCAAGCCGGGCTCGGTGGTGGTCATGCACTGCACGCGCAGCGCCGCCCCGGTGACCGAGGAGGCCGTCCGGAAGATCGTCCCGGAGCTGCGCAAGCGGGGCTACCGCTTCGTGAAGGTGTCCGAGCTGATCGGCACCTAGGGGGGTGTCGGGGGGCTCAGCCGGAGCAGGCGGTGCGCTGCGCCTCCTGCCATTCGCACACGGGGCACAGCACGATGCCCGGGGTCGCGACCCCGTACTCGGTGGGCCTGCCGCACCCCAGGCAGTCGGCGTACGGCGGCCCGGCGACCCGCCCGGCGGGCGCAGCCGGGGCCGCGCAGTACGACGGGGCGCCCTCCCGCTGCTCCGACGGGGTCTCTTCCTGCTGCTCCATGTGTACGAGCCTACTCAGCCGGGCCGCCGGACGGCGGGCCTGCAGCAGTGCGACCGCCGGCGGCCCGGCCGAGGGCGGGGGGGCCGGGGAAAGCGTCCCCCGACGGTCAGTGCGCCCCGGTCCGCTCGGTGACCTCGCTCGGGCGGACCATGACGAAGCCCTCGCCCCGCAGCATCAGCTGGACGGCCTCGCCGGAGCCGCCGCGGATCATCGAGCCGGCCGACTGGGAGCGGTGCAGGCCGGTCTCCAGTCCGGCGCTCCAGCCGACGACCGCGTCGGTGTCCACGTAGACCGGGGCCTGCGCGGTGACCGGTATGACGATCGGGGCGCCGTCGCAGACGACGGCGAGCTTGCCGGTGCCGGTGAAGAGGCTGTTGAAGAGGCCGCCGCCGGCCATGCCGGCGCCCTTCACCATCTTGATCTCGTAGGACAGGGTCGGGTCGAAGCACAGCACGTTGCGGCCGTGACGGTCAGGGCGTCGCCCGGCTCGAAGTCGACGATGAAGCAGTTGCCGCCCTGGTGGGCGAACCAGGCCTCGCCCTGCCCGCGCACCGTCATCAGCGCGAGGCCCTCGCCGGTGACGGCGCGCTTGAGCATGCCGCCGATGCCCTGTCCCTTGCGCTCGAACTGGAGGCTGCCCCGGAAGGCCACCATCGAGCCCTGGCGCGCGAGCATCTCGCCGTCGACGGCGTACTTCACCGACTTGGCGTTCTGCAGGGTCATGCCCGGGGCGGTGGCGGGCCGGGCCAGGTTCTCGGATGCGAACAGGTCACTCTTCATGGCTTCGATCCTCGCCCGGAGCGAGCCCCCTGGGCGTCATCCTGAAGGCGGAGGCTGGCATCCTTGGCAGGATGAGCAGCCAGCCCGCGCACGACACCACGGACGTACCCGCCGTCGGATCGGACCGTCCCTTCCGCCAGGAGCACGCCGTCCGCGACGAGGCCCCCCAATTCGTCCTGCCGCTGGTCGTGCGGATCGAGAAGGCCGAGCCGCCCGCCCGCACGGACGCCCTGGAGACCGCGGCCCGCGCGGTGCTCGTCCTGCTGACCGACGAGCGGGCGCACGGCGAGGGCGAGTGGGCCGAAGCGGTTCGGGACTGGCAGGACGCCCGCATCCGCAAGGTGGTCCGGCGGGCGCGCGGCGCGGAGTGGCGCAAGGCCGGGACCCTTCCGGGCGTCACCGTGCACGGCGACGCCGCGGAGGTACGGGTCTTCCCGCCGGTGCCCCTCGACGGCTGGCCCAAGGAGCTGGCCAAGCTCCAGGTCTCGGGCACCGACCTGGACGACCCCGGGCCCGTCGCGGCCCCCGCCGGGGCGGACCTGCCCGTGCTGTGGCTCAACCCCGGCCTGGACATGTCGGCCGGCAAGGCCATGGCGCAGGCCGGGCACGCGGCGCAGCTCGCCTGGTGGGAGCTGACCGCGCCGGAGCGGGCCGCCTGGCGGGAGTCAGGCTTCCGGCTGGCCGTACGGACCCCGCCGCGCGAGCGGTGGGCGGAGCTGAGCGGGAGCGGGCTGCCGGTGGTGCGGGACGCCGGCTTCACGGAGATCGCGCCCGGCTCGTGCACGGTGGTCGCGGACCATCCGGCGCTGCGGGCCCGGCTCTGAGCCTGTTCCGCGGGCCCGCGGAACCTCAAATGTTGCTCTGAACGTCCCCCTACGCGATTGGCGTGACCCTGCCGGGGCGATGACACCGGCACAGGGTCCGATGAGAGGGGGCGGGGGACATGGAACCCATGGCACACCTGGGGGTGGGCATCGGCTGGCGGCCGGAGATCTCGGACGCCGTCGAGCGGCTGCCCGGACTGGACTGGGTCGAGGTGGTGGCCGAGAACATCTGCCCGGGCCACCTCCCGACCGCGCTGGTGCGGCTGCGCGAGCGCGGCGTGCGCGTCGTACCGCACGGGGTCTCCCTGGGGCTGGGTGGCGCGGACCGCCCCGACCCGGAGAAGCTGGCGGCGCTCGCCGAGCGGGCGGTGGCGCTGGGGGCGCCGCTGGTCACCGAGCACATCGCGTTCGTACGCACCTCCTCGCCCGCGCTGGAGGCCGGCCACCTGCTGCCGGTGCCGCGCACGCGGGACGCGCTGGACGTGCTGTGTGAGAACGTACGGATCGCCCAGGACGCGCTGCCCGTGCCGCTGGCGCTGGAGAACATCGCCGCGCTGATCTCCTGGCCGGACGAGGAGATGACGGAGGGCCGGTTCCTGTCGGAGCTGGTCGCCCGGACCGGTGTCCGGCTGCTCATCGACGTGGCCAACCTGCACACCAACCGGGTCAACCGCGGCGAGGACCCGGCGGCCGTGCTGGACGCGATCCCGTTGGAGGCGCTGGCGTACGTGCACGTGGCGGGCGGGGTGGAGCGGGGCGGTGTCTGGCACGACACGCACGCGCACCCCGTGCCGCCGGTCGTGCTGGACCTGCTGGCGGGACTGCGGTCCCGGGTGGACCCGCCGGGCGTCCTGCTGGAGCGGGACGACGACTTCCCGCCGGAGGCGGAGCTCGCCGGGGAACTGACCGCGATCCGCACGGTGCTGACGACCGCCGGCCGGGACGCCGCGCCGCCGCGCGTACGCGTCCCGGCGGCGGCGGGGGTCCCTACGGTGACCGGGGTCACCGCGGGGACGGGGGTCACCGCGGGGACGGGGGTCCACACGGTGACGGAGGTCCCCACGGTGACGGAGGTCCCCACGGTGACGGGGGTCCCCACGGTGACGGCCGCGCCGAACGCCGCGTCGCCTGCGGCTGCGGCTGCGGCTACACCTCGGGCGGCCGCGCCGGAGGCGGCGCCCGCTGCCGGGTCCGGCGGTGTCCCGGCGGGCCACAGCGGCGCCGACGGCCCCACCGGCCCCGTCGTGGAGCCGGATCCCGTGCCCGCCCCGCCCGCCCCGGCCGGCGAGGCCGCCCGGACGCGCGTCGGGCTCCGGCAGGCGGCCCTGCTGTCGGCGCTGGTGGCCGCGACGCCCGTCCCCGAGGGGTTCGACCGCCGGCGCGTCCACGTGCAGGCCCGCGCCCTGATCGCCAAGCGGGCCGGGGTGGTGGCCAGGCTGGCCCCCGAACTCCCCGCGATCCTCGGCGGTGACGGACCGTACCGCGAGGCGTTCTCCGCGTACGCCAAGGGCCGTCCCATGACCGGCGGATACCGCCGGGACGCGCTGGACTTCGCCGAGCACCTCCTCATCCGGGACCTGCCGGCCGACCCGGCCGCCCGGCGCCGGCTCACCGCCTGGTGGCAGGACCGGGCCGGAGCGCGGCCGCCCCGCCGCATCGTGCGCTGGGCCCGCGCCCTGGTGGGGAGAGCGGCATGAACCTCCTCGCCCTGGCCGTCTGGCTCAGCGTCGCCGCCTCCAGCGTCCTGCTCTTCCGCGGCCTGCGCCGCTCCCGGACCCCGGCGGCCGGGGCGGCCCCCGGCCTCCACGACCTGTCCGAGGCCGCGTTCCTGTCCGGCGGGCCGGGCGGCGTGGTGGACACCGCGCTCGTCTCCCTCCTCGGGGACGGCCGGCTGGTCGTCGGGGGCCCGGGCATCGTCCACGTACGGCCCGGGGCGCGGGCCGGCGACATCGCCGAGCGCGCCGTGCTCGGGGCGCACCAGGGGGCCCCTTCGGGCTGGCTCTACCAGGTCCGGTACGCCGCCATGCTCGACCCCGCCGTGCAGGAGACCGGTGACGCGCTGGCCGCCCGCGGGCTGCTGTCCCGGCCCGGCGCCGGGCGGACCTGGCGGCGCTGGGCGCTGGTCCAGACCGTGGTGTGCGCGGTGCTGATCCCGGTGTCGCTGCCGCTGACCTTCCTCGCGTACGTCCTGGAGTCCGGCCCGGCGGTGCCGTTCGCCGTGAAGGTGGTGCCCGCGCTGCTCGGCGGGATCGTCGCGGCCCGGATCGGCGCCGCCCGGGCCCGGAGCCGGCTGACCCCGGCGGGCGCTCGGGCGCTGCGCGAGCTGCGCGGCTCGTACGCGAACGACCCGACCCCGCACGTGCAGACCGCGCTGTTCGGGCTGCGCGGGCTGCGGGACCCGTTCCTGCGGCAGCAGCTGGTGCCGGCGGCGCGCGGCACCCGGCTCGCGGCGGCCCAGGTGCGCGGCCGCCCCGTCCGCCACGGGTCCCACGACCACGGGTCGTTCGCCGATGTCCTGCCGGTCCTCTGGTGCGCCGGGAGCGACGGCGGCGGAGGGGGCGGCGGCGGTGCTGGCGGCTGCTCCGGGGGCGGCGCCGGCTGCGCCCCGGGCTCCGGCTGCGGCTCCTCGGGCGGCAGCGGCGGCGGGAGCGGCAGCAGTTGCGGCAGCAGCGGTTCCAGCTGTTCGAGCAGCTCCGGGTCCAGTTGCAGCAGCTCCTCCGGCTCCAGCTGCTCCAGCAGTTCCTGACCGCTCGTCACGACGGGCCGCGGGTACGGCAACCGGGGGTGGATCGCGGACTGGGCGGTCTGGGACCGCGACAACACCGAGCTGGCGCGTACGGCCCCGTTCGAGACCTGGGCCAACGCCTTCCTGAACCTGCCGTGCGCCTCCTGGCCCGTACGGAACCGGCAGCGGCCCGCCGCCGTGGGGGCCCCGCACCCGGGGCTGCCGCGCACGCTCGTCGTCGCCGCGGAACGGGACGGGGCGACTCCGTACCGGGGGGCGCTGGAGCTCCAGCGGCGCCTCGGCGCCGGGGCGGCGCTGGTCACGGAGCGGGACTCGGGCCACCACGGAGTGGTCGGCGGACGCAACGACTGCGTGGACCGTCACGTGGAGCGGTACCTGCTGACAGGTGACACCGCGGGACGGCGTGTCACGTGTGGACCGCATCCGGAGCCCGCACCGGTGTCGCTGGACGGCCGGGCAGCGCGTGCCCGCGGGGCACTGGTGCCGCCTGCCGTCTGAACTTCCGGGCGGGGTCTCCGGCTGCGTCGATTCGGGGGCTGTGCCTCCCGATCCACCGGCAGCGCCTCAGTCAGGGGCGCACGCCGGTTCTTCCCCCCAGGGGAGGTATCAGGCGAGTCCGGCCACCAGATCGGCGACGGACTTGCGGCGCCCGGTGTAGAAGGGGACCTCTTCACGGACGTGCATGCGGGCCTCGGAGGCGCGCAGGTGACGCATGAGGTCGACGATGCGGTACAGCTCGTCGGCCTCGAAGGCCAGCATCCACTCGTAGTCGCCGAGGGAGAAGGAGGCGACGGTGTTGGCGCGCACGTCGGGGTAGCCGCGGGCCATCTTGCCGTGGTCGGCGAGCATGCGGCGGCGGTCCTCGTCGGGCAGCAGGTACCAGTCGTAACTGCGGACGAAGGGGTAGACGCTGACGTAGTCGCGCGCGTTCTCGTCCGCCAGGAAGGCCGGGATGTGCGACTTGTTGAACTCGGCCGGGCGGTGCAGGGCCATGTTCGACCACACCGGCTCCAGCGCGCGGCCCAGCTTGGTGCGGCGGAACAGGTTGTAGGCGCCCTGCAGTTCGTCCGCCGTCTCGGCGTGCCACCAGATCATGACGTCGGCGTCGGCGCGCAGGCCGGACACGTCGTAGGTACCGCGGACGGTGATGTCCTTGGCGCCCAGCTGGTCGAAGAGATCCTGGACCTCGTCGGCGTAGCCGGCGCGGTCCTCCGGGAGTACGTCCTTCAGCTTGAAGACGGACCACAGGGTGTAGCGGATGACCTCGTTGAGGTCCTTCGCCTTCTTCCCCGCGTTGGGAATCTTCTCTGGTGCAGTCATGCGTCCATTGTCCCGTGTGCTGATCAGTGGTCGGTGCCAGGGGTGCCGATCGCGGCGGTCACCGCGTCGGCGGCCCTGTGCGCACTGGCGACGCACGCCGGAACGCCCACCCCGTCGTAGAGCGCCCCGCAGACCGCGAGGCCGGGCAGGGCCGCGACGGCGGCGCGGATCCGGGCGACCCGGGCGAGGTGGCCCACGGGGTACTGGGGCAGGCCGCCGTCCCAGCGGGTGACGGTGGAGGCGACCGGGCGGGCCGCGAGGCCGACGGCCGCGCCGAGGTCGGCGAGCGAGACGCCGACCAGCTCCGCGTCGTCCCGGGCCAGGTCCGCCTCGTCGCCGTGGCGGCCCACGGAGGTGCGCAGCAGGAAGAGCTCGGGGTCGGTGCCGGCCCAGGCCCACTTGTTGCTGGAGAAGGTGGAGGCCTTGATGGTGCGGCCGTCCACGGGCGGGACCAGGAAGCCGCTGGCGCCGCCGCCGGTGACGCAGGCCGGCAGCTCGGAGCGGCGGAAGGCCATCGTGACCAGGGCCATCGAGGCGTACTCGACGGAGCGCAGCTCGGCGGCGGCCGCGGGGACCGTCCCGTCGAGCAGACGCGCGGCGGCTCCGGCCGGGGTGGCCAGGATCACGCCGTCGGCCTCGACGGCCTCCGCTCCGGCCACCACCCGCCAGCCCCCGGTGGTACGGGTCAACTCGCTCACGGGGGTGTCGAGGAGGATCCGCGCCCCGGCCGCGCGGCAGGCGTCGGCCACGGCGAGCGGGAGCCGGCCGATGCCGCCGTCGATGCCGGCGAAGACGGGCCCGGCCGCCTGGGGCTGCTCCGCCGCCCGGCGCTGCAGTTCCCGTACGCCGTCGCCCAGCAGCGCGTGCGTGCGGGCGGCCTCGAAGAGCTGGGGCACGGCCGCGCGCATGGAGATGCGGTAGGCGTCGCCCGCGTAGACCCCTCCGAGCAGGGGTTCCACGAGCCGGTCGACGACCTCGCGCCCGAGCCGGGCGGCGACGTACGCGCCGACGGCCACGTCCTCGCCGATCTCGGTGGGCGGCTGCTCGTGCTCGGCCCCGATCCGGGCCAGGCCCTCCGGGGAGAGCACCCCGGACGCGGCCAGCGGGCCCAGGTCGCCGGGGACGCCCATGACGTGCCCGCGCGGCATCGGCCGCAGCTCGCCGCGGGTCCACAGGTGGGCGGTGGCGGTGGCGGGCGCCTGGAGGGCTTCGCCGAGGCCGACGGCGCGGGCCAGTTCGAGGGCTTCGGGGCGGCGGGCGAGCACGGACTCGGCGCCGAGGTCGACGGGCAGGCCGGCGAGCTCGTCGGCGCGCAGCTTGCCGCCGAGCCGCGGTCCGGCCTCCACCAGGGTGACCCGGACGCCGTCGGCGAGCAGCCGGTGGGCCGCGGCGAGGCCCGCGATGCCGCCGCCGACCACGACGACGTGGCCCGGAGAGCCGGCCGGGGCCCCGGGGACGTCCGGCCGGTCCGTACGCATGTCCGCTTCGTGCATGGACACATCGTCTCAGACCGATCACCGACGCCGGACCGTGACCGCATCGGGACCGGGCCGGAACCGCGCGGGTGCAACCCGTACCGGGCCTCGGGACGTCGAACCGGCAACACCAGCCGATCTCCGGGGGTTCACCATCATGCATTCCGTGCGCGGACACCGCTCCGCGTCCGCTCTGGCCGCCCTCTCCCTGGCCGGGGCGCTCGCGCTCACCGGCTGCGGGGCCGGCTCCGCCGAGGACAAGTCAGCCGCGCGGCCGGCCGCCGCCGACCGGGCCCCGGCGGCCGGTCCGCAGGACGGCGCGGCGCAGGAGGGCGGGGCTGCCGCGGCCAAGCCGGGTTCCGGGACCGCCGCGCCCTCGGCGGCGGACGCCAAGGCCCAGCCACAGCCCGCGCCGGTCCGCGCCCACGTGATCCGCACGGCGACGCTGGCCATCGAGACGGCGGAGCCGCAGAAGGCCCTCGCGGCGGCCCGCACGGAGGCGGAACGGGCGGGCGGGTACGTGGGCAACGAGTCCACGGGGCGCGGCAAGGACGGCCTGGTCACCTCGACGGTGACGCTGCGGGTGCCGGGCGAGCGCTTCGACGCCGTGATCGGCTCGCTGGAGGGCGGCGGGAAGCTGCTCAACCGCAAGGTCGAGACCCAGGACGTGGGCGAGAAGGTCGCCGACGTCGACAGCCGGGTCAAGTCGCAGCAGGCCAGCGTGGTCCGGGTGCGCGAGATGATGGACCGGGCCTCGGCGCTGAGCGACGTGGTCATGCTGGAGGGCGAGTTGAGCCGGCGCCAGTCCGACCTGGAGTCGCTGCTGGCCCAGCAGGGCGCGCTGAAGGACCAGACCGCGCTGGGCACGATCACCCTCTCGGTGTCCGAACCGGCCCCGAAGGCCGCGGAGAAGAAGGACGACGAGACGGGCTTCGCCGACGCGCTGCGCGGCGGCTGGGAGGTCTTCTCCACCCTGGTGCGGTACCTCGTCCTCGCGATCGGCGCGGTGCTGCCGTTCGCGATCACGGCGGCGCTGCTCGCGCTGGCGTTCCGCATCTACCGCAGGCTGCGGCCCGCGAAGCCGCGCCCGGCGTCCGCCGCCGCGCGGGTCCCCGCGCAGGGTGCCCCGGGGCCGTGGGCCACGCCCGCCGCGCCGCCGGCCGGCGCCCCCAATGCCGCGCCGGCCCGCGCGAGGGCTTCGTCCCCCGCCGACTCCCCCACCGGGACCGGGACCGGGACGGACGGACAGGCCTGAGGCCCGCCGGGTAGGGGGGGAACACGCCTTCGCCCGTAGCGTGTTCCCCCGGACGACGGTGACGGGTGACGGAAGGGCGGTACGGGCGATGGCGGCGGAACGACTGGTGGTGGTCGGCGGCGACGCGGCGGGGATGTCCGCGGCGTCGCAGGCGCGGCGGCTCAAGGGCCCGGCGGAGCTGGAGATCACCGCCTTCGAGCGCGGGCACTACACCTCGTACTCCGCGTGCGGGATCCCGTACTGGATCGGCGGCCAGGTCGCGGGGCCGGACGACCTCGTCGCCCGTACGCCCGAGGAGCACCGGGCCCGCGGCATCGACGTGCGCACCCGTACCGAGGTCGTGGAGCTGGACCTGGCCGGGCAGCGGGTCCGGTCCCGCGATCTGGAATCGGGGTCCGAGTCCTGGACCGGCTACGACCAGCTCGTCCTGGCCACCGGCGCCCGCCCGGTCCGGCCGCGGCTGCCCGGCATCGGCGCGCACGGGGTGCACGGCGTCCAGAGCCTGGACGACGGCCGGCGGCTCATGACGAGCCTGGAGCGTACGGAGGGCCGGCGCGCGGTCGTCGTCGGCGCGGGCTACATCGGCGTGGAGATGGCGGAGGCGCTGGTCGGCCGCGGGTTCGAGGTCACCGTCCTGCACCGCGGCGAACAGCCGATGGCCACCCTGGACCCGGACATGGGCGGCCTGGTGCACCGTGCGATGAACGGCATGGGCATCGTGACGGTCTCCCGGGCCGAGGTGACGAAGATCCTGACCGACGACGAGGGCCGGGTCCGGGCGGTGGCGACGGCGGCGGGCGACGAGTACCCGGCGGACGTGGTCGTGCTCGGCATCGGCGTGGAGCCCCGCACGGCCCTGGCGCGCGCGGCCGGGCTGCCGCTCGGCCTGTCGGGCGGCCTGCTCACGGACCTGTCGATGCGGGTCCGCGGCCACGGCAACGTCTGGTCGGGCGGGGACTGCGTGGAGGTCCTCGACCTGGTCTCGGGCCGCACCCGGCACATTCCGCTGGGCACGCACGCCAACAAGCACGGCCAGGTCATCGGCTCGGGCGTCGGCGGCGGCTACGCCACGTTCCCCGGGGTGGTCGGCACCGCGGTGAGCAAGGTCTGCGACCTGGAGATCGCCCGTACGGGACTGCGCGAGAAGGACGCCCTGGACGCGGGCCTGCGCTTCGTCACCGCGACGATCACCTCCACCAACACGGCGGGCTACTACCCGGGCGCGACGGAGATGACGGTGAAGATGCTGGCGGAGCGCCGCACCGGCCGGCTCCTCGGCGTGCAGATCGTCGGCGGCGCGGGCGCGGCCAAGCGGGTGGACGTCGCCGCGGTCGCCCTCACCGCGGGGATGACGGTGGACCAGATGGTCTCGCTGGACCTGGGCTACGCCCCGCCGTTCTCCCCGGTCTGGGACCCGGTGCTGGTGGCGGCCCGCAAGGCGGTCTCGGCGGTGCGCGCGGCCGGCGTGTAGCGGATCCCGTCCGGCGGCGGCTGCCGCCGGACGTGCGAGACGCCGGTCCGTGCCGTGCGGTGCACAGCGCGGTACCGGCGTCCCGGTCGTCTCCGGTGCCGTCCGGCTCAGCGGGCGGTCTTGGTGTGGACGTAGTCCACCAGGCGGGTCAGGGCCTCCGGGTCGGTCGTCGGGAGGACGCCGTGCCCGAGGTTGAAGACGTGGCCCTCCAGACCGGCGGCCGCCGCGAGGACCTCGTCCGTCTTGGCCTCGACCGCCTCGGGGGTGGAGAAGAGCACCGCGGGGTCCAGGTTGCCCTGGAGCGCCTTGCCGGGGCCGACCCGGCGGACGGCCTCGTCCATCGGGATGCGCCAGTCGACGCCCATGACGTCCGCGCCGGCCTCGCCCATCAGGCCCAGCAGCTCGCCCGTGCCCACGCCGAAGTGGATGCGCGGGACGCCGTACGACGCGACGGACTCGAAGACCTTCGCCGAGGCGGGCATCACCGAGCGGCGGTAGTCGGCCGGGGCCAGCGCGCCGACCCAGGAGTCGAAGAGCTGGACGGCGGAGACGCCCGCCTCGATCTGGACCTTCAGGAAGGCCGAGGTGATCTCGGCGAGGCGGTCCAGCAGGTCCGCCCACAGCTGCGGGTCCCCGTACATGAGGGCCTTGGTGTGCTCGTGGTTGCGGGACGGGCCGCCCTCCACGAGGTAGCTCGCGAGGGTGAACGGCGCACCCGCGAATCCGATCAGCGGGGTGGAGCCCAGTTCACCCGTGAGCATGCCGATCGCCTCGGTGACGTACGAGACGTCCTCCGGGGTGAGGTCGCGCAGCTGTGCGAGGTCCTCGCGGCGGCGGATCGGCCGGGCGACGACCGGGCCGACGCCCGGCTTGATGTCCAGGTCGATGCCGATGGCCTTCAGCGGGACCACGATGTCGGAGAAGAAGATCGCCGCGTCCACGTCGTGGCGGCGCACCGGCTGCAGCGTGATCTCGGTGACCATGTCCGGCCGCATGCACGATTCGAGCATCTGGGTGCCCTCGCGCAGCTTGCGGTACTCCGGCAGTGAGCGCCCCGCCTGCCGCATGAACCACACCGGGGTGTGGGGCACCGGCTCCCGCCGGCACGCCTTCATGAAGGCGGAATCGTACGTCTGACTCGGCTGGCCCGTGGACGGGGTCTCCCCAGCTCGGGCGGAGCCTCGAGCGAGGGGAAGGTCGTTGGCACTCACGCCCCGAATCCTCGCACGTATGAAGAAGTGCCCGGCCCGGCGCGGGTGTCCCTGCGCCGTACGGGCGCTCGTTCCGCCTAGTCTTCCCCGCATGGCTGCGGCTCAGGGACGATTTTCAGATGGCGCCGACGGTATGGACAGCGCGAAGGAGAGCTCCGTCCCGCTCCCGTTCCGGCGGGCGGTCGACGGCTTGAAGAAGGCGCGGCTGCGTGCGGGGATCGAGATCGACCCCACGAAACCGCCCCAGAGACTGGCTCCGCACGCCTACGCGCTGGAGGCGGCGGTCGTCGACGGCGAGGACGACCTGGCCGACGGCCGGCTCATCCTGCTCCACGACCCCTCCGGGCACGACGCCTGGCACGGGACGTTCCGCCTGGTGACGCTGGTACGGGCCGAGCTGGAGCCGGAGATGGCCGCCGACCCGCTCCTCCCCGAGGTGTGCTGGTCCTGGCTGACCGGGGCGCTCGACGCGCGCGGCCTGACGTACGGGGAGCCGAGCGGCACCGTCACCATGGCGAGCTCGCACTACTTCGGCGGGCTCTCGGAGCGGCGGCCGGCGACCCAGATCGAGATCCGGGCCTCGTGGACGCCCCGCGAGGGGGTGGGCGGGGTGCCGGACACCTCGGCGCACCTGTCGGCGTGGTGCGAGCTGCTGTGCCAGATCGCGGGGCTGCCCCCGGTGGGCCCGACGGACACGGCCACCGGCGTGGTCTCCCTGCCACAGCGGCGCGGTCCGCACCGCCCGTAGGCGCGGGGCCGTACGGCGGTGCGCGGGAGGCCGCGCGGACGCGCACCCGGCCCCCGGCCCCGACCGCTCGCAGCCCGTGCGGAGCGGGCGGGATCCGTACACCGCCTCGCACGGTCGCTCGAAGCCCGGAACCGAGTGTCAGAACCGGGCGTCCGTTGTGGGCTTCTGATCACCCGATGATCGATCATGCGTCCGAATTGCCCGAATTGTTACTCACCAAATCGTGATCATTCCCTAAAGCCGGGCGGGTGACGTGCCGAAGGAGTCAGTGACCATCCGCACGGTTCGCACCGGCTTCCTTCCCCTAGCCGGCCGTCCCGCCACTCCCCCAGGAGGCCTAGGTGTCCGTTCTTCTCGAGCAGCCCGCAAGCCTGGTCGCCTACCGCCCGAACAAGCCGACGGCCATGGTCGTCGTGGCCGACCCGCGCGTGCGTTCCACCGTGACCCGCCATCTGTGGGCCCTCGGAGTACGCGACGTGATCGAGGCTTCGTCCATCGCGGAGGCCCGTCCCCGCGTCGCCAGCCCGCGCGACATCTGCGTGGCCGACGTACACCTGCCCGACGGTTCCGGTCTCACCCTGCTCTCCGAGACCCGCGCCGCCGGCTGGCCCAACGGCCTGGCCCTGTCCGCCGCCGACGACATCGGCGCCGTCCGCAACGCCCTCGCGGGCGGAGTGAAGGGCTACGTCGTCACCGGTACCCGGACGAACATCGGGCTCCCCACCCGGCCCGGCGCCGCCCCCATCGGCGCTGCCGCGGCCCGCATGCACCGCCGCCCCCCGGGTGCCCCGAGCCACCCGGGCGGCTACCGAGAGCTCTCCGGCCGCGAGGTCGAGGTCCTGCGCCTCGTCGCGGAGGGCCAGTCCAACAAGGCCATCGGCGTATCGATGGGCCTGTCCGCCCTGACCGTCAAGTCCCACCTCGCACGGATCGCCCGCAAGCTGGGCACCGGCGACCGGGCCGGGATGGTCGCCGTCGCCCTGCGGACCGGAATCATCCACTGATCCCGCCCCGAGGCTCCCCGGCGGACCCCAGCGGTGGCTGGGGGTGCACCCGGGGGAACCCGGGGAGCCGTCCGCCCCCACCCCCCGCACCCGTCGCCGGAACGTTCCGGCGACGGGTGCGTCACATCCACGGATACCCTTGACCGGTGACCGACGCCCAAGAGACCGCAGCAGACGTGCGCACCACCACCGGGGGCGGCCCCCCGGACGAACGAGCTCCGTCCGACGGGCCGCCGATCCCCCTGCTCGAACCCCGCGAGGGAATCCCGCCGGTCGTCGCCGACGCGGAGTCCCTCGCCCGTGTGGTCGCGGCCTTCGCCGCGGGCACCGGCCCCGTGGCCGTGGACGCCGAGCGCGCCTCCGGCTACCGCTACGGGCAGCGCGCCTACCTGGTGCAGTTGCGCCGCGAGGGAGCCGGCTCCGCGCTGATCGACCCGGTCGGCTGCCCCGACCTGTCCGACCTCGGCGAGGCCCTGTCCGGCACCGAGTGGATCCTGCACGCCGCCACCCAGGACCTGCCGTGCCTGCGGGAAATAGGCATGGTGCCCACCTCCCTGTTCGACACCGAGCTGGCCGGCCGCCTCGCGGGCTTCCCCCGGGTCGGCCTCGGCGCGATGGTCGAGGGCGTGCTCGGCTACGCGCTGGAGAAGGGCCACTCCGCCGTCGACTGGTCCACCCGCCCGCTCCCGGAGCCGTGGCTGCGCTACGCCGCGCTGGACGTCGAGCTGCTGGTGGACCTGCGGGACGCGCTGGAGGAGGAGCTCGACCGGCAGGGCAAGCTGGAGTGGGCCCGCCAGGAGTTCGACGCCATCGCCGCCGCCCCGCCCGCCCCGCCCCGCAAGGACCCGTGGCGCCGCACGTCCGGCATGCACAAGGTGCGCCGACGCCGGCAGATGGCGGTCGTACGGGAGCTGTGGGAGTCCCGGGACCGGATCGCGCAGCGCCGTGACGTGTCCCCGGGCAAGGTGCTGAGCGACGGGGCGATCGTCGAGGCCGCGCTCGGCCTCCCCGCGAACGTACAAGCGCTGTCGGCGCTCCCCGGGTTCGGGCAGCGGATGGGGCGGCGCCAGCTGGACCAGTGGATGGCCGCCGTGGACCGGGCGAAGGGCCTGCCCGAGAGCGAGCTGCCGCAGCCGGGTGCCAACCCGGCCGGTCCGCCGCCGCCGCGCTCCTGGGCGGACAAGGACCCGGAGGCCGCGGCCCGCCTGTCGGCGGCCCGCACCGCCGTCTCGGCGATCGCGGAGGGGCTGAACCTGCCCCAGGAGAACCTGATCGCCCCGGACACGGTCCGCCGGCTGTGCTGGGAGCCGCCGGTGCGGCTCGACCCGGCCACGGTCGCGGAGGCCCTCGCGGGCCACGGCGCCCGCCCCTGGCAGATCGAGCAGGTGACCCCGGCGCTCGTCACGGCCCTCGCCGCGACGGCCCCGCCGGTCCCCGAGCCGGCCGACCAGCCCGGCGCCGCGGACTGATCCGCACCCGGTCCGCACCGATCCGTACGGGCAGAGCCCCCGGCCCACCGGCCGGGGGCTCTGCCCGTTCCGGGGCCGTCCGAGTGTGACCTTCGCCGCTCCTCCCGGAGGGGCTGTCCACATTGGTTACCCGCAAGTAGCATGGGCGAGGTGAGCGCGCGCTCAGCGGCACCCGCCGAGCGCGTACCCGCGCAGCAGTGCACACCCGCACCTGGAGGAGAGCCAACGTGCCTCGTACCGTCAGGGACGTCGTCTTCGTCGACGGCGTCCGCACCCCGTTCGGCAAGGCGGGCCCGAAGGGCATCTACCACGAGACCCGCGCCGACGACCTCGTCGTGAAGGCGATCCGGGAGCTGCTGCGCCGCAACCCGGACCTGGACCCCAAGAAGATCGACGAGGTCGCCATCGCCGCGACCACGCAGATCGGCGACCAGGGCCTCACGCTGGGCCGTACGGCCGGCATCCTCGCGGGCCTCCCGCAGTCCGTCCCGGGCTACTCCATCGACCGCATGTGCGCCGGCGCGCTCACCGCCGTGACCGCGGTCGCGGGCGGCGTGGCCTTCGGCGCGTACGACGTCGCCCTCGCCGGCGGCGTCGAGCACATGGGTCGCCACCCCATGGGCGAGGGCGTGGACCCCAACCCGCGCTTCGTTTCCGAGAAGCTGGTCGACGAGTCCGCCCTCTTCATGGGCATGACCGCCGAGAACCTGCACGACCGGTACCCGACGATCACCAAGCTCCGCGCCGACGAGTACGCCGTGCGCTCGCAGGAGAAGGCCGCCAAGGCGTACGCCGACGGCAAGATCCAGCAGGACCTGGTCCCGGTCTCGGTGCGCAACACCAACGAGGCGGCGGGCGAGACGGGCTGGGGCCTGGTCACCACCGACGAGCCGATGCGCCCGGGCACCACGCTGGAGAACCTGGCCGGCCTGAAGACCCCGTTCCGCGCCCACGGCCGGGTCACCGCGGGCAACGCCGCCGGTCTCAACGACGGCGCCACCGCCGCGATCATCGCGTCCGAGGACTTCGCCCGGGAGAACAACCTCCCGGTCAAGATGCGCCTCGTCTCGTACTCCTTCGCGGGCGTCGAGCCGGAGGTCATGGGCTACGGCCCGATCCCGGCCACCGAGAAGGCCCTCGCGCAGGCAGGTCTGACGATCGACGACATCGGCCTCTTCGAGGTCAACGAGGCCTTCGCCGTACAGGTCCTGGCCTTCCTGGAGCACTACGGCATCGCCGACGACGACGCGCGCGTGAACCAGTACGGCGGCGCCATCGCCTTCGGTCACCCGCTCGCCTCCTCGGGCGTGCGCCTGATGACGCAGCTGGCCCGTCAGTTCGAGGAGCAGCCGCACGTCCGCTACGGCCTGACCACCATGTGCGTCGGCTTCGGCATGGGCGCCACCGTCGTCTGGGAGAACCCGCACTTCACCACCGAGGGAGACGCCAAGTGAGCACCACCACTGAGCTCCTGAAGGGCGCGGCCGAGCTGTTCCCGGACGAGGTCGTCACGCAGGCGCACGTACGCCACCTGGACCTGCCGCTCGGTGCCGGGCGCTTCGCGCTCGTCACGCTGGACAACGGCCTGGACCACACCAAGCCGACCACCTTCGGCCCGCAGTCCCTCGCCAACCTGAACGCGGCGATCGACCAGGTCGAGCAGGAGGCCGCCGCCGGCTCCATCGTCGGCGCGGGCATCACCGGGAAGCCGTTCATCTTCGCGGTGGGCGCCGACCTCAAGGGCGTCGAGCTGCTGAAGAAGCACGACGAGGCGCTCGCCATCGGCAAAGGCGGCCACGACGTCTTCAAGCGCCTCTCCGCGCTGGCCGTCCCGACGTTCGCCTACTACAACGGCGCGGCGATGGGCGGCGGTGTCGAGGTGGGCCTGCACTGCTCCTACCGCACCGTCTCCAAGGCCATCCCGGCCTTCTCGCTGCCCGAGGTCTTCCTCGGCCTGGTTCCGGGCTGGGGCGGCTGCGCGCTGCTGCCGAACCTGATCGGCGCGGACCGCGCGGTCTCGGTGATCATCGAGAACTCGCTGAACCAGAACAAGCAGCTGCGCGGCAAGCAGGTCCTCGACCTGGGCATCGCGGACGCGCTGTTCGAGGGCGCGGACTTCCTGGAGCAGTCGCTCCTGTGGACCGCGGGCGTGCTGAAGGGCACCACCGAGGTCGTCCGCGCCGAGATCGACCGCGGCGAGGCCTGGGACGCGGCGGTCGCCCGCGGCCGCGCCGTCGCGGACTCCAAGGTGCACGGCGCGGCCCCGGCCGCCTACCGCGCGCTGGAGATCATCGAGGCGGCCAAGGACGGCGACCTGCAGAAGGGCTTCGACGCCGAGGACACCGCGCTCGCGGACCTCATCATGGGCGGCGAGCTGCGCTCCGGCATCTACGCGTTCAACCTGGTCCAGAAGCGCGCCAAGCGCCCGGCCGGCGCCCCGGACAAGTCCCTGGCCCGCCCGGTCACCAAGGTCGGCGTCGTGGGCGCGGGTCTGATGGCCTCGCAGCTGGCGCTGCTCTTCCTGCGCCGCCTGGAGGTGCCGGTGGTCCTCACCGACATCGACCAGGAGCGCGTCGACAAGGGCGTGGGCTACGTCCACGCCGAGATCGAGAAGCTGCTCGGCAAGGGCCGCATCAACCAGGACAAGGCCAACCGCCTGACCGCCCTGGTGACGGGCGTCCTGGACAAGGCCGAGGGCTTCGCGGACGCGGACTTCATCATCGAGGCCGTGTTCGAGGAGATGTCGGTCAAGCAGAAGGTGTTCGCGGAGGTCGAGGCGGTCGCCCCGGCGCACGCGGTCCTCGCCACCAACACCTCCTCGCTGTCGGTGTCGGAGATGGCTTCCAAGCTCCAGCACCCGGAGCGCGTGGTCGGCTTCCACTTCTTCAACCCGGTCGCGATCCTCCCCCTGCTGGAGATCGTCCGCGGTGAGCAGACGGACGACGCCTCGCTGGCCACCGCCTTCGGTGTCGCGCGGAAGCTGAAGAAGACCGCGGTCCTCACGAAGGACGCCCCGGCGTTCGTCGTGAACCGCATCCTCACCCGCTTCATGGGCGAGATCCAGAACGTCATCGACGAGGGCACCCCGGTGGCCACCGCCGAGAAGGCCATCGAGCCGCTCGGTCTGCCGATGTCCCCGCTGGTGCTGCTGGAGCTCGTCGGCCCCGCGATCGGGCTGCACGTCTCCGAGACCCTGAACCGCTCCTTCCCGGAGCGCTTCACCGTCTCCCCCAACCTGAAGCGGGTCGTCGAGGCCGGCAAGCGCGGCTTCTACGTCTACTCGGCCGAGAACGGCTTCAAGCCGGAGCTCGACCCCGAGGTCGCCGCCCTCCTGGTCCAGGGCGACAGCGTCCTGACCGAGGAGCAGGTCCGCGACCGCGTCCTGGACGCGGTGGCGCAGGAGATCGGCCTGATGCTGGAGGAGGGTGTCGTGGCCGAGGCCCAGGACATCGACCTCTGCCTCATCACGGGCGCCGGCTGGCCCTTCCACCTGGGCGGCGTCACGCCGTACCTGGACCGCGAGGGCGTCTCGGAGCGCGTGAACGGCAAGAAGTTCCTCGCCCCCGGCGTGGCGAGCGTCCCGGCGTAGCTTCCCGGAGCGCCTGACCGGCGGCGTCCGTCCCCCGTCGAGGGGGGCGGGCGCCGCCGTCGTTGTCCGTACCCCGGTGCACGGACATGGCCTGCGACCTCGGATAATCGTGGGATGTACCCGAGAACCGCCAAACGGCCACGCTTCCCCCGGATATCGACGGCGGCCGCGATCGCGGTGGCGTGCACGGTGATCGGCGCGCTGCTGGGAGCGGTCGGGTACGTGATGACCCGGGGGGATGGGGCCACCGAACCGCCGGCCGTCACGGCGGCCGGCCTGCGCGTGGTCAACTGGAACATCTGCGGGGAGGCGGGCGGGCAGCGCGGGCAGCGCGGCTTCTGCCCCAACCGCAACCGGCCCGACCTGACGGTGGCCGAGATCGGCGAGATGGTCGCCGAGCGGGATGCCGACGCCGTGACCCTGCAGGAGGTGTGCGGTGGCGCGCCGGGGAGCCATCTCGCGCTGCTGGACGCCGCTCTCGGCGAAGGCTGGAGCATCGTGCGGGCCCTCGGCACCCGGCCGGACGGGGCCGCCGAGTGCCGTGGCTCGCTGACAGGAGATCTCGGCGTCGCCATCGCCGTTCGCGGCAAGGTCGTCTCGGACACGTCGAGCAACACCCTCTCGGACGAGGCCCCGCGGTCGGGCGAGCGGCTGTCGCCGCTGCTGTGCGTCGATGTCGAGGGCTGGTCGCACCGCGTGTGCACGACGCACATGCTGCCTTCCGGCGACAAGCGGGGCGCCGGGCAAGCCGAGAGGATCGCCCACCGGATCTCACCGGACGGCAGGCCGTACATCCTCACCGGGGACTTCAACCGGCCGTCGGACTCGCCCGAGCTGGCCCCCCTCACAGACGCCATGGTGGAGTGCCGCCATCTGACGCGCGCGGAGCAGACCACGCATCACGCGTGGGACGCCAAGAAGCGCCGGCACGTCTACCGGACGCTCGACCACATCTTCGCGGGCCCGAAAGCCGGTGGAGCCGCGTCGGAGTTCTCCTCGTGCGGCGTGGACCGCTCGCGGATGGACACGACGCCGAACGAGGAGGACACGCCGCCCAACGGCAAGTCCGACCACGCCCCGCTCTACGCGACCGTCAGGATCGGGCGCTGAGGAGGCCGCCCCCGCGGCGGCCTCCGGGGTCCGTACCCGTCACCAGCGCCCGGCGAAGGGCATGTGCTCGCACTTGGGGCCGCACGGGACGCGGGACATGGTGGATTCCCGGATCCAGTTGCCTTCCGGTACACCGTGCACGCGCAGGGTGTACGGCAGGGGCTTGGAGTGGATGGCGCTGAAGATGGCGACGAACTCCAGCGAGTACGTACCGGGCTGCCAGTCGTGCTCGTGGGTCACCTTCCAGGTGCCGTCCTTCTGCACCGGCGCTGCGGCGATCAGCCGTTCCCCCTCCATGACCATGATCTGGGAGACCCCGGGCACGGCCGTTCCCGAGAAGCGTGGCCGCGGGCCGCTGAGGGTCCCCTCGCGGGGACCCGTCACGACCGGCGGGTCGACGCTCTCCCACACCGTGAAGGGAAGCCGGCCGATCTCGGACAGCCCCTGCTCGGTGATGCCGACGGCCTGGATCGTGCGGTCGCCGCCCATCCACTTGACCGCCCGGCGCCAGGTCCACTTTCCTTCCGCGTTGACCCGCGTACCGCCGATGTACCCGCCCTGCTCGAAGAAGAGCAGGTACGAGGTGCCGGGGGCGGCGGTACCCCAGAACTTCTGCATCGCGCTCACGGCCTGCCCGGGCTTGGGGCCTGCGAAGACGGGCGCGGGGACGACGCCGCCCTGGCTCTGGAGCGCCCGCTCGGGCGAGGCGACGGTGAACTCGGTCAGTGGCGGCGGGTAGCCGGGGGCCGCGGCTATCGCCTCCGCATCGACCAGCCCGTAGGGCAGGCCCTGCGCCGTCTGGTGCAGGCCGATCGCCACCAGCCGGGCGACCTCCCTGGCGCCGGCCTCGTTGAAGTGCGACGCGTCGATCAGGCCGTCGGGGTGATGGGGGTGCTCGCCGGCGTCGACCCAGCGGTAGTACTGCCGGGCCCGCTGCGGGCCGAGTTCCCCGAGCATCCGCGCGGTCATCAGGTTGAGGTCGACCAGCGGCGTACCGGTCTCGGCCGCCACCTCGCGTACCACCTGCGGGTAGCCGTCGCGGGTGTCGGCGACCGTTCCGTCCGGCTCGAAGACACAGCGCACGGCGGGAGTGAACAGGACGGGCAGCGCGCCTTCGCCGCGGATGGCGGCGACGTAGAGGTGCAGGAACTCCCGGAGCTCGCGGTGGCTGTGGTAGAGGCCCGGCTTGTCGATGCGCTGTTCGACTCCGCCGAAGTCGATCGCCACCACGTCACCGGGGCTGAGCAGGTTGAGCAGCGTCAGGAAGCGCTCGGTGTAGTACGAACGGGCGGTCATCGCGTCGCGCGCGTAGTTCCGGACCTCGACGTACGCCGTCATGTACTCGCCGAGGAACTGCCCCCAGCCCGCGAAGGGCCCTTCCTTCGGCGTCCTGGGCGCGGCAACGGAATTGCCGATAATGCACAGCTTGGTCACGACTTCTCCTCTTTCACGCATGTGTCTCCACGCCCTGCGGTGCTGCTACAACGGCCACTCGGGCATCCGGCCTGCGTGGTAGCGCTGGTTGCGGGGCGCTCCGTACTCGAATTGGCTCGCGACGGGGAAGTAGCTCGGGAGGAACGCGGCCAGGATCGCGTCCTGCTCCTCCTCCGGGACGTCACCGTCGTGGTAGTCGTTCAGGCAGAAGACGTCGTGCGGGCGGGCCGTCATCAGGCGGCTCAGTCGGGTGCGGTGTTCGCTCAGGCCCACGTTGACGAATCCGCAGGCGATCCGGCCCGGGATGCTGCGGCCCGTCTGGTAGGCGAAGTAGTGGTGGAGCGAGGAGGCGATGGACACGTCGCTGTGGGCACGCAGCCGGCTCGCGGCGGTCTGTGCGACGACCTCGGGGTAGGTCTGGTGCAGGTCGGCCATGACGCTGCGGCGCATCGGGTAGGGCGCGTGCAGGAAGCCGTGGGTCAGCGCCTGGCCGAAGGATCCCGCGATCAGCGCCCTGTTGTTCTTGGCCGCGCTGATGTTGAAGTCGTCGTCGTGGCGGGTCGGGAGCATGGGGATGGCGGTCGGCGACAGGAAGTGCTTCGCCTGGCCGTTGCCCTCGAAGAAGAGCCCCGGCAGCACGGTCCGGCCCATGAAGAAGTCGTCGTTGAAGTAGAGGAAGTGCTCCGCGAGGCCCTCGATGTTGTGGAGCTGGCTCTCGATGGCGTGCGAGTTGAAGGTCGGGAGCGCGCCGCGGTTGCCGAAGATCTCCGTGTGGTCGACGACGCGTACCCGGTGGTGGTTGGTGTCCAGCCAGGGCGGCACCTGCCGGTCCGTGACGATGTAGATGTTCCGGATCCAGGGCGCGTACATGTCGATCGAGCGCAGTGAGTAGCGCAGCTCGTCACGGCTGCGGAAGCGCGCGGCGCTGGCGGCCGCGTCCACCGGCTCCAGGCCGAGCCCGGACAGCACCTGGTTCTTGCGGTCCAGCCAGCTGAGGTCCGAGCCGTCGACCCAGGTGTAGACGGCGTCGACCGGGAAGGTGACGTCGCCGTGCAGGGGCTGTTCGAAGGGGGCGATGGTCGGATAGGTGCGGCCGGACAGGACCGTGGGCACACGGCTCATCGAGTACTGCGAGATCCGGTCGCCGATGAGGGTACGCGTCGGGGTGACCACGAACTCCTCCTCTTCGGGGTCGGTGTCCCAGAAGGAGATGGTGCAGCCGTACACGGCGCCCAGGCGCAGGGTGCGCGAGGTGGTGACGACGCTCTGGTAGACGCGGACCCCGGTGCAGGAGAGCTGGGCGTACTCCTCGCAGAGCCCGGCGAGGACGGTGGCGATGGCGTCCTGGCGCTCGTTCAGGAAGACGGCGTACACGGCCTCCTGCCGGTAGGCGTCGGCCACCGCCTTCAGCACGGCCTCGCGGTAGGAGGCGTGGACGGCGATGGTCTTGCGCACCATCGTGTCCCGCGTGAGGAGGTAGGGGATGGCGGCGGCTTCGAGGGCGTCGGCGGCCAGTGCCAGGTTCGCCTGCACGATGTCGAACGGGGACTCGGAATCGGTGACCCGGCAGAGCTGGCCGCCGTCGCGGACCAGCTCGCGGCGGCGTTTGGCGACCTGCTCTTCCAGCTTGCGCTGGTTGCCGGCGCGGGACTGGCTGGCGGGTGCGGGGGACGCGGCGGTGGCCGCGCCGGTGATCCCGCTGTAGACCGCGTGCAGGGCGACGCGGTCCGCCTTGGCGGCGTCGCGGCGCCCGCTCTCGCGGTGGCCCGCCAGCTCCTTGAAGAGCTTCTCCCACTGTGCGGTGATCTGGGGCGGGTCGAACCGGTGGATCGTGTGCGCGGCCTCGGCACCCATCCGGTGCCGCAGTTGCTGGTCCACCATGAGCCGTTCGAGTTGCCGGGCGAGGGCCTCGACGTCGCCGTGCGGGACGAGGATGCCCGAGCGGCCGTCCAGGATGATCTCGCTGGGGCCGTTGGGGCAGTCGTACGACAGGACGGGGACGCCCGCGGCCTGCGCCTCCATGAGGACGAGCGGGAAGGCCTCGTTGCGGGAGGTCATCAGCGCGATGCTGGCCTTGGCCCATTCCTCGGCGAGGTGCGGGGTGTTGCCGTTCAGCTGGACGCTGTCGTGCAGGCCGAGCTGGTTCACCTGCCGGCGCAGCACGCCGGACAGCGGGCCGTCGCCGAAGATGCGCAGGATCCAGTCGGGGTGACGCGGGGAGATCTGGGCCCAGGCGTTGATCGCGTGGTCGAGCTGCTTCTCGCCGACGAGGCGCCCGGCGGTGACGACCGTACGGGTCTCCAGCGTCGAGCGGGGCCGGAACCCGTGGGGCAGCGCGTTGGGGATGACCTCGATCCGCGGGGCACTGGCCCCGAGGGTCTCGGCGAACCAGTCGCCGGTACGGCCGCTGAGCACGGCGAGGGCGTCCAGGCGCGCGGAGTACTTGAGGAGCGGTTCGCCGCTGGTGCCCCGCAGCTCGGAGACGCGGTGCTCCTGGTGCACGGTGATGACCCGGCTGGGCGCGAGCTGGACCGCGAGGGCCATCAGGGCCGGGGTCGTCGTGACGAGGATGTCGGTGTCGGTGTGCTGGAGCGCGAGTTCCAGTTCGATGTCCGACAGTTGGTTGAAGGCTGCCTCCCAGGCGCGGTCGACCAGGACGCTGGACTGCGCGGAGAGGACGGAGTACGCGTCGTCGCCCAGGTCCGCATGGCGCGTCGGCCGCGGTACGGGGCCGGTCTGGTCGATCAGGTAGTCGATCCGGACCCGCTCGTCGAGCGGGAAGAACAGCTCGGCCTGGCTGCGGAAGACGCTGAGGACCCGCACGTCGTGGCGGGCGGCGAGCTCGGCGGCCTGGTTGAAGACAGCTCGTTCGGTGCCTCCCACGGCGTCGGCAGTGGTCAGCAGAAAAGTGATCTTCATCAAGCTCTCCGCCCGGCTTCGGGCATGCGGCTGCAGGTCACCCGGAGGTTGCCCGCGGGGGTGTAACGGGGGTGGACGATCATCGGGGCCTGCCCCCTCGGGGCGACGACGGCCTTGTTGATGGAGAACACGCGCATCGGGTTGCGCACGTCGTGCATCCGGCGGCCGATGCGCAGTGCGCGTGAGGCCTTCGAGCTGACGGCGACGTCCCAGTGGTCCGTGGCGCGCGCCGGAGGCATCTCCTCCAGCGGGACGACGACCCGCCAGGCGCCCGCGGGCAGCGGCTGGGCCGGCCGCTCGATGCGGCGGCGGGACGCGGTGAACTCGACCCGCGGGTCGGCGATCCGCGTGCCGATCAGCCGGAAGTCCACGACGAGTGCGGAATGCGAGAGGTCGACGCGCACGACCTCGGCCAGTGGCTTGGGGTTCGAGGTGACCACGCGCAGGCTGCCCGCGACCGTACGGCCGAGGCGGTGGCGCAGTCCGTCGACGGGTGAGGCGTCCATCGGCCTGGTCGGCCCGGCGTACGCCACGGGCGGCTCGACCAGCAGCAGGTGGTACTTGCGGGTCTTGCGGCCGCCGTGGACCAGCAGTCTGGCCTTCCAGCGTCCGCTGGTCACGGCCAGTCCGCCGAGGCCGCCGCCCAGCAGCACTGTGGCGTCCATCAAGAGCCGGTCACCGCGGTCCTCGTACACGCGGACCGTCGTGCGGAAACCGGTCCGGCCGTGTTTCAGCTCGATCTCGGCGGATTCGCCGAGCGTCGCCGCGTGCGGCAGCTCGGCGTGGAGGTTCATGGTGTGCCCGTCGAGGATCTGGGCGTAGCGCAGCACGGCGGCGCGACCGGCGCGCCGGGGCAGGAACACGTGCTCCATGAGCCAGGCACGGAGGACGAACAGGCGCGGGGCCAGGCCGGCCACGATCGACTCGCGCGAGCGGAGCAGCCTCTTGAGGAGATTCTTCATCGGTAGTGCGTGCTTCCCAGCTCGGCGGTGCGCTGGGTGGGGATGCCCACGGCGTCCGGAATCTCATAGGGGCTCGGTACGGGAAAGTACGAGTCGAGGAACCGCTCGACCATGCGCGCCTGCGCGTGCTTGTCCTTCGGTTCGACGGTGTCGTTGATGCAGAACGTGTCGAAGTCACGGCGGGCCACGAGCCGGTCGAGGCGCTGCTGGGCGGCGCCGTCGCCGATGTCGATGTACACGTACCGCAGGTCGCCCACCGTGGCTCGCGCCGAGTGGTACGAGTAGTAGTGGTGGAGGGACGAGGCGATCGGTACGTCGTGCGGGGAGCGGAAGCGCGACTGCTGGGTGACCCAGTGGGAGCGGGCGTAGACGTGCTCGATCTCCCAGAGCACGCTCCGCCGCAGGGCGTGCGGCGTGTGCTTCATCTTCTGGGAGATGAACGTGCCGAACTGCTGGGCGATCAGGCCCCGGCTGTTCTTTCCGGCCGCGTTCACGGGCAGGTCCTGGGGGCTGACGCCGCCGGGCGGGATCAGGGCCTTCGACATGAAGAACTTCGACAGCCCGTTGGAATGGAAGAAGTGCCCGGGCCGCACCGGCCGCCCGAGGAACACGTCGTCGTTGAGGTAGAGGAAGTGCTCCGACAGGTCGGGTATGTGGTGCAGCTGGCTCTCGATGGCGTGCGAGTTGAACGTGGGAAGCGCCGTCGGGTCGGAGAAGATCTCCCGGTGGTCGACGACCCTGAGACCCGGGTACTCGGTGTTGAGCCATCCCGGTGCCTGGCCCGCGGTGACGAGGAAGATCTGACGGATCCACGGCGCGTACTGGTGGAGGGAGCGCAGCGAGTACCGCAGCTCGTCACGGCTGGTGAAGCGCGCGTCGTTGGCGGCCTGCGCGTGCAGCGGGGCGGCGTCCTCCCCGCCCGCGGTGATGCCGCGGCGGGCCGAGTCCTTGCCCGCGCGCCACACCGGATCGGAGTCGTCGACCCAGGTGTAGACGACGTCGATCGGGAAGAGGTGGTCGGAGGGCAGCGGGGCGGTGAACTCCGCGAGGGTGCGCGCCTCACCGGTCCAGTACGGGGAGGGCACCGGGCTGAACCGCTCCTGCGGCGCCCAGGTGCGGCGGCCGTCGGCCGGCACCTCGGTCACCACGCTGTTGGGCCGCGGCGCGACGAGCCGGCCGGCCACTTCGTCCCAGAACTCCAGATCGACGCCGGACTCGTGCCCGAACACGAGGTTCCCCGTCGGGTCGCAGACGATCCAGAACAGCCGCAGAACGTCGCGCGAGCGCTGTCGGCGCCAGCTCTTGGCCGAGGCGCCGGGGAAGTACCGGGGGCTTCCGGTCGCGGGGGCGACGTAGCCGGGGTTGAAGCGGAAGGCGCCGCGCAGGGCCGCTTCGGCTTCCTCCCGCCACGCGGTGGGAACGGCGACGCACGGGTTTGCCGTCCCGGTGCCGCGGACGCAGAAGTAGTCGATGCCCGCTTCCTCGAGCACGTTGACGAGGGACTGCAGGTTGCGGGCTCGGGCGGCCCATTCCGTGGCCCCGGCGACGACCATCGCGTGGACGTGCCTGCCCTGGAGACGGACCACCCTCAGGACGGCGTCGTCACTGTGGCCCGCCTGCTCCGGGCTGCCGCCCATCGCGCGGACGACGACGGCGGACCGGGCCGAGTCCACGAGCGTCATGCTCTTCATGACGCCGGCGCGCATGGGCTTGGGAACGGTGCGTACGAGGCGCCTGCGGGCGCGGACGGGGACCATCGAGCGGTAGCCCGCCACGAGAGCACTGGACTCCGGGTTGCTCGCCACTGATCGCATCCGTCCACATCGCCAGGGGACCGCCATGACCGGTCGCTCCGGACTCGCCAAGCTGCAGTGCGCATGGCCCCGTTGGTGCGCCCCAAACACTTATCGGATCTTCACACCAATGGCCATGAGTTGTCCATCTGCTGATCGTCGAGGGGACACCTCAACGTGCCGATATGCAGGACATGTTCAGGATTGAGTAAAAACTCAGTGAAGAAGCTCACAGGCTTTTCTAGAGGGAATAGCCGAGCATTTGGCACTGAATGCGGCGTGAATGTCCCGCTTTAAACCTGGACTGAAGGGTTCATACTCAGACCCGGCCCGTCACTCTGACGTGCGATCCGCAGCCCGCCGCCCGCGTCCACCATGCCGATCACCACGCGGCCGTACCCGTCGAGCGCGAGCGCGGGCGGGCATGCCGTGCCCTCGCCGGTAGCCGACCACCACAGGCCCGCACCCTCGTTCTCCGTGCCGCAGGCGGCCAGCATGACCTGGCCGTCGTACCCCCGGTGCGCCAGAACCGTGCAGTCGTACCCGTCGAGCACGGCGCGCACGGCCGCCAGCCGCCCCCCGGCCGGTGCTCCGCCCAGGGGGATGATCCACTCTCCGATCCGGTGGGCGAGGATCCCGCCCGATTCGCTGTCGGTCCAGTAGTACGTGACCCGGCCCGGCGAGGTCTCCAGCGCGACGACGCTGTCCCCGGTGGGCGCGACCCGGATGTTCGGCCGTCGTTCGACCTCACCGTCGGCCGCGGCCTGCGCCCAGTGCATGGCGCGTCCGTTGTCGGCGGGGACCAGCAGCTCCACGAGCCCCGTGGAGGCGGTCACCGCCGCCAGGCCGTCGAGAGCACACTGGCCCTGCAGGTTCCGCCACGGCTCCCACGCGCCGCGCTTGCCCTGACGGCGCATGGACACGCCCCCACCGGCATGCCGGACGAAGACGTACACCGCCCCCGATCCGGCCACCGCCCCGACCGGCGGGCCCGCCATCGCGGCGCGCTCACGGTCCTTGGACGGGCTCCCCAGCGCGAACCAGTCGGTCGACGGGCGGCCCGTCTGGAACTGCGTCGCCTGGACGAAGTCCACCACCGGCACCCCGTCCGCCCCCCGCGCGGTGCGGCGGCCCAGCAGGTGCAGGTAGCCGTCGACGCCCTGAGCCACGCAGATGTGGGAGAGCTCGGGAGTCTCCTTGAGGTCGGGGCCGGTCCACTTCGGCCCGCCCGGCGCCTCCTCCGTCCAGCGCAGCAGCCCGCCGCCCGAACGGACGAAGGCCGTGAGGCGGCCGTCCTTACCGAGGGAGAGCCAGCGCCCGTCGACAACGAAATCGCTCACCGCGACCCTTCCAGAAGTGGTACCGAGCCGCCCGGGGGCCCAGTCAAGGCGAATAATAGTGGGACGTACAGACAAGCGATTCGAGTCGGTGGACCGCACGCCTGTCTCATTTGCTGCCTACAATGCACGATCAGCGTGGGAGGGCGGGGCGGTCTCACACCTTTCGGGCGTCCGTCACCTGCCAACAACCGCTCGCACTACCACCATTGAGGAACAGCAGCATGAGCCAGGACGTCATGACCCCTGACAATGAAGCCCCCCGCCGTTCCCGGCGAGGTGGTCGCAAGCGGGTTCGGACCCGCGGTCAGCGCGTCAGGCGGATCATTCTGCTGTCGGTGGCACTCCTGATCCTCGCCGCGGCCGGCACGGGGTGGTGGATGTACAGCAGCCTCAACAGCAACCTCTCCAGCGTCGACCTGGACCGGGCCATCGGGGACGACCGGCCGAAGAAGGTCGTCGCCGGGGCGCAGAACGTCCTGGTGCTCGGCTCCGACTCCCGGGCCGGGGCCAATGCCGACCTGGACCACGGCGACGTCAGCGGGGCCCGTTCCGACACCACCATGCTGGTGCACATACCCGAGGGCCGGGCCAAGGCGACCGCGGTCAGCATCCCGCGCGACACCCTGGTCAACCGGCCCGAGTGCAAGGGCGAGGGCGGCAAGACGGCCCCGGCGCAGAAGCGCGCCATGTTCAACAGCATCTACAGCACCGGCGGCCCGGCCTGCGTCGTCAAGACCGTCGAGGCCATGTCCGGCGTCCGCGTCGACCACTTCGTCGAGGTGGACTTCGCCGGCTTCAAGGGCCTGGTGGACGCGCTCGGCGGGGTCACCGTCACCCTCGACAAGCCGATGACCGGGGCCAAGGGCGGCCTGAAGCTGGACGCGGGCACCCACCGGCTGAACGGCACCGACTCGCTCAAGTTCGTCCGTACCCGCTACGGCTACGGCGACGGCAGCGACCTCGGCCGAATAGGCCTGCAGCAGCAGTTCATGATGGCGATGCTGTCCGAGATCAAGAAGCAGGACGCCCTCGGCAATCCGGCCCGGCTCTACAAGCTCGCGGACGCCGGCACCAAGTCGCTGACCACGGACTCCGATCTCGCCTCGCTCACCGCGCTCTCGGACTTCGCGCAGAGCATGAAGGGCGTGGACCCGGAGACCATGGAGACCATCATGCTCCCGGTCGCCTACGACAAGGTGGACCGGAACCGCGTGATCACCGCGGAGCCGCAGGCGACCCAGCTGTGGGAGGCCCTGCGCAACGACCAGAAGATCCCCGCCTCCGCGAAGAAGTCCCCGGCCACCGGCGGCTGAGCCGCCCCGGGCCGGGGACTTCGGAGCGCGGGCTCAGCGGTCCGCGCGGTACACGCGGACTTCCTCCCCCCGGCCCAGCCTGCTGTGGCTGCGGCCGTAGAGGAAGTAGACGACGACGCCGATCGCCATCCAGACCCCGAAGCGGATCCAGGTCTCGGCCGGCAGGTTGAGCATCAGCCAGAGCGAGGCCGCGATCGACACGATCGGGACCACCGGAACCCACGGGGTGCGGAAGGCCCGGTGCAGGTCGGGGCGGGTCCGGCGCAGGACGATGACGCCGAGGGCGACCACCACGAAGGCGAACAGGGTGCCGATGTTCACCAGCTCCGCGAGCTTCTCCAGACTGGTGAAGCCCGCGACGACGGCGATGACCCCGCCGAGCAGGATGGTCGCCCGGTAGGGGGTGCGGTACTTGGGGTGGGTGACGGAGAAGACCCGCGGCAGCAGTCCGTCACGGCTCATCGCGAAGAACACCCGGGTCTGGCCGAGCAGCAGGATCATGCACACGGTGATCAGACCGACGGACGCCCCGAGACTGATGGCGCCGGCGAAGAACGGCTGGTTCACGGATTTGAAGGCCTCGGCGAGCGGGGCGCTGGGCGACATCTCCGAGTATTTCTGCATGCCGGTGACCACCAGCGTCACGGCGACGTAGAGCACCGTGCAGATGATCAGCGAGCCGAGAATGCCGCGCGGCATGTCCCGCTGGGGGTTCTTGGTCTCCTCGGCCGCGGTGGCCACCACGTCGAAGCCGATGAAGGCGAAGAAGATGAGGGAGGCCGCGGTGAAGATGCCCATGACGCCGAAGTTGGTGGGCGCGTAGCCGAAGAGCAGCTGGACCAGTGGCGCGTGCAGGCCGCCGCCCGCCTCCTGCGACTGGGCCGGGGGGATGAACGGCGAGTAGTTGTCGGCCTTGATGAAGAACAGGCCCGCGACGATGACCAGCAGCACCACGGTGACCTTGATGGCGACCACGATCGCGGTGATCCGGGCCGAGAGCTTCGTCCCGACGACCAGGATCGCGGTCAGCGCCAGGATCAGCAGGAAGGCCAGCAGGTCGAAGGTTCCTCCCGCGTCGGGTCCGGCCAGCGCGACGGGCATGTCCCAGCCGAGGTTGGTCTCCAGGAGGTGACGCACGTACCCGGACCAGCCGACCGCCACGACGGCGGTGCCGAGCGCGAACTCCAGGACCAGGTCCCAGCCGATGATCCAGGCGGGCAGCTCACCGATCGAGGCGTACGAGAAGGTGTAGGCCGAGCCGGCCACCGGCACGGTGGACGCGAACTCGGCGTAGCAGAGCGCCGCGAGGGCACAGACGACGCCCGCTGCCACGAAGGCGAGGGCGGTGGCGGGTCCGGCGTTGTTCCGGGCCGCGATGCCCGTGAGGACGAAGATGCCGGTGCCGATGATGACACCCACACCGAACACGGTCAGGTCCCAGGCGGAGAGCGACTTGCGGAGCGCGTGTTCCGGCTCCTCCGTGTCGCGGATGGACTGCTCCACCGTCTTGGTGCGGAAGGGGCTGTTCATATCCCTACTCACCAACGCACCTCCGAACAGGTGTCGACGCACGCGAACGGGCCGGGAGGCCCACCTCAAGGGTGATCTCCCGGCCCGTGACGTGCAACCGCGCGGCGATCTACGGACTAGTCGACGGTGGCCGCCGGCTCGGTGTCGTAGCGCCCGTCGAGCTTGGCCACCAGGCCCGTGACCTGCCGGGCGATGTCCGGGGCGGTCAGGCCGATCTCGGCCAGGATCTCCTTGCGCGGCGCGTGGTCGAGGAAGCGCTGCGGAATGCCGAAGTCGCGCAGCGGTACGTCGACGCCGGCGTCCCGCAGGGTCTGGGAGACGGCGGCGCCCACGCCGCCGGTGCGGCCGTTGTCCTCGACGGTGACGACCACCCGGTGGCCGTCCGCGAGCGGGGCCAGGGCCTCGTCGACCGGCTTGACCCAACGGGGGTCGACGACGGTCGAGGTGATGCCCTGCTTGTCCAGCAGGGCGGCGATCTCCAGGCACATCGGGGCGAGTGCGCCGACCGAGACGATGAGTACGTCCGGTCGGGTGACCTCGGGGGCCGGGATGCGCAGCACGTCCATGCCGCCGATGCGTCCGACGGCCGGGACGGCCGGGCCGACGACGCCCTTCGAGTAGCGCACGACGGTCGGGGCGTCCTGGACCGCGACGGCCTCGCGGAGCTGGGCCCGCAGCTGCTCGGCGTCGCGCGGGGCCGCGAGGCGCAGGCCGGGGACGACCTGGAGGATGGACATGTCCCACATGCCGTTGTGGGAGGCGCCGTCGTCACCGGTGACGCCCGCGCGGTCCAGGACGAAGGTCACCCCGCACTTGTGCAGGGCGACGTCCATGAGGACCTGGTCGAAGGCGCGGTTGAGGAAGGTCGCGTAGACCGCGAAGACGGGGTGCACGCCGCCGCTGGCCAGGCCCGCGGCGGAGGTGGCGCCGTGCTGCTCGGCGATGCCGACGTCGAAGATGCGGTCCGGGTAGGCGTCCGCGAACTTCTTCAGGCCCACCGGCTGGAGCATGGCCGCGGTGATGGCGACGATGTCCTTGCGCTCCCTGCCGAGCTTGACCATCTCGTCGGCGAAGACGGAGGTCCAGCTGGCCGCGGCGGTCTTCACCGGCAGGCCGGTGTCGGGGTGGATCACTCCGACCGCGTGGAAGCGGTCCGCCTCGTCCTGGACGGCCGGCTCGTAGCCCCGGCCCTTCTGGGTGAGGCAGTGCACGATGACCGGTCCGCCGAAGCGCTTGGCGCGCTGCAGCGCCGATTCCAGCGCCTCGATGTCGTGGCCGTCGATGGGGCCGACGTACTTGAGGCCGAGGTCCTCGAACATGCCCTGCGGGGCGATGAAGTCCTTGAGGCCCTTCTTGGCGCCGTGCAGGGTCTCGTAGAGGGGCTTCCCGACGACGGGGGTGCGCTCCAGGAGGTCCTTGCCGCGGGCCAGGAAGCGCTCGTAGCCGTCGGTGGTGCGCAGGGTCGCCAGGTGGTTCGCGAGGCCGCCGATGGTGGGGCCGTACGAGCGCTCGTTGTCGTTGACCACGATGACCAGCGGGCGGTCCTTGGCGGCGGCGATGTTGTTCAGCGCCTCCCAGGCCATGCCGCCGGTGAGCGCGCCGTCGCCGATGACGGCGGCGACGTGGTGGTCCTCGCGGCCGAGCACCTCGTTGGCCTTGGCGAAGCCGTCGGCCCAGCCCAGCACGGTGGAGGCGTGCGAGTTCTCGATCACGTCGTGCTCGGACTCGGCGCGCGACGGGTAGCCGGACAGGCCGCCCTTGGTGCGCAGCCCGCCGAAGTCCTGGCGGCCGGTGAGGAGCTTGTGGACGTAGGCCTGGTGGCCGGTGTCGAAGAGGATCTTGTCCTTGGGCGAGTCGAAGACCCGGTGCAGGGCGATCGTCAGTTCGACCACCCCGAGGTTGGGGCCGAGGTGCCCGCCGGTCTTGGAGACGGCGTCGACGAGGAAGGACCTGATCTCCGAGGCGAGCTGGTCGAGCTCCTCCTTGCCGAGCCGGTCCAGATCGCGCGGTCCCTTGATGCGGGTCAGCAGCACCCGTGCCTCCTTGCAGTCGCCAGCTGGTCTGACGAGTCTAATGTTCCGCTCACGGGCGCGGTCATCGGGCCGTCCCGGCGGAGTCACACCTTTGTCATACATGTACACAGTGCCGTGCGGTCACACACCCCAAACGGGCGTATACCCGCACAGCTGTGCGGGTATTTGTACGCACCGATGCCCGGTGCCACACGAAGTGGCACCGGGCACTGTGACCGGTCTTACCGGCGGACGTGGCGTCCGGGAGGGCGGTCAGGCCCGTCCGGCGGTCTTCTGGGTCTTGCGCGTGACCGAGTCGATCACCACGGTGGCCAGCAGCACCGCACCGGTGATCATGTACTGGATCGGCGTCGCGATGCCCTCCAGGGCCAGGCCGTACTGGATCGAGGTGATGACCATGACGCCGAGGAGGGCGTTCCAGGTCCGGCCCCGGCCGCCGAAGAGGCTGGTGCCGCCGATGACGGCCGCGGCGATGACGTTCATCAGCAGGTCGCCGGCGCCGGCGCTCTGGTTGGCCGCCGCGATCTTGGAGGCCCAGAAGAGCCCGCCGATGGCGGCGAAGGTGCCGGCGATCGCGAAGACCGTGATCCGGACCCGGTTGATGTTGATGCCGGCGCGCCGGGAGGCCTCGACGCTGCCGCCGAGCGCGAAGACCTGGCGGCCGAAGGTGGTGCGGCGCAGGAGGAAGTCCGTGCCGACCAGGGCCAGGATGAAGAGCACCACCGCGAGCGGCAGGCCCTTGTACTGGTTGAACACGACGGCGGGACCGAAGGTGAACACCGCGAGCAGGCCGGTGCGCAGCAGGATCTCACCCAGCGGCCGGGAGGGCACCCCGGCCGCCTCGCGACGCCGGGCGTCGAAGAAGGAGCCGAGGAAGTAACCGGCCACCGCGAGGGCGGCCAGCGCGTAGCCGACGGCCACGTCCGAGAAGAAGTACGTGGTCAGCTTGCCGACCACACCGTCGGAGTCCAGGTTGATGGTGCCGTTGCTGCCGAGGATCTGCAGCATCGCGCCGGACCAGAACAACAGGCCCGACAGGGTGACGGCGAAGGCCGGGGCGCCGATCCGGGCGAAGAAGAAGCCGTGGATGGAGCCGATCAGGGCGCCGCCCGCGACCGCCGCGAGGATCGCCAGCCACTCGTTCATGCCGTGGGTGACGGACAGGACGGCGACGATGGCGCCCGAGACGCCGCTGACCGAGCCGACCGAGAGGTCGATCTCACCGAGCAGCAGCACGAAGATGATGCCGACGGCCATCATGCCGGTGGCGGTCATCGTGATCGCGATGTTGGTGAGGTTCTCCGGGGAGAGGAAGTTCGCGTTCAGCCCCTGGAAGATGCCCCAGATGATGATCAGGCCGATGACGACCGGGATGGACCCCAGGTCGCCGGCCTTCATCTTGCGGCCGAACTCGCTCAGGTATCCCGCGAGGCCCTGCTCGCGGACGAGCAGGCGCGGGTCCACGGCGGGGATGGCGTCCGCCGCGGCTGCCGGGTTGACCACGGCGTGGCTTCCGGCGCCGTCCGTCGCCTTGTGCAGCGGGGCAGGGTTCTCGGTGCTCACTTGCGGGCCTCCCCGGTGCGGGCCGCGCGGCGGGTCACGGCGTTGTCCGTGGCTCCCGTGATGGCGGAGATGATCTCTTCCTGCGAGGTGTCGGCGACGCTGAAGACACCGTTGTTGCGGCCCAGCCGCAGGACCGCCACCTTGTCGGCGACGGCCTTCACATCGGCCATGTTGTGGCTGATGAGGATCACGGCGTGGCCGCGCTCGCGCAGCCGCTCCACGAGGTCGAGGACCTGTGCGGTCTGCTCGACGCCGAGGGCGGCGGTGGGCTCGTCGAGGATGACGAGCTGGGGCTCGCCGAGCATCGAGCGGGCGATCGCCACGGTCTGGCGCTGACCGCCGGAGAGCGAGGCGATGGGGATCCGGACACTGGGGATCCGGATGGACAGGGTGGTGAGGAGCTCGCGGGCGCGGCGCTCCATCTCCACCTCGTCGAGGACACCGCGGCGCTTGAGCTCACGGCCGAGGAAGAGGTTGCCGACGACGTCGATGTTGTCGCACAGCGCGAGGTCCTGGTAGACCGTCGCGATGCCCAGGTTCTGGGCGTCGTGGGGCTTGCCGATGGAGACCGGGCGGCCCTCCCACTCGATGACGCCGTCATCGATGGGGTGCACGCCGGCGATCGTCTTGACCAGCGTGGACTTGCCGGCGCCGTTGTCGCCCACCAGGGCGACCACCTCACCGGAGTGGATCTCGAGTTCTACGTCGGTCAGGGCCTGAACGGCGCCGAACCGCTTCGAGACCCCTCGCAACGCCAGCACGGGCGCAGCGGACACATGAACCATCTCCTTCGCCGCCTGACCGGCGGGGATGTCGTGCAAAAGAGCAGGAGCGGGGCGAATGGGGGGTAGAGCGGGAGCAAGACGGGTGAAACGTTTCTGCCCGGCGCCCCGCGGGTGGCGGGGTAAGAAGGGGCGGGGCGCCGGGCAGGCGTGGGGGTCGCCGTGCGAGCGGGCGACGGGGGCCTTACTTGATGCCGGCGGTGGCGCAGGCGGCCGCGTACTTGTCGGTGCAGATCTCTTCGACCTTGTAGACCCCGTCCTTGACGACGGTGTCGTTGATGTTCGCCTTCGTGAGCGAGACGACCGGGATCAGGACGGACGGGACGGCCTTGGTGGTCGGGCTGTCGACCTTCTGGTTGATGATCCCGTCGATCTTCTCGCCCTTGGCGAGGGCGACGGCCATCTCCGCCGCGGCCGAGGCCTCGGGGGCGTACGGCTTGTAGACGCTCATGAACTGCTCGCCCGACACGATCCGCTGCACACCGGCGAGTTCGGCGTCCTGGCCGGTGACCGGGGGCAGGGTGGACAGACCGGCCGCCTTGAGGGCGGTGATGATGCCGCCGGCCATGCCGTCGTTGGCGGAGTAGACGCCGACGATCTTGTCCTTGCCGAGCGCCGAGAGGGCCGCCGCCATGTTGGTGTTGGCGTTCTCCGGCTTCCACTCGACCGTGTCGTACTCCTTGCCGATGTTCACCTTGCCGTCGAGGACGGAGTGGGCACCGGACTTGAAGAGCTTGGCGTTCGGGTCGGTGACCGAACCGTTCATCATGACGATCTGGCCGTCCTTGGCCTTGTCGCCCAGGGCCTCCAGCAGCGCCTTGCCCTGGACCTTGCCGACCTCTTCGTTGTCGAAGGAGGTGTAGGCGTCGATCGGGCCCTCGGCCAGACGGTCGTAGGCGACGACCGGGATGCCGGCGTCCTTGGCGCGCTTGACCGCGCCGGCGATGGCCTTGGAGTCCACCGCGTCCACGATGAGGACGTTCACCTTGTTGGTGATCATCGTGTCGACCTGGGAGTTCTGCGTGGTCGCGTCCTGCTTGGCGTTGGCGTAGACGACCTCGCCCTTGCCGCGCGTCAGTTCGGCGACCTTCTTCTCGATCAGCGGCTTGTCGAACTTCTCGTACCGCGCGGTCTGGTTCTCCGGAAGGAGCAGCCCGACCTTGATGGCGTCGCCGACCGCGGCGGAGTCCTTCGGCTTCTCGCCGGCCTCCTTCGCACTGCCACAAGCGGCAAGCGAGACGGCCATGGCGCCGGCGGCAACGGCTACGGCGGCTCTACGCATACGAGTGTTCATTACTTGAACCTCCCTGACGAGGCCGCAACACTGCGGCCGAGGTGGATGTGAGTCAACCCCGGCCGCGTTTTGCCGTCAAGGAGTGAATCCTTAACGAGATGACAACGGTGCCATCCGTTATCTACCTGAAGACAAGACGGCTGGTGCTCGCACTCCACTTCCATGGTGCGACAAAAGCGTCGAATCGCCCATCTCGCTGAGCACGAGGGCCAGTGCCCCCAACACCTCCGCCCGTCCTCCGAGCGACCCGGTCAGCACCGACAACTGCCGGGCCGCGCTCGGGATCGCGTACCTCCCCACTGATTCACGGATGGGGGCCAGGACCAGTTCACCGGCGTCCGCGAGCGACCCGCCCAGGACCACCCGGCTCGGGTTCAGGAGGTTGCAGAGGCTGGCCACGCCGCTGCCGATGTGGCGGCCCACGTCCGTGATCACCCGGCGGCAGCCGGGGTCGCCGCCGCGGGCCAGCTCCACCACCCGCTCCATCGTCAGCTCCGGCCCGTGCGTGCCCTGGAGCAGCGGCAGGACGTACCGGGCGGCCGCGAACGTCTCCAGGCAGCCGCGGTTGCCGCAGCGGCAGACGGGGCCCGACTCGTCCAGCGTGATGTGCCCGATCTCGCCGGCCGTGCCGCCCGGCCCCCGGTAGATCTGGCCGTTGATCACCAGCCCGGCGCCCACACCGCTGGCGACCTTGATGTACGCGAGGTCCTTGACCCCCCGGCCGCTCCCCCACACCAGCTCGCCGAGCGCGCCGAGGTTGGCGTCGTTGTCCACGTACACCGGCACGCCGAGGCGCTGCGACAGCTCCTGGCGGGGGTTGATCCCGGCCCAGCCAGGCAGGATCGCGGTCGAGCCCAGGGTCCCGGACTCCACGTCGATGGGCCCCGGCACGCCCAGCCCGACGCCGATGACCTTGTCCAGGCCCACCCCGACGCCCGCGACCAGCCGTCCGACCAGGGTTTCGGCCCGGTTGAAGCCGTCCGCCCAGGAGGCGTCCACGTCCAGCGGCTCGGCCTCCTCGGCCAGTACCTGGTGGGCGAGGTTCCCGACCGCCACGCGCAGGTGGGTGTGGCCGAAGTCGACGCCTATGACGATGCCCGCGTCCCCGCTGAGCGAGACGCTCCGGGCCCGCCGTCCGCCGGCCGACGTGTCCGTGACCTCGACGGTCCCGGCTTCCTTCAGTTCCCGGACGATGTTGGAGACCGTGGCCGCCGACAGTCCGGTGGCACGGGCGATCTCCGCCTGGGTCAGCGATCCCGCGAGCCGCACCGCCCGCACGACCCGTTCCAGATTCGCTCGATGCAGCGAGGACTGCGATCCGGGAGTCTGCACGACTCATCCACTCCTGCCCATAAGCGACGGCAAGCCGTCGCCCCCCGAGCCGGGCCCTGACGGCTTGGCGCTCCGAGACCCCGGCGTCTCTCCAACTTGTGAACCTTAAGTCGAGCCTTTGCGCCTCCAGACGTCAAGAGGCTGACGCGGCACGAATCGGCCACTACCGGCCAGAAGGGGGAGAGAACGGTCGCTCCGATCGTGCTACGGTCGCAAAGGCGCCGATCCTCTGCGGCCTTTCCGGCCGGACCGGGCGCCCCGTGATGACAGCGCTCTACGCAAGGAGGTGTTCGGGATGAGTCCCGATCGAAGTCCTTGCAGCGCTCCCGTCGGCTGACCTTCGGCTCGGCCGCCTTTCCCCGAGTGCGCACGGCCGCGGCACCCCGTGGTTGCCTCCACGCGTTCCGCGTCACCCTGCCCCCGTTTCCTTTCCGCATGCCCTGACGATTCCGTCGATCCCGTGGGGCCTGCGTCACCCATGCCCACCGGCGTGCCCCGCGGCCGTTCCGTGCCCTCGCGCGCCGACACGTGATCACTCCACGTGACCGTGCGGCTCCGCGCTGCCCGGACGCCGTGGAGGGAGGTATTCGTCATGACCATGCTCACCCCCCGCACCCCGGCGAAGCTCGCACCGCCGGGCCGGACCCGCCGCGAGCGCAAGGCCGCCGAGCCGGAGGCACGTACCCGGCTCGTCGGCGAGCGGCTCGCCGCGACGAGCGCCCGCCCGGGCGTCCAGGTCCTCCAGTCCGTCGACGCCTCGCGCCACGGCCTCACCCACGCCGAGGCCGCGCTGCGCCTCGAACGGCACGGCCCCAACACCGTCGCCCAGGAGCGCGCCCCCCGCTGGTATTTCCAGCTCGCGAAGGCGTACCGGAACCCCTTCATCGCCGTCCTGGTCTTCCTGGCCGCGGTCATGTACTGGCAGGACCCCGGGGACCCGGGCGTCGTCATCCTCTCCGCGATGGTGGCGATCAGCGGGCTGCTGCGCTTCTGGCAGGAGTTCCGCTCCGGCCGGGCCGCCGACGCGCTGGGCCGGCTCGTGACCACCACCTGCGCCGTGCAGCGCCGGGCCGGCAGCGGCTCCGGCCCCACCACGTTCGAGGTGCCCATGGACCAGGTGGTCCCGGGCGACATGGTCAAGCTGGCCGCCGGCGACCTCGTCCCGGCGGACCTGCGACTGATCACGCCCAAGGACCTGATGGTCGGCCAGGCGGCCCTGTCCGGCGAGTCCCTGCCCGTCGCCAAGGCCGACACCCGGACCGAGGACCTCGGCCGGCACGGGACCAGCGACCCGGTCGAGGCCGACAACCTCGTACTCATGGGGACCTCGGTCACCTCCGGAACCGCCACCGGCGTCGTCGTCGCCACCGGCTCGGACACCCACTTCGGCTCGATGGCCGGCTCGCTGGTGGGCGAGCGCCCGCAGACCAACTTCGACACACCGGCGTCCGCCGGGTCAGCCTCCTGCTGATCCGCTTCATGCTCGTCATGGTCCCGGTCGTCTTCATGATCAACGGCTTCACGAAGAGCGACTGGAACGAGGCCTTCCTCTTCGGTATCGCCGTCGCGGTCGGCCTGACCCCGGAAATGCTGCCGATGGTCGTGTCCGCCAACTTGGCCCGCGGCGCCGTCGCCATGTCCCGGCGCAAGGTCGTCGTCAAGCGGCTGGGCGCGATCCAGAATTTGGGCGCCATGGACGTGCTGTGCACGGACAAGACCGGCACCCTCACCGAGGACCGGATCGTCCTGGACCGCTACCTGGACGTGCACGGCACGGAGGACAACGAGGTCCTGGAGTACGGCTACCTCAACGCCCACTTCCAGACCGGACTGCGGAACCTGATGGACCAGGCGGTCATCGACCGCGTCAACGAGGCCGAGGAGGTTGTCGTCGACGCACGGTTCTCGATGGTCGACGAGATCCCCTTCGACTTCGCCCGGCGCCGGATGTCCGTGGTCCTGAAGCGCAACGCGATCGTCGGCGACCCCGGCCCCACCGAGCATGTGGTGATCACCAAGGGCGCCGTCGAAGAGGTCCTGGACCTCTGCACCCACATGAAGGACCGCGGTGAGCGCGTCGAACTGACCGAGCAGCTGCGGTGGCACGCCACCCGGATCGCCGAGGAGAACAACCGGCAGGGCCTGCGCGTCCTGGCCGTCGCCACCCGCACGGTCGCCGCACCGCGCGACACCTACACCGTCGCGGACGAGGACGGCCTCACCCTCGTCGGCTTCCTCGCCTTCCTCGACCCGCCGAAGGCCGACGCCGCCCGGGCGCTCCGGGGCCTGGCCGACAAGGGCATCGCGGTCAAGGTGGTCACCGGCGACAACGAGCTCGTCGCCGCCCGGGTCTGCGCGGACGTCGGCCTCGACGTCGGGCACGTGGTGCCGGGCGCGGAGACCGACGCCCTCGACGAGCACGCACTGCGCGCGCTGGCCGCCCGTACGACGGTCTTCGCCAAGGTCAACCCCGTCCAGAAGGCCCGGATCGTACGGGCCCTCCAGGCCGAGGGGCACACCGTAGGGTTCCTCGGGGACGGCATCAACGACGCGGCCGCGCTGCGCGACGCCGACGTCGGCATCTCGGTGGACACGGCCGTGGACATCGCCAAGGAGTCGGCCGACATCATCCTGCTGGAGAAGGACCTGACCGTCCTGGAGCAGGGCGTGATCCAGGGCCGGACCACCTTCGGCAACACCATCAAGTACATCAAGATGACGGCCTCGTCGAACTTCGGCAACGTCTTCTCGGTGCTGGTCGCGAGCGCCTTCATCCCCTTCCAGCCGATGCTCGCGATCATGCTGCTGGTCCAGAACCTGGTCTACGACATCTCGCAGCTGGCCACCCCGTGGGACCGGATGGACGAGGAGTACCTGCGGGGGCCCCGCAACTGGGACGCCAAGGGCATCGGCCGCTTCATGGTCACCATCGGCCCCGTCAGTTCGATCTTCGACATCTCGATGTTCCTGATCATGTGGCACGTCTTCGGGGCGAACAGCGAGGCGCACCAGGCGCTCTTCCAGTCCGGCTGGTTCATCGAGGGCCTGCTCTCGCAGACCCTGATCGTCCACATGATCCGCACCCGGAAGATCCCCTTCATCCAGTCCAGCGCCTCCTGGCCGGTGATGGTGATGACGGTCCTCGCGGTCCTGACCGGGCTGTGGCTGCCGTTCTCGCCGCTGGCCGCCCCGCTGGGCTTCACGGCGCTGCCGGCCGGCTACTTCCCGTGGCTGATCGGCGTGCTCCTCGCGTACTGCACGCTCACCCAGCTCGTGAAGACCTGGTACATCCGCAGGTTCAACACCTGGCTGTGACGGCCGACCGTCCACACGGAGGAAGGAGACGCCCGTGCTGCTCACCGAATGGCAGATGGCCGGGCACCTGGCCGCCGCGCTCGGCTTCGGAGCGGTGATCGGCCTGGAGCGGCAGTGGCGGGCCCGGATGGCGGGGCTGCGGACGAACGCCCTGGTCGCGGGCGGAGCGGCGCTGTTCGTACTGCTTTCCCAGTACGGGTTCCTCAGCGCGGTCTCGGAGGTGAACTACGACGGCTCGCGGGTCGCGGCGCAGATCGTCTCCGGGATCGGGTTCCTCGGCGCCGGGGTGATCATGCGGGACGGGCTGAGCGTCGCGGGCCTGAACACGGCCGCCACCCTGTGGTGTTCGGCGGCCGTGGGCTGCCTCGCGGGAGTCGGCCTGTTCGTCCTGGCCGCCTGCGGCACGGTGGGCGTGGTGGGGGCCAACCTCCTGCTGCGCCCGCTGGGCCGGCGGCTGGACCGGGAGCCGCGCGGCGGGGCCGAGGCCGTCGCCGACTTCCACTTCGAGGCGGTGTGCCTGGAGGCGGAGGAGGCACACATCCGGCACCGGCTGGTCGACGCGCTGGGCCGGCCGGGGTACCAGCTGCGGTCGATCCGCAGCCAGGACGGCCCGACGGCGGGCCTGGTGACCGTGTCCGCGCTGCTGACCGCCGAGGGGCAGGAGGGCCGGGCGCTGGAGGAGGCGGTCAGCAACCTCTCCCTCGACCCGTCGGTCTCGGCGGTCAGCTGGGCGGTGGTGCCGGATCCGGGCCGGGCGTAGGCCCGGGGACGCGGCACGGGCCCGGTCCCCCGTCAGGGGTCCGGGCCCGGCCGCTACTTGAGGGTGGCGGAGGTCAGGCCGGCCTGGATCTGGCGCTGGAAGGACAGGTAGACCGCGAGCATGGGAATGATCGCGATGGTCGCCCCGGCGAACAGCACGGGCAGGTCCGTCTCGTACCCCATCTGCTGCTGGAGCTGGATCAGGCCCTGGGTGAGCATGTAGCGCTCGGGGTCCGCGCTCGACTGGGGCTGCATCAGCACGGCGGGCAGGATGTACTGGTTCCACTGGCCCAGGACATTGAATATCCCGACGCTGATCAGGCCGGGCTTGGCCATCGGCAGCATCACCTGGAAGAAGATCCGGGTGTCGGACGCCCCGTCGATCACGGCCGCCTCGTACACGGCGGTGGGCAGCGTCCGGAAGAACGAGTGCATGAAGAAGATGGTGAAGGGCATCGAGTACGCGATGTACACGAGGATCAGGCCCTGGTAGGTGTTCAGCATGTCGAAGCGCTTGACCATGAAGAACAGCGGGACGAGCGCGAGGAACACGGGGAACATCGCGCCGCTGACGAAGAAGTAGTAGACGGCCCGGTTCCCCTTGAAGGGGTAGCGGGCCAGGACGTACGCGGCCATGGAGCCGAACAGCATGGTCAGCGGGACCGAGAACACCAGCACGACGAGGGTGTTGCCGAAGTAGCCGCCGATGCCCTTGTCCCAGGCCCGGCCGAACGCGTCCAGGTGCCAGTTCGAGGGCCAGCTGAGGGCGGAGCCGCCGATCTGCGCGTCGGTCTTGAAGGAGCCGAGGACGAGCCAGATCAGGGGCAGCACGATCATGATCGCCCAGAGGGCGAGGAACCCGTGCGAGAAGACGTTGAGGACCACGCCCTCGGAGCGCCGGTCCGGCTCTCCCGTCCGTCCGGCTCCGGAGGAGCTCTCCGCGGCGGCTTCGCCCGGAGCCTTGATCACTGTGGACTGTGTTGTCATCAGGGCACTCCGCTTCAGAACTCGATGCGCTCGCGGCGGGTGGCGCGCAGCGTGATGACGGAGAGGATCATGGTCAGGACGAGCATCACCACGCCCATGGCGCAGGCGTAGCCGCTCTTGCCGAAGTACAGGAAGTTGCGCATCAGCACCGTGGCCATGACCTCGCTGTGGTGGTCGGGTCCGCCGCCGAACTGGCCCGAGGTCATGGTCGACACCAGCACGAACATGTCCATCGCGGCGATGCCCAGGTAGACCGCGGAGGTCTGCACAGAATCCCACAGCAGGGGCAGGGTGACCTTGAAGAAGGTCTGGGCGCGCCCGGCGCCGTCGAGGAGCGCGGCCTCGTAGATGTCCTTCGGTACGGACTGCATGGCGGCGGAGAAGAGGACGAGGTAGAAGCCGACGCCGTGCCAGACCACCACGAACAGCAGGCACCAGAGGACGAAGTTCGGCTCGTTGAGCCATTCGATCGGGTGCTGCGGGTCGACCAGGCCGGTCTTGATGAGGAAGCCGTTGAGCAGGCCTCCCTCGTCGCTGCGGTAGATGGCGCCGAAGAGCACGGCGAGGATCGCGAGGGAGAGGACCTGGGGGAAGAAGTAGACGACCTTGTAGAGGCGCGAGCCGGAGACGCCCTGCACGCCGCCGGCCCCGCTGCGCCCTCCCGCGTTCACCATGAAGGCGAAGAAGAGGGCGAGCAGGATGGTGATCGCCGGGACGAACACCAGGAGCAGCAGGTTGTGCCACAGCGCGCCGCGGAAGACCTCGTCCTTCAGCAACGCCGTGTAGTTGTCCAGGCCGACGAAGTCGAAGACCGGTGACTGGCCCGACCAGTTGGTGAAGGAATAGCCGAATGTCTGAACATACGGCCAGATGACGAAGGTCAGGTACAGCGCGATCGGTGCGATGAGGAAACCGGTGATGAAGCCGGCCTTCCCCCTCCCCTGGGCTGCGTGGCTCATGGTGTCCGTCCCTGGTGTTGCCGGGTGTCCGGTGGACGCGTCGTCAGCTGCGCTTGTTGTTCTTCGCGTTCGGGTCCTTGGCAGCCTTGTCTACCGCAGCCTGCGCCCGCTTGATCCATTCCTTCGGCTGGATGCGCTGGGCCATCAGCTCATTGGACGCGTTCTGGATCTCGGTGTCCATCTCGCTGTACCAGTCCGGGTAGCGGTAGCTGAAGGTGTTGCCGCCGGCGGCCTTGAGGGCCTCGACGGCCGACTCGGTGCCCGGGCGGAGCTTGACGGCGGGGTCCACGCCGTCCTTGACGACGGTGAGGGAGTTGGCCTGCTGGGCGAAGATCGTGGACCACTCGCGGGAGAGCATCGAGCGGAGGAACTCCATGCCCGCGGCCTTGTTGGCGGCCTTCTCCGGGACGATGAAGGGCTCGTCCACGCCGGCCCGGACGGCCTCGAAGGGCAGCTTGCTGTCCGGCAGCAGCGGCATGGGCAGGAACTTCATGTCGAAGTCCTCGGGGGTCTGCTTGAGCTGCTCGTTCTCCAGCCAGGAGCCGCTGGGGATGAAGGCGGCCTTGTACTGGTTCCAGGCGGTCTGGGACTCCGTGTGGGTGAGGCCGTTGGTGCCCGGCAGCAGGAGGCCCTTCTCGACGACCTCGTAGACGGCCTCGACGGCGGCGAGGGCGGCCGGGTTGCCCTCGAAGGCGTTCGGCTCCAGGTTGTCGATCGCCTTCATGGCGTCCAGACCGCCCTTCTTGGCGATCAGGTCCATGATGACGACGTTGATGTAGTACGGGAACTTGCCCTGGTGGGCGAGGCCGCCGATGCCCGCTTCCTTGGCCTTGGTACAGACGGCCAGGAACTCGTCCCACGTCTTGGGCGGGGTCCAGCCCTTCTCCTTGAAGAGCTTGCCGGAGTACCAGAAGCCGAAGACGGCGTAGACGTACTTCAGGACGACGAACTTGCCGCCCTGGAGGCCCTGTTCGTAGGCCCCTTCGACGAGGGTGTCGCGCACCTTCTTGGTCGGGTCGTCCAGCGAGGGCGCGTCGAGCACGGCGGTGAGGTCGGCGAGCTGGCCGCCCTTGGCCAGGACGTCCAGCTTGATCTGCTGGGCGCCCGAGTCGTCGACGACGTCCGGCGGGTTCCCGGCGTTGAAGCGCGGCTGGAGCTTGGCGGTGATCTCCTGGGTGCCCAGGTGGGAGCTGGTGGTGCCCCACTTCTTGTCGAAGGCGGCCTCCCAGGCCTTCGCGTAGTCGTCGCCGAAGCCGCCCTTGAAGACGACGACGTCGAGCTTGCCGCCCTTGGCGACGCCGAAGGGGTTCTCCTTGGTGACCGCCCCCTTGGGGGCACCGCCCTTGGGGGCCTCCTCGGCGCCGGAGGCGCACGCGGACAGGAAGCTCATCGTCGGCACAGTGATCAGGCCGAGTGCCGCGGAGCGCTTGATCAGGTCGCGGCGGCCGAGGCCGTCGGTGCTGTTCTCGCCGTGGGCGGAGGTGGATCCCATGCTCAAGTCCTCGCCTTCGTCAGAAGTGTGAAGGAAGCGGGACAGCCCGGCAGTTGCCGCGCATGCGGCATCACCGCAGGTCCCCGCCGTCCCCCGGTCCGGGACCGCTCGGTTCGCGGTGGTCCGGACGGGCACAGGTATAGTCCACTTCCGCTCGGGTGAGCAAGATCATGCACAAGGATCAGCTCCGGCTTTTCCGAGTTGAGACCTCACCGTCACCTGGCCCGGGGCCACCGACGGCACCGGAACAGACGGAAGGGCCGCACCCCCGTGTCCGGGGATACGGCCCTATGGTGCCGACTGGCGGAGCCGACCCGACTGATTCGGCTCCGCCTGGCGCGCCTCTCAGCCTCGGATGAGGTTGCGGAGCACGTACTGCATGATGCCGCCGTTGCGGTAGTAGTCCGCCTCGCCCGGCGTGTCGATGCGGACTACCGCGTCGAACTCCACACCGGTGTCGGTGGTCACCTTGACGGTGCGCGGGGTGGTGCCGTTGTTCAGCTCCTCCACACCGGTGAAGGCGAAGGTCTCCTCGCCGGTGAGGCCCAGGGAGGCCGCGGTGGCGCCCTCGGGGAACTGCAGGGGCAGGACGCCCATGCCGATCAGGTTGGAGCGGTGGATGCGCTCGTAGGACTCGGCGATGACGGCCTTGACGCCGAGCAGCGCGGTGCCCTTGGCGGCCCAGTCGCGGGACGAGCCCGAGCCGTACTCCTTGCCCGCCAGGATGACCAGCGGGATGCCGGCGGCCTGGTAGTTCTGCGAGGCGTCGTAGATGAAGGAGACCGGCGCGCCCTCGACGGTGAAGTCGCGGGTGAAGCCGCCCTCGGTGCCCGCCGCGATCTGGTTGCGGAGGCGGATGTTGGCGAAGGTGCCGCGGATCATGACCTCGTGGTTGCCGCGGCGGGAACCGTACGAGTTGAAGTCACGGCGCTCGACGCCGTGCTCCGTGAGGTACTTGCCGGCCGGGGTGTCGGCCTTGATCGCACCGGCCGGGGAGATGTGGTCGGTGGTGACCGAGTCGCCCAGCTTCGCCAGCACGCGCGCGCCGGCGATGTCGGAGACCGGGGTGGTCTCCATCGTCATGCCCTCGAAGTAGGGGGGCTTGCGCACGTAGGTGGACTGCGGGTCCCACTCGAAGGTGTTGCCGGTCGGGATCGGCAGCGCCTGCCACTGGGCGTCGCCCGCGAAGACGTCCGCGTAGGACTTGTTGAACATGTCCTCGCCGATGGCGTTCGCCACGACGTCGTTGACCTCGGCCTCGGAGGGCCAGATGTCCTGGAGGAAGACCGGCTTGCCCTCGGTGTCGGTGCCGATCGCGTCGGTGGTGATGTCCACCTTCATGGAGCCCGCGATGGCGTACGCGACGACCAGCGGCGGGGAGGCCAGGTAGTTCATCTTGACGTCGGGGTTGATGCGGCCCTCGAAGTTGCGGTTGCCCGAGAGGACCGAGGTGACGGCGAGGTCGGCCTCGTTGATCGCCTTCGAGATCTCCTCGTCCAGCGGACCGGAGTTGCCGATGCAGGTGGTGCAGCCGTACCCGACGAGGTTGAAGCCCATCTTGTCGAGGTACGGGGTCAGGCCGGCCTTGTCGAAGTAGTCGGTGACGACCTTCGAGCCCGGGGCCAGGGTGGTCTTGACCCACGGCTTGCGGGTCAGGCCCCTCTCGACCGCCTTCTTCGCCACGAGCGCCGCGGCGACCATGACGTAGGGGTTCGAGGTGTTGGTGCAGGAGGTGATCGCGGCGACGGTGACGGCGCCGTGGTCGATCTCGAAGGAGGTGCCGTCGGCCAGCGTGACCGGGGTGGGCTTGGTCGGCACGCCGTTGGCGGACGCCGGGGCGTCGGACGCCGGGAAGGACTCCTTGCCGGCCTCCTCGTCGTCGTTGACGTAGTTGCGCACGTCGAGCGCGAACTGCTGCGAGGCGTTGGCGAGGACGATGCGGTCCTGCGGGCGCTTCGGGCCGGCGATGGAGGGGACGACCGTGGAGAGGTCGAGCTCCAGCTTCTCGGAGAAGTCCGGCTCGGCGGCCGGGTCCAGCCACAGGCCCTGCTCCTTGGCGTACGCCTCGACGAGCGCGACCTGCTGCTTGTCGCGGCCGGTCAGGCGCAGGTACTTCAGGGTCTCGTCGTCGATCGGGAACATCGCGGCGGTGGAGCCGAACTCCGGCGACATGTTGCCGATGGTGGCGCGGTTCGCCAGCGAGGTGGCGGCGACGCCCTCACCGTAGAACTCGACGAACTTGCCGACGACGCCGTGCTTGCGCAGCATCTCGGTGATCGTCAGCACCAGGTCGGTGGCGGTGGTGCCGGCGGGCAGCTCGCCGGTCAGCCTGAAGCCCACGACGCGCGGGATCAGCATGGAGACCGGCTGGCCGAGCATCGCGGCCTCGGCCTCGATGCCGCCGACGCCCCAGCCCAGCACGCCCAGGCCGTTGACCATGGTGGTGTGGGAGTCGGTGCCGACGAGGGTGTCGGGATACGCCTGGCCGTTACGGACCATGACCGTACGGGCCAGGTGCTCGATGTTGACCTGGTGGACGATGCCGGTGCCCGGGGGGACGACCTTGAACTCGTCGAAGGCGGTCTGGCCCCAGCGCAGGAACTGGTAGCGCTCGCGGTTGCGGCCGTACTCCAGCTCGACGTTCTGCAGGAACGCCTCCGGGGTGCCGAACTTGTCCGCGATCACGGAGTGGTCGATGACCAGCTCGGCCGGGGCCAGCGGGTTGATCTTGGAGGCGTCGCCGCCGAGGGCCTTCACGGCCTCGCGCATGGTGGCGAGGTCCACGACGCAGGGAACGCCGGTGAAGTCCTGCATGATCACGCGAGCCGGCGTGAACTGGATCTCCTCGCTGGGCTGGGCCTGCGAGTCCCAGTTGCCGAGCGACCGGATGTGGTCGGCGGTGATGTTCGCGCCGTCCTCGGTACGGAGCAGGTTCTCCAGCAGGACCTTCAGGCTGTAGGGAAGGCGGGCGGAGCCCTCGACCTTGTCCAGCTTGAAGATCTCGTACGACTCGTCGCCCACCTGCAGCGTGCTGCGGGCGTCGAAGCTGTTCGCCGACACGACAGTCTCCTTCATGCATGAATTCGCGCGTTTTACCGCAATCCTGCCGCGTGGCACTCTGGCCAATCCGCTAAGGTGAGGCTAAGTTAGGTAACCCTTACCAGGCGGGACGGCTGCGGTACGCCTCTCGGCAGATATCTCGATGTCGAGATAACTCTAGTACATGTCCGGGGGAAGGGACGAGGCGCGCACCCGTAGACCTATTGGCACGGTGTACTGCCCCACGGATTCCGCTTGCCCGGATTCGATCAGTGTGACCAGCGCGGACACCGCCGTCACGGCGATCCGCTCGGGATGGAGCGTGACGGTGGTCACGGCGGGTTCGTGGCTCCCGTACGCCGGATCCTCGCTCGCGCGGACCAGGAGCACGCCGCCGGGCGTACGGATACCGTGCCGCGCGGCGGCCGCGAGCACCTGCCGGCCGCCGGGGTCGTACACGCAGCAGACGGCGTCGGGGCGGCCGGGCGCGGCGGAGGCAACGGGGCTTCCCGAGGGGGCCGCCGGGGCCGCGCCTCGGGGTGTTCCGGGCGGCCGTCCGGCGGCCGGAGGACCGGGGGCGGCGACCTACCGCGCGGGGCGGTCCGCCAGGCCGTGGCGGGCCGCCCAGGCGTTGAGCGCGGCGGCGATCTCCTCGGGCCGGTCCTCCGGGCAGAGGTGGGCGGCGGGGCCGCAGTACGCGGTCTCCAGCGCGGAGACGTTCTCCCGGCACCATGCGATGAGCGCGTCGCCCACCATCAGGGTGGGCGAACCGTCGAAGGTCAGCAGGAGCTTGGGCACCTCCGGGCTCGCGCCCAGCCAGGCGGCGTACTCCCCGACGCGGGCGACGACGTCCGCCGGCTCGCCGTCGAGCGGCATCGAGCGGGCCCACTGGAGCAGCGGCCGCCGGCTCTCGCGGGTCGGGTAGGGGGCCGCGTACACGGCACGGTCCTCCTCGGACATCGGCTGCGACACCGTCCGCCCGAGGCTGTCCTCGATGAAGAGGTTCCGGTCCAGGACCATCTCCTCCCCCACCCCCGGGGTCCGTATCGCCTCGAACCGGGCGCGGGACGCGGGCGGATGCTCCTCCCAGGTCATCGGCCGCAGGATCGTCTCCATGAAGGCGACGCCGCGGACCCGCCCGGGGTGCCGGGCGGCCCGGTCGAGGGCGAGCGCCCCGCCCCAGTCCTGGCCGACGAGGACGGCCTCGTCGAGCCCGAGGGCGTCGAACCAGGCGTCGAGGTACCGGGCGTGGTCCGCGAAGCGGTACGCGCCGGCCGGCTTGCCGGAGCGGCCCATGCCGATGAGGTCGGGGGCCAGGACGCGGACCCGCCCCTCGATCCGGGGCAGTACGTGGCGCCACAGGTGGGAGGAGGTCGGGTTGCCGTGCAGGAACACGAAGGGGACGCCGGGGGCGTCCGCGCCGCGCTCCTCGTGGTGCATCGTCGAGCCGAGTACGCCGGTAGTGGCCATCGGAAGGCCCCCTTCAAGAAATCGTTTGCATGACTAACGTTAGTCACGCCAACGAAGCTATACCGTTAGCGCCCCTAACGCAACGAGTACCCTCCCCCCATGACCACCGATGAGAGCGGAGCCGTCCCCGCGCGGCTGCGGAACCTGCCCAGCCGGCTGCTCGGGCAGGCTTCGACGCACGCACAGCGACTGGTGACGGAGGGACTGAGTGGGGCAGATGCCCGTAAATGGCACTATGCAGCCCTGGTTGCTTTGGAGGAGTCCGGACCGGCGAGCCAGGCCGCGTTGAGCGGGCGCACCGGCATCCACCGCAGCGACCTCGTCGCCGTCATCAACGAGCTCGCCGAGCGCGAACTCGTCGAGCGGGCCCCCGATCCCGGGGACCGCAGGCGCAATGTCGTCACTCTCACACCGCTCGGCCGACGGCGGCTGCGCAAGCTGGAAGCGCTCCTCGACGCGGCCCAGGAGGAACTGCTGTCCCCCCTGTCCCACCAGGAGCGGGAGCAACTCGTTCACCTGCTCGGCCGTCTCGTCGCGCACCACGCGCCCGCGGACGGCACGATGGGAGCTGACGGCCGGTAACACCCGTATGGCGCAACCGGCGCGGGCGGCATCTCATATCTGAGATACCGTGCAGCCATGGCAGACGACTACCTCGTACGCATCGGCAAGCTCATCCGTGACGCCCGGCAACACAGGGGCTGGACACAGAGTCAGCTCGCCGACGCACTCGGCACCAGCCAGAGTGCCGTGAACCGGATCGAGCGCGGCAATCAGAACATCAGCCTTGAGATGATCGCCCGCATCGGCGAGGCCCTCGACAGCGAGATCGTCTCTCTGGGCTACGCCGGACCGATGCACCTGCGGGTCGTCGGCGGCCGCCGGCTCTCCGGCGCCATCGACGTCAAGACGAGCAAGAACGCCTGTGTCGCACTGCTGTGCGCCTCGCTGCTCAACAAGGGCCGTACGGTGCTGCGGCGGGTGGCCCGCATCGAGGAGGTCTACCGCCTGCTGGAGGTCCTGAACTCCATCGGCGTGCGCAGCCGCTGGATCAACGACGGCGTGGACCTCGAACTGGTCCCGCCGGCCCGCCTCGACATGGAGTCCATGGACGCGGACGCCGCCCGCCGGACCCGGAGCATCATCATGTTCCTGGGGCCCCTGCTCCACCGGATGGACCACTTCCGCCTGCCGTACGCGGGCGGCTGCGACCTCGGCACCCGCACCATCGAGCCGCACATGATCGCCCTGCGCCGGTTCGGTCTGGACATCACCGCGACCGAGGGCATCTACCACGCCCAGGTCGAGGCCGGGGTCTCCCCGGACCGCCCGATCGTGCTGACCGAGCGCGGGGACACGGTCACCGAGAACGCGCTGCTGGCCGCCGCCCGGCACGACGGCGTCACGGTCATCCGCAACGCCTCCTCCAACTACATGGTCCAGGACCTCTGCTTCTTCCTGGAGGCGCTCGGCGTCAGGGTCGAGGGCATCGGCACGACCACCCTCACCGTGCACGGCATCCCCAACATCGACGTGGACGTGGACTACTCCCCCTCCGAGGACCCGGTCGAGGCGATGAGCCTGCTCGCCGCCGCGGTGGTCACGGAGTCGGAGCTGACGATCCGCCGGGTCCCGATCGAGTTCATGGAGATCGAGCTCGCGGTTTTGGAGGAGATGGGCCTGGACCACGACCGCTCGGCGGAGTACGTGGCCGACAACGGCCGCACCCGCCTGGTCGACCTCACGGTCCGCCCGTCCAAGCTCGAAGCCCCGATCGACAAGATCCACCCGATGCCGTTCCCCGGGCTGAACATCGACAACGTCCCGTTCTTCGCGGCCATCGCGGCCGTCGCCCAGGGCCAGACCCTGATCCACGACTGGGTGTACGACAACCGGGCCATCTACCTGACGGACCTCAACCGCCTCGGCGGCCGCCTCCAGCTCCTGGACCCCCACCGGGTCCTCGTCGAGGGCCCGACGCGCTGGCGCGCGGCGGAGATGATGTGCCCGCCGGCGCTGCGCCCGGCGGTCGTGGTCCTCCTGGCGATGATGGCGGCGGAGGGCACCTCGGTGCTCCGCAACGTCTACGTCATCAACCGCGGCTACGAGGAACTGGCCGAGCGCCTCAACTCGGTGGGCGCCCAGATCGAGATCTTCCGCGACATTTGACAGACGAAAGCCGCCGCACCCTATCTGACCTGCTATTACACGGGTCAGCAAGGGATGCGGCGGCGTCTGTGGGACTTCTCTGGGACTTTGGGCCCAGCCGGGCGTTCCTGGGCTCCCCTCCCAGCTACCCGAACACGGCGTCGATGGCGGCGGTGCCGCGAGCGCCCGCGCGGGGCAGGAAGTGCGCGTACTTCCTCAGGGTAAACCCGGGGTCGGAGTGTCCCAGCCACTGGGCCAGAGAGAGACAACTGACTCACCGGGCTCCGGCTGCTCGGAGGCGTAGAAATGGCGCAGCGCGTGGAAGCCGTGCTCCCGGGAGGGCTCCCAGACACGCTTGCCGTCCGCGCGCCCCTCGAGGCCACCGATCACGCCCGCCTTGGCCAGCGCGGGTTTCCAGACGTAGGAGTTGAAGTAGTTCCGGTTGACCGCCTTGCGCTCACGTCCGGTCACGAGCAGGTTGTACGTCCTGGGCCGGCGGTGCTTGGCCTCCACAGGCGTCTCCGGAGGGCGGGGGTCGTCCCATGCCATAGTGACCGGCACGGGTGAGAACACGGCTGCGTAGCGTCGCGCCGCTTCCGCCACGCTGGAGGGCAGTGCCACGTCCCGGACCTTGCGGCCCTTGGGGAGCGCGAAGCACAGCCTCGTGCGCACCATCTTGACCTGACGCCGGAGGTGGACGACCCCCTCGTCGAAATCGAAGTCGTCCAGGCTGAGCCCGAACGCCTCACCCTGGCGCAGCCCGAGACCCGCGCCGATCTCGACGAGGATCTGGTAGCGCTCGGGCACGGCGGCGCGGACTGCCAGCACTCGTTCCTGCGGCCATGCTTCCAACCTGCCTGGAGCAGCGGCCGGCGGCCGGACGGTTTTCGCGCGGCACGGGTTGCGCGCTAGCCTGCGGTCCTCAACTGCGGCTTGCAGCAAGCTGGACAGCGTGGCCCAGACCAAGCGGATGGAGGTAGGACCGAGGTCCTTCTCCAGCCGCTTCATCCAGTTTCGGAGCACGTCGGCCCCCACGCTGTTCAGCGGGAACGCTCCGAGGTGTGGAACGATGTGGCGCCGCACCCGCTGCTCGATGCTCTGGAGCGTCGACGGATCGCCGCTCTGGGTGGGCCACCAGTGCTTCGCGATGTAGTCCCTGACCAAGAGATCGCCGTCGCGCGGGTCGACAAACTCTTGGCGCCGCACATCGGTCTGGGCCGTCGCGAGCCAGGTCTTGGCGTCCTGCAGGGCTTCGAACGAACGGTCCTTGACGCCCGGGATCCCCTTCACCCGGTAGCGGGTGCACTTTCCGTACATGGCGGTGCGTTCACGCTTGCCGGTCTCCCGGCTGGGGCGCTTCTTCAACCACCGGTCTTCTATGTAACCGGGCAAAACTCTCCTTAGAACGGAAACGGGGGACAGACGGGCGGGGTCACACGACCGCCGCTCCACCGGATCGGTACTGGCGCGGGGCGTTGAGGGGGCTCAATGCCGTGTTGGAACGCGAGTCGGCCTGTTCCTGTTCACGGACCCATGCATCCAGGGTTTCCCGCCGGTACATGACGCGACCACGTGGACCCATGCGGAAGCTCGGCGGCCCTTGCCGCCGGTGGCGCCAGACGTAGAGCGTGTGTGGCGAGAGGCCGAGGTACTCGGCGGCATCTTTGACGGTCAGGAAGCCTGTGCGTAGGGCACGGGCAGTAGGAACAGCGACGGAAGGAGCAAGCAACGATTGTGCAGGCATGACAGGGTTTCTGTGAGATGCGGGGGCGCAGGCACGGGCGGGTGGAGAGCCAGGGTCTCGCTACCCGCCCGTGACCTACGGCGGAGCAGGGAGCGCCGCGCGGACAACGCGCGACTGTGCGCTGCGCTACCGGCGCGCAGCGGTCATCAGATCGCTCTGCGGGGCAGGCAGGCACTGCGCGACTTCGAGACGGTCCCAGGGGATCTCAGTCGGCTTCGGCCTCCGGAGACAGTGCGAGAAGCGTTCGGCGATCCGGGAAGCGGTGAGGTCCGCGCACTCAGCCACCATGACGACGTGCGCCGCGCTCTGGTCGCCGTTTCGCAACCACGCCGCGATGCACGCTGTGCGGAGGTCGGAGACGCGCCTGCCGAGCGGCGAGTCGATCTCGTCTGATTCCAGAACGGCCGCTCGCGCCTGCCTCCAGACCCTTCGGTAGACCGCGTCGGGCAGCGGCCGCCCGTCCTCGCAGGTGAATACGGCGTCGTCGGGGCCGAGGTCACGCCGGGCGATCTCGGCCTGCAGGAGCGCCACCAGGTCTGGGCACGCGGGGACACGCCGCGCCTCAGCAACACGGCCGGTCTCCTCTGCGCTCCTCATTTGCCCCTGAGGGTGGACCAGCAGGAAACCAGTACCGTCGTCGGGGAGTTCAGTGTCTCGGACGCGTAGCGCTAGCGCTTCGGCCGGCCTCAGTGCCGCGAAGGCGATGGACGCCAGGAAGGCTCGCAGCACCTGGCCGTTCTGCGGCCGTTCGCCAACCCAGTCCAACAGAGCAAAGCATTGCCGATCCGAAAGAAGGAACGTTTCAACACTATTGATCAGAAACTCAAAGGGTTCTCGTCCAGGACGTAGCGGACGTGTGGGCCGCCGAAGTAGCCGCGGACGATGTGTGGTTGACGCTGGCGT
>NZ_JBHXQN010000008.1:0-238081 GCF_042717785.1 Streptomyces sp. NPDC058619
CGCCCTTGAGGGGACGGCCCGACCCGGAGAGACGATGAGACTGACGGGAACCCCCCAACACCTCGCGCTCCCGCCCGGCACAGGCACCGCCCCCCCGCACCCCCGCCCCACCCAACGCGGTGCCGCCCCGGCTACGCCTCGAACGCATCCTCGGGGTGCGGGGGCGGTTACCCGGGGCTCGCGTGCCGCGTTGCCCGGGCATGACCATGGTTGAGACATCCACGCCACGGACGGGACGGCGTCGGCGGGCGACACCGCCCGGCTACGAAGAATCGGTTCAGCAGGGGCAGGGGTTCCGGCCCCGGCACCCAGATCCGCCCATCTACAGCGCCATGATCGCCCGCTGGGCCGCCGACGGCCGGACCGTGCCCGGGCGGCGGGACGCCGAGTGGGCACGGGTCGCTTCCTCGCCGATCTGGCCGAGCGGACCCCTCTTCGGGGGCTGAACCGCGCGAAACGCTCCAGCGCGAACGATCCCCCGCAAAACGGCCCCGCACGGAACGGCCTCACACGGGAACGGCCCCGCCCCGAACCGCCCCGCTCTCCCTCCCGCCCCGCTCCCCCGCCCTAGCGGGTTTCCGGGCCCGCCAGGTGGCGGGCGATGACCATGCGCTGGATCTGGTTGGTGCCCTCCACGATCTGGAGCACCTTCGCCTCCCGCATCAGCCGCTCCACGGGGAAGTCCGCCGTGTAGCCGTAGCCGCCGAGGACCTGCACGGCGTCCGTGGTGACGGACATGGCCGAGTCGGTGCAGAACAGCTTGGCCATCGCCGCCTGGCGGGAGAACGGCTTGCCCGCGTCGCGCAGCCGCGCCGCCGCGAGGTACAGCGCCCGGCCCGCCTCGATCTTGGTGGCCATGTCGGCCAGCATGAAGCGCAGCCCCTGGAAGTCCGCGATGGGGTGCCCGAACTGCTTGCGGTCGAGGGCGTAGGCCAGGGCCTCGTCCAGCGCCGCCTGGGCGACGCCGATGGCGCAGGCCGCGATGCCCAGGCGTCCCGCGTCCAGCGCGGCCAGGGCGATGGTGAAGCCCTGGCCCTCTTCGCCGATGCGGCGCGCGTCCGGCACCCGTACGCCGTCGAAGTGCAGCTGGGCGGTGGGCGAGCCCTTCATGCCCATCTTCTTCTCGGGCACGGCCGCGCTGAGGCCCTCCGCGTCCCCGGGGACCAGGAAGGCGGTGATGCCCTTGGGGCCCGGGGCGCCGGTGCGGGCGAGGACCGTGTAGAAGTCGGCTTCTCCCCCGTGGGTGATCCAGGCCTTGGTGCCGGTGATGATCCAGTCGTCGCCGTCGCGCACGGCCTTGGTCGACAGCGAGGCGGCGTCCGAGCCGGCGGCCGGCTCGGAGAGGCAGTAGGCGCCGAGCAGCCCGCCGCCGAGCATCGGGGGCAGGTGGGCGGCCTGCTGTTCCTTGGTGCCGTAGCCGGCGAGGCCGTGGCAGGCGAGGGAGTGCACGCTGACGCCGAGGCCGACGGTCAGGCGGGCCGCGGCCAGCTCCTCCAGGACCTGGAGGTAGACCTCGTACGGCTGCTCGCCGCCGCCGAATTCCCCGGCGTACGGGAGGCCGAGCAGGCCCGCCTCGGAGAGCAGGGTGAAGACCTCGCGCGGGAACCGCCCGGAGTCCTCCTCCTCGGCGGCCCGGGGGCGGATCTCACGCTGGGCGATCTCGCGTACGAGCGCGAGGAGGTCCCGGGACTCCTCGGTGGGCAGCTGACGGTCCACCGGCTGCGGGGCGCGGTCGGTCATGGCGGCGCTCTCCTCCCTCGTCGGGCACGGCGGCGACGCGTGAGGTGTGTGACGCGACGCCGGGTCTCGGTTCTCTACAGCCGATGCTGCCCCTCCCGGATCGCGGAAGGGGCTGTTCAGAGGCTGCGGCGGGTTGAGTATGCCCGATCAGGGGCTTCCCGTCACCGGTGCAAGATCGACTCGGTGGGCGGCCGGGTCGTCGGGAACGGGCGGAGCGGGGCACTCCGGGACGAACTCCTCGATCACCGTGAGGGTGGCCCGCAGCTGGCGGACGAGGAGCGCGCCCAGCTCGGCGCGGCCGGGCTGTCCCGCCACCGGCGCGGCGCCGGCCCCGCCCGGGCCGCCGGACCCGCCGGGGGCACCCGGCCCGCCGAGGCCGCCGATCCATTCCAGGGTGATCCCCTCGACCCCTGAGAGCCAGCCCACGAGGGCGAGCCGGGCGATCGGCGGGACCGTGCGGTGGCCGTAGGCGCCCTCGGCGATGGTCGCGACCAGCTCCTCGCGGACCGCGTCGCGGATCGCGAGGACCTCGGCGTCGGAGCCGACGCCGCCGGTGACGATCGTGCGGTAGGCGGCGTGGTGGTGCTCGGCGTAGTGCAGGTAGCCGTCGATGGTCCGGCGGACCCGCTCCGCGTCGGGGAGGTCGGTCTCGCTGCCGGCGCGGGCCACGAGCTCGGCGACCGAGTCCTCGACGATGGCGAGGTAGTAGCCGCGCTTGCTCTTGAAATAGTAGTAGATCAACCCCTTGGCGACCCCCGCGTGCTTGGCGATGTCGTCCATGGAGAGCGCGTCGTACGAGGTGTCCGCAAACAACCTGCGGCCGGTTGCTATGAGTTCGGCCCGGCGAACCTGCGAACGTCCGGTCGTTCCGCGCTGTTGACTATTATTCAAATTCAGCCCTAGCCTCGAACTGCCACAGGATGCCCGCAGTATGGCAGACCTGTGTGCCGAGCTCGCTCCGCACTTCCCTGCGCACCTGACGACGTACGGGAGGAACATCATGGGTACCGGCAAGAGCACGCAGCGGCCCGCCGAGGGCCGGGTCAACTGGAAGAGGACGGCCGCCGTCGCGATGCCCGCGGTCATCGCGGTCGGGGCGCTGGCCATGGTCATGGCGCAGGGCGCGCTCGCCGCGTCCTTCGCCGTATCGGGGACCAGTTTCCAGGTCTCCTCCTCGAAACTGAGCAGCAAGGGCCTGGCCTCGTACGTGCAGACGGACCGCTCCGTCGACGGCACGGGACATCCGGTGGCGCTGCTGGGCATCGGCGAGGCCACGCTCAGCGACATCTGCCAGTCCGCCGAGGTGGGCACCCCGCTCGGGACGGTGGTCTTCAAGCTGACGGCCGGCGGCCCGGCCGGGGAGGTCACGGCCAGCAAGCTGGTGATCGACGGCGAGGACCTCGTCGGCGACGCCACCTTCGGCACGGCCGAGATCGGCCGGGACGCCTCGACGCTGGACCGGGTCGACGGGGTCCGGGGCGAGCCGGGCAAGTTCGGCCTCCAGGCCGGGAACATCGAGGTGCTGGGCGTGAAGTCGCACGCCTGGTCCGCGACCGGCGGCAACTTCAAGCTCAAGGGCATGAAGCTGAACGTCAGCCTGGACGGCACGAAGTGCTTCTAGGCGTACGCGCGTCACGCGGCGCACGCCCCCCGCGTGACCGGCACGATCCGCGTGACCCGAGCGCGGCCCGCGGCAGGTGGCCAGCGGGGCGGCTGCCGTACCCGGAGCAGCGGCGGCGGCTGCGCGTCTGGCGCCGGACCCGGCCGTTCTGGGGCGGCCTGCTGGTGCTGCTGGGCGGGATCGAGCTGCTGCTGGTCCCGCTCTCCCCGCTGACGGTGCTGGTCAGCCTCGGTCCGGGCGGAATCGCGGCCATCGGGATCGGCGTCGCGCTGGTCCTGGCCGGGCTGTTCCTGTGGTTCCTCCCCCAGGCCCGGGCCTACGTCTCCCTGCACGCCCTGCTGCTCTCGGTGCTGTCGTTCGTCGCCACCAACCTGGGCGGCTTCCTGGTCGGCATGCTGCTCGGGATCGCGGGGAGCGCGCTGGCCTTCGGCTGGACCCCGCTGCCCGCCCCGGAGGACTCCGGAGAGGCGGACGGGGAACGGGAGGCGGGCGGCCGGCCTCACGTCCCGCGTCCGGACGGCAGCGGTGCGCGGACGCTCGCCGCCGCGCTGCCCGTGGTGCTGCTCGGCGCCCTGGTGGCGGGCGCCCCGCAGGCGAGGGCCGCGCCGGCCGCCGGGCCCCCGACGGCCGCGCGGACCCCGCCGACGGTCACCACCTCGCTCTTCGCCCCCGAGGGCTTCGCGCTGGCGGGCGTCACCCAGGTGCCCACGGTGGACGGGCCGCTGAAGGTGCTGGTGCTGAAGATGCGGGCGGCCTCGCTGCGCGACTACCGGCTGCGCACGCGGGACGGGCGGGAGGAGTACGGGCTCTCGGCCACCTCTCTCGAACTGCGGGGCGACGTCACCCTCTACCTCAGCAGGTTCAGCGGCTGCATCGAGGGCCTGCTGTGCGTGACCTTCGGCCCCGAGGGGCTGCCCGCTCCCCCGGTCATCCCCCCGTTCGTCTTCATGACCCGGGTCAGCGCCGAGCAGGCGCTGGTCACCTCCGACGTGATCGTCACCGACGGACTGCGGCTGGAGGCCTCGTGATCCCGGTGCAGGCGGCGCCGCTGTGGGCGTACGGCATCGGCGCGACCTTCACAGTGACGGCCGGGCGGCAGCTCCAGTGGTGGGAGCGCTCGGTCCGGGGCGGGGTCGTCCGTACGAGGCGACGCCGGGCGCACGGGGGCCGCCGATGCGCTGCCGGTCTCATCCGGTCCGGTCAGCGGGCGGTGACGCGGATCTTCGACTGGCCGTGTCCGAGCTGCTCCCAGTCGTCCATGAAGCGGGCGGTGAGCCCGTGCCGGGCGGCGAGGTCCACCAGGGTCCGGGTGCGGTAGTAGAAGTCCTCGCGCAGTACCTGGTGTTCGGTGCCCTCGGTGCGGTCGAAGGTGAAGTCGAACCACCCGCCCGGCGCCAGGACGCGCCCCACGTGCGCCAGGCACTCGTCGATGATCTCGATCGGCGAGTGGGAGAAGACGCTGTGCGCGTGGACCACGTCGAAGTGGCGGTCGGGGAGGAAGTCCAGGGTGAGGTCCTGGGTGATGGTCAGGTGCGGCAGCTTGTCCTGCAGGCCGCGCGTCGTGAGGGTCTGCTTCGCCGCGATGAGGATGTCGGGTGAGATGTCGATGCCGTAGTAGTGGCCGGCGTCGAGGTGTCGATGAAGCGCCAGCCGGCGCGCAGGTTGCCGCAGCCTATGTCGAGCATGCGGTGGCCGGGCGTGAGGCCGTGCTCCATCAGGTAGTCGAACTGCATCCTGCCCAGCGCCAGCCAGCGGTCGTGGGTCTGGCTGCCGACGGCCGCCTCGGGGTTGCGGCCGGTGTCGGAGGCCATCACCGCGCGGTAGTAGCCGACGTGGTCGGGGTGCTTGTGGCGCAGCCAGGTGTCGCGGGCGGCGCGCTTCACGTACGGGGCGATGCGGGTCGGGTTGCTCAGCGCGTAGCGGAGCTTGTGGGCGACGCCGGCGCGGTTGGCCTGGAGGTTCTTCTTGGTTGCCATGAGGGGTTCCCCCGGGTGGGTGGTGTGCGGTGGTCGGTCAGACGCCGGCGGTCTCGGTGGTGGCGGCCGGGGTGCTGCGGTCGGTGGAGCGGGCGGCGGCGGTGTTCCCCGCGGGTCGGCGCAGGACGAACAGGATCAGCGCGATCAGGGCCGCCGCCGCGCCGAGGTAGAGCACGGTCTCGGTCCACTGGAAGACCCAGAAGTCGCTGCTGGGATAGACCTTGTGGTAGCGGGCGACGAAGCCGTGTTCGGCCATGCACCGCTTGAGGGGTTCGCCGGAGGTCTGGCAGTAGTCGTCGATGGAGTGCTCGCGGCCGTCGGGGGTGAGGTATCCGTACCCCTTGGACCAGGCGCTGCCGATCAGTTCCTTGGGGGTCGTGCCGGGGGTGACCCGCGTGTCGGGCTCGACCCAGCTGCGCCGGAAGTACGTGGTGAAGACGAACACGGTGCCGAGCGCGACGGCCGTCACCGCCATGGCGGGCAGGACCCGTCGTACGAGCAGGCCCGCAGCGGTGCCGGTGGTCAGGCCGAGCAGGGCGCAGGCAACGGAGGCGGGGCCGGTCGCGTTGTAGATGGCGACGTCGTGCCAGTAGAGGCCGTAGAGGGTGTTGGAGACGGGCGCCCACCACCGGGCGACGAGGGCCGCGATGACGCTGGAGGCGGTCACGGTGCACAGGGCGGCGAGGCCGAAGCGGGCGGCGAACCAGCTGCGGGCACCGATGCCCTGGGTGAGGACGAGCTTGACGGTGCCGCTCTCGATCTCGCGGCCGAGGAGCGGCGCGCCCCAGAACACGCCGATGAGGGCGGGGAGCGCGAAGCCGAGGAGGCCCAGGGCCCTGATGGACCCGGTGCTGCCGTCGAGGATCAGGTAGGTGCCGAGGTTCCCGCAGTCTCCGTTCCAGCCCTTGCAGGGGACGAAGCCGTAGGCGTCGATCAGCGTCATCATCTCGGAGCGCATGTGGACGACCCAGGCGGTGACGGCCAGGAGGCGGACGGGGTCCGGCGGCGGGCCCGGAACGGCGCGCCCGGACGGCGGCGCGGCGACACCCCCCGGGGCCCCGCGGGCTACGCGCGGGCGGGCCCGGGCCGGTCACGCGCACGGGCCGGGGCGACGGCAGCGGAGGCGGCGGAGGCAGCGGAGGCGGCCGTGCCGGAAGCGGAGCCCGCGCAGGAACGGCTACGACGGAGGGAGCGGCTGCAGCAGCGCGGGAGGCCAGCGGGGTCAGCCCGCTGAACCCGGCGATCCACGGGTCAACGGGAACTTTCGAGGACTCCGACCGCCCGCAGCGCCGCGACCTGCGCCGCGCTCGGCGCGGCCGGGGCGTACAGGTAGCAGATGCCTCCGGTGCCCGAGACGACCTTGCCGGCGGCGTTGTGCCGCTTGGTCCGGAGCCAGATGTTCTCCCACTCCCGCCGCTTGTAGACCCGGCGGACGGACGGGTTGTCGGGCGAGTTCGGGTCGTTGGCGACCACGTCGCCCGCGGCGGTGAAGCCGACGACGGTCATCAGGTGGCCGGCCGTGCCGTAACCCGCGCCGGTGAGTTCGCCGGGCAGGAAGGACTGGGAGGTGATGGCCGGGATGCCCGCCCGGACCAGGGTCTCCAGTTCCGCGAGCGAGCCGAGCCGTGTGACGACGCCCGCCAGACCCCGGTAGGTGGCGGCGTAGGCGGCGTTGAAGGGCCAGTTGCCGCAGCCCTTGTAGGCGGCGTCGTACGTGGAGCGGGCGGCGTGGCAGACCTGCGGGTCGGAGTACTCGGGGTTGACCCACTTCAGCGCCGAGGCACTGGCCCGGCCGCCCCAGTACTCGATGATCATCTGCGAGGAGGTGGGACTGCACCAGGCCTCGCCGCCGTTGTCGTACTGGGGGTACCGGCCGGTGTGGGTCTCCTGCGAGTAGCGCGGGACCTTCAGCTCGTGGGCCCGGCCGGAGGGGACGGCCGCGGGGACGGTGAAGCGGTCCGGAACGTCGGACACCATGGCGCCGGCCAGCCAGACCGTGGGCCCCCGGTCGGCGCCGGGCGTGCGGTACAGGGTCAGGCGCAGCCGCCAGTCGGCGATGCGCAGGCCGCTCGCGGGGGCGTCGACGGCGAGGGTGTCGGTCCAGACGGTGGACCTGCCGTCGGTCTGGCCGTCGACCGAGGTGCGGCGGATGTCGCGTTCGCCTGAGGCCCAGCGGCCCATGACGTACCAGGGGGTGGCGGTGCCGTCGGTGTAGGTGCCGCGCAGCTCGATCCGGATCCAGGTGCCGGTGGGGGTGCGGGCGTTCCAGGAGGCGATGGCCTCGGTGGCGGGGACCGTCGAGCGGTGCACCGGGGAGGTCCAGGTCGCGTACTCCCAGGTGCTCTTCCTCCCGGTGTGCGGGTCGGCGTACTCGGTGCGGCCGGCCGCCGCCTTGATCTCCAGGCCCGGGCGGGCGCCGCCGACGGCGGTGGTCCCCTGGTGGATGCCGGCCCGCCAGTGCTCGTACGAGTGCCAGAACCGGTTGTCGACCGTGCGGCCCGGTCCGCGGGGGGCCGGCGGGGCCGCGGCCGAGGCGCTGCCACCGGAGACGGTGGCGGCGGTGGCCGCGGTGGCGACCGCGAGTGCGGCGACGAGTACGGCCCTGCGCGGTGTGGGTGCGGTCATCGCGGGGTTCCCCCAGGGGTGGTCGGGCTTCGGTGGCTCCACCCTTCCAGTTCCCGGTGGCCGCGCGCCGAAGCCGCGTCCCCGTGTCGGGAGGGACGACCGGTCCGGCCGTAGGCTGGACTCCGTGGAGCCGTACCCGTCGTGTCCGTCACTCGAGCCGCTCGCGCGGGAGCTCGCCGCGCTGCCGCCGTCCCTCGGCCCGGTGCGGCTCGTCGGGATCGACGGGCACGCCGGCTCCGGGAAGAGCACCTTCGCCGGGCGGCTGGCCGCCGCGCTGGGCGGTGCGCCCGTGCTGCACCTGGACGATGTCGCCACCCACGAGGAGCTGTTCGGCTGGGAGGACCGGCTGCGCGCGCAGGTGCTGGAACCGCTCGCCGCCGGACGGTCCGCGCACTGGGCTCCGTACGACTGGTCGGCGCGGGTCTTCGGTCCGTGCCGGGTGCTGGAGCCCGCGCCGGTGCTGCTCGTCGAGGGGGTCGGGGCCGGGCGGCGGGCGCTGCGCCCGTGTCTGGCGCGGCTGCTGTGGATGGAGACGCCCCGTGCGCAGTCCTGGGGGCGCGGGCGGAACCGGGACGGTGGTGAACTTTCCGACTTCTGGGACGGATGGGAGCGCGCGGAGCTCGCGCACTTCTCGAACGATCCTTCGCGCCCCTTCGCCGACACCCTGGTACTCCAGTGCGGTACGGGATACGAGTGGTCTTCTGGGGCCCCTGCGATCGCACGAACGGCCACTTCCCTCACCGAGGGTGACGGGCTCCCCCGGGCCTGAGGCGCCCGGGAAGTCCGCCTCGCGGCGGCCGTCACGGACCGTCTTGACCCGGGTACCGCGCCGGCCCTACGTTCTCCGTGCGGGGCCCTTGCGGGCCTCCGCGGACACGGAGCCCCCGATTGTTCCCCCGTGATCGGGGGCTTCGCCGCGCCCGCGTCCGTCCCGCGCGCCGGTGTCACGCCGGGCGACCGCCCCGCAGTTCCTCACCCTGAGTCACCATGTACGCCCGGGGCGCACGCCCGAACCGGGTCCGCCGCACCCTACGTATGGTGCGCGAGCGCAGGTACGATGCAGCCCTGATTTCATCGGCGCAACAGGCAACTCATGTGCGGGACGCGAGGGTTGCCGCGCACCACGGGGGCAGGCTGGTGGGGGACCTGATGGATTTCGGCACGCCGGGCACGCACGCCCCGGCCGAACTCGCCTGGCTGCGCGGGGTCGACGCCTGCACCATGGGCGCGTACCCGCAGGCCGAGGAGGAGTTCCGGGCGGCCGTCCGCCTCGATCCCGCGATGGCCGACGCCTGGCTGGGCCTGCACGCGCTGCGGGTGGACACCACCAACGCGTTATTGCGCATGTACGCGCACCGGGACCGGTTCGGGGAGCAGCGGGCCCGGCACCGCCGGACGCTGAACTCCTGGTACTGGCTGGGCTGGTGGGTGCAGCCCGTGCTGGAGAGCCGGCGGGACCTGCTGCTGGCCCACGCCTCGCACTGGCTGGACGGCCGCCACGTACCCGAGCTGGACCAGGCGCTCGCCGCCCTGCCGCCGGTGGACACCGACGCACAGGTGCGCTTCCTGCACGCCTGCCGGGCCTACCTGGTCAAGGACTGGGACCAGCTGGTGCGGCACACGGAACCGCTGGTGGACGATCCGCTGCTGGGCATCGAGGCGGGCCTGTTCGGCGGGATGGCCCGGGTCCGCCTGGAGATGTACGGGCAGGCCGAGCCGATGCTGTCGGCGGCGCTGATGCGGTGCCGCAGCGAGCAGCCGCAGCGCAAGGAGCTGCGGTACTGGCTGGCGCGGGCGCACGAGGGCACCGGGCGCAGCGCGGCGGCGCTGCCGCTGTACCGCGCGGTGCACCGGGTCGACCCCTCGTTCATGGACACGGCGGCCCGGCTGACGGCGATCGAGGACGGCGACGACTCCGACGGCATGGCCGGCCTGGCGGGGCTCGCGGGCCACTCCGGTTACGGGGGCTACGCCGGGCACGGCCCGTCCCCCGCCGGCGGGGACTACGCGGCGGTGGCGCTCGGCGGCGGCGGTCCCGTCCAGGACATCGCCCCGGACGACCAGGCGGAGTCCGGACCGCTGGTGCCGCCCGGACCGCCCCCGGGCCGGGCGGAGGGCGCGCGGCGCAAAGTGCCGGTGCCGCCGCAGGGCGTGCCCGAGGGGCTGCCGGCGGGGCCTTCCGACCCGGCGGCGCTGGCCGAGGCGCTGGCGGAGCTGGAGCGGATGGTGGGCCTGGAGCCCGTGAAGCGGCAGGTGAAGGCGCTCTCCGCGCAGCTGCACATGGCGCGCCTGCGGGCCGGCCAGGGGCTGCCGGTGCAGCCGCCCAAGCGGCACTTCGTCTTCTCGGGCCCGTCCGGCACGGGCAAGACGACGGTGGCGCGGATCCTGGGCCGGGTCTTCTACGCGCTCGGGCTGCTCGGCGGGGACCACCTGGTGGAGGCCCAGCGGGCCGATCTGGTGGGCGAGTTCCTGGGGCAGACCGCGGTGAAGGCGAACGAGCTGATCGATTCCGCGATCGGCGGGGTGCTGTTCGTCGACGAGGCGTACAGCCTCTCCAACTCGGGCTACAGCAAGGGCGACGCGTACGGGGACGAGGCCCTCCAGGTGCTGCTCAAGCGGGCCGAGGACAACCGCGACCACCTGGTGGTCATCCTCGCGGGCTATCCGGCCGGGATGGACCGGCTGCTGTCGGTCAACCCGGGGCTGTCCTCGCGGTTCACCACCCGGGTCGACTTCCCGAGCTACCGGCCGCCGGAACTGACCGCGATCGGCGGGGTGCTGGCGGACGCGAACGGGGACCGCTGGGACGACGAGGCGCTGGAGGAGCTGCGCAGCATCAGCGGGCACGTGGTCGAGCAGGGGTGGATCGACGAGCTCGGCAACGGCCGCTTCCTGCGCACCCTGTACGAGAAGAGCTGCGCCTACCGGGACCTGCGGCTGGCGGGCTTCGCGGGCGATCCTTCGCGGGACGACCTGTCGACGCTGCGGCTGCCGGACCTGATGCAGGCGTACGGGGAGGTCCTCTCCGGCCGCGGCCCCCAGGACCGCCCGGACCCGCTGTAACCGGAACGGCCCGCGCGGGCCGGTAACCACGCACGGCCGGGACCCGCATGGCCGGGACCCGCGCGGGCCCTGAGCGGCACGGACCGCGGCCCGGTCCGGCCCCGCACGGGGGCCGGACCCGCGCGGGGGCCGGCCCCGGGCCGGTGTCAGCTCGCCAGGGCCTCCTCGCGGCGGGATCCGCGGCGGGCGGGCGGGGCCGTGCGGTGCGCGGGGTCGCGTACCTCTCCGACCAGCATCTCCAGTACGTCCTCCATGGCGACCAGCCCCAGCACGCGGCCGCCCGGGTCGGCGACCTGGGCCAGGTGGGTGGCGTCGCGCCGCATGACGCTGAGGGCGTCGTCCAGCGGGAGGGTGGAGCACACGGTGGTCATCCTGCGCCACACCCGCTGCGGGACGGCCCGCTCCCGGTCCTCCAGGTCCAGTACGTCCTTGACGTGCAGGTAGCCCATGAAGGCGCCGCTGTCGGAGCGGACGGGGAAGCGGGAGTATCCGGTGCGCACCGTCAGCTGCTCGATCTGGCGCGGGGTCACCGACGGGGCGACGGTCACGATCCGCTCCCGCGCGAGGAGGACGTCGGCGACGGGGCGGCTGCCCAGTTCCAGCGCGTCCTCCAGGCGCTCCTGCTCGCCGGGGTCCAGGAGCCCGGCCTGCCGGGAGTCCTCGACGAGCCGGCCGAGCTGGGCCCGGGTGTAGACGGCCTCGACCTCGTCCTTGGGCTCGACCTTGAAGAGCCGCAGGACCAGCGTGGAGCAGGCGCCGAGCGCGGTGGTGACAGGCCCGCACAGGCGGGCGAAGGCCACCAGGCCGGGGCTGAACCACAGGGCGGTCCGCTCCGGCGCGGCCATGGCGAGGTTCTTGGGGACCATCTCGCCGATGACCAGGTGCAGGAAGACCACGGCGGCGAGCGCCAGCACGTAGCCGAGGGGGTGGATCAGCCCCTCGGGCACGTGGACGGCGTGGAAGACGGGCTCCAGCAGCCTGGCCACGGTCGGCTCGGCGACCGCGCCGAGGGTGAGCGAGCACATGGTGATGCCGAACTGCGCGGCGGCCATCATGCGCGGCAGGTTCTCCAGGCCGTACAGCACCTGGCGGGCCCGCGTGGAGGCGGCCGCGAGCGGCTCGATCTGGCTGCGCCGTACGGAGACGAGTGCGAACTCGGCGCCGACGAAGAAGCCGTTCGCGAGCACCAGCAGCAGCGCGAAGAGCAGTTGGAGGGCGTTCACCGGGCGGCGCCTTCCAGCTCGGCGGCCTGCTGCGGGGCCGCTGCGTCGCACCGGCCGGAACCGGCCCCGGTCGCGCCGCCCGCCGAACGGGCGGCGGCGCGGCGGGTCCCGGACGGCGCCCCGGACGCGGCCCCGGACGGGGACCCCGGCGGGCCGGCTGCGGGGACCGCCGTGAGCCGGACCAGCCGGACCCGCTCGGCGCGGTTGCGGCGGACCCGGCGGACGGACAGCCGCCAGTCCGGGAGCTCCGCGCGGTCCCCGGGGGCGGGGATCCGGCCGAGCAGGTCGGCGACGAGGCCGGCGACGGTCTCGTACGGGCCCTCGGGCACCTCCAGGCCTATCCGGCGCAGGGCCTGCACCCGGCAGCTGCCGTCGGCCTCCCACGCGGGGCGGCCGTCCTCGGCGGGCACGGCGGTCAGCTCGGGGCTGTCGTCGTCCGCGAGGTCGTGCTCGTCGCGGACCTCGCCGACGAGTTCCTCCACGATGTCCTCCAGGGTGACCACGCCGGCCGTGCCGCCGTACTCGTCGACGACCACGGCCATGGGCTGCTCGCTGCGCAGCCGCTCCAGCAGCGGCTGCACCGGCAGGGAGCCGGGCACCAGCAGCGGGGCGACGCAGATCCGGCTCACGGAGGTGCGTCCGCGCTCGGACTCGGGCACGGCGAGGGCGTCCTTGAGGTGGACCACGCCGGTGATCTCGTCGATGCGGTCCCGGTAGACCGGGAAGCGGGACAGACCGGTGGCGCGGGTCAGGTTGAGCACGTCGGCGGCGGTCGCCGTGTGCTGGAGGGCGCTGACCTTCACCCGGGGGGTCATCACGTGCTGGGCCGTCAGCCCGCCCAGCGAGAGGGTCCGCACGAAGAGGTCGGCGGTGTCCTGTTCCAGGGCGCCGGCCTGGGCCGAATGGCGGACAAGGGAGACCAGTTCGCCGGGGGTGCGGGCCGAGGCCATCTCGTCGGTCGGTTCCACGCCGAGCGCGCGCACCAGGCGGTTGGCGACGGCGTTGAGGCCCGCGATGACGGGCCGGAAGACGCGGGAGAAGGCGTGCTGCGGGCCGGCGACGAAGCGGGCCACCTGGAGCGGCCGGGAGACCGCCCAGTTCTTCGGTACGAGCTCGCCGACGACCATCTGGACGGCGGAGGCGAGCAGCATGCCGATGACGACGGCCACGCCGGAGACGGCTCCCGCGGGGAGGCCGGTCGCGGCGAGCGGCCCGGCCAGCAGTGCGGCGAGGGCGGGCTGGGCGAGCATGCCGACCACGAGGGAGGTGATGGTGATGCCGAGCTGGGTCCCGGAGAGCTGGAAGGACAGCTCCCGCAGGGCCTTGACGACCGTGCGGGCACGGCGGTCACCTTCGGCTGCGGCGCGTTCGGCCTCGGGCTTCTCGACGGTGACGAGGCCGAACTCGGCTGCCACGAAGAAACCGTTCGCGAGGATCAGAACGAAAGCCGCCACGAGCAGGAGCAGCGGGATGGTCATGCCGCCGCCTTCGGGGGGAGGGCGGCGCGTGTACTACCGGACGATCCGTCCATTGCTGGAGGGAGTCACTCCTCAAGTCGCAGGTGCCCGCGGGCCACGGGGTCCGGGGCCGGTGGGAGGGCGCACGGCTGCGCCCCGCCAACCAGGGTAGTCATTGAGATCGCCGCCGCAACGGTACGCGGCCACGACCTTGGGCGGGCTCAGCGGTCGGTCGCGCCGGTTCCGCGGGTCTCGACGAGGGCGCGCAGGGCGCGTGCGTCGGCGATCGCCTGCGCCTTGGCGACCCCGGGCTGGATGCCGAGGACCGGGAGGCTGGTGCCGTCGCTGAGGTCCAGGAACACCCACGGGTCGCCGGGGCGCAGGTTGACGCGCAGGATCTGCGCCCAGTCGAGGCGGCGGATGGTGGTGAGGTTGACCACGGTGACCCCGGCCTCGTCCGCGACGACCTTGGGCCGGCTGAGCAGGACCAGGACGGAGGTCAGCAGGACCGCGGTGAAGACGAAGCTGACCCGCTCCCCCGGGCTGAGGTTCTCCAGGAGCAGGGCGATCGCCGTGATGGTGGCGAACATGACGAGCCCGACGCCCAGCAGGACGGCCCGGGTGTGGGTCGGCCGGAAGGTCACCGGCAGGGCGGGCGTGACGGGCTGGGCGGCGGACTCGGCCATGGTGGCTGTGCTCGGTTCTGGGAGGAGGGTCGCGGCGGGGACGGCGGGCGTCAGAGCCGGCAGGCGTGGATCGAGGTGGTGAGGATCGCGCGCGCGCCGAGCTCGTACAGGTCGTCCATGATCCGCTGGGCCTCCTTGGCGGGGACCATCGCGCGGACGGCGACCCAGCCCTCGTTGTGCAGCGGGGAGATCGTGGGCGACTCCAGGCCCGGAGTGAGGGCGACCGCGCGCTCCAAGTGCTCGGCGCGGCAGTCGTAGTCCATCATCACGTAGCTGCGGGCCACCAGGACGCCCTGCAGGCGGCGCAGGAACTGCGAGACCTTCGGGTCGTCGGTGGCGGCGCCGGTGCGCCGGATGACGGTGGCCTCGGACTTCAGGATCGGTTCGCCGATGACCTCCAGGCCCGCGTTGCGCAGACTGGTGCCGGTCTCGACGACGTCCGCGATGATCTGGGCGACGCCGAGCTCGATGGCGGTCTCGACCGCGCCGTCGAGGTGGACGATGGCGGCCTCGACGCCGAGTTCGGCGAGGTGCTTGCCGACGATTCCCTCGTACGAGGTCGCGATCGTCATGCCGCCGAAGTCCTCGGGGCCCTTCGCGGTGCCGGGCTTGGTGGCGTAGCGGAAGGTGGAGCGGCCGAAGTTCAGCGGCAGGATCTCCTCGGCGTTGGCGCCGGAGTCGAGCAGCAGGTCGCGTCCGGTGATGCCGATGTCGAGCTTGCCCGAGGCGACGTAGATCGCGATGTCCTTCGGGCGGAGGTAGAAGAACTCGACCTCGTTGTCGGGGTCGACCGTGACGAGTTCCTTGGACTCCTTGCGCTGGCGGTAGCCGGCCTCATGGAGCATCGCCGACGCCGGTCCGGAGAGGGAACCCTTGTTGGGGACGGCGATGCGCAGCATGGGTCTTCCTTTGGTGCGTAGGTGCGTGGGGTGTACGGCGGCGCGGCGCGTGGGCCGCGCCGCGTGCTCCGGCCTAGAGGTGCGCGTAGACGTCGTCGAGGGAGATCCCACGCGCCACCATCATCACCTGGACGTGGTAGAGCAGCTGGGAGATCTCCTCGGCGGCGGCTTCCTTGCTCTCGTACTCGGCGGCCATCCAGACCTCGGCGGCCTCTTCGACGACCTTCTTGCCGATGGCATGGACGCCCTTGCCGACGAGCTCGGCGGTGCGGGACGTGCCGGGGTCGCCGGTGGCGGCCTTGAGCTGGAGCTCGGTGAAGAGCTCTTCGAAGCTCTTGGGGGATGTGTTCGCCATGATGGTCCTCAGAATAAGGGGTCCCGCGCTGCCTACTGGCGCCAGGGTTCGCTGACCGTGCGCAGGGTCATGGCGGTGGAGACGGCGGCGGTGACCGCTTCGTGCCCCTTGTCCTCGTTCGACCCCTCGAGTCCGGCACGGTCCAGTGCCTGCTCGTCGTTGTCGCAGGTCAGTACGCCGAAGCCGACGGGGACTCCGGTGTCGATCGACACCTGCACCAGGCCCTGGGTGACGCCCTGGCAGACGTAGTCGAAGTGCGGGGTGCCGCCGCGGATGACCACGCCTAGGGCGACGACGGCATCGTATCCGCGACCGGCCAGTACCTTCGCCACGACCGGGAGCTCGAAGCTGCCGGGGACGCGCAGGAGCGTGGGCTCGTCGATGCCCAGCTCGTGCAGGGCGCGCAGGGCGCCGTCGACCAGTCCGTCCATGACCTTCTCGTGCCACTGGGCCGCGATCACGGCGACTCGGAGGTCTCCGCAGTTCTTCACGCTCAGTTCGGGTGCGCCCTTGCCGCTCACGGCTCTGCTCCTCGGTGGTTCGTGGGGTGGGGATGGTCCGGCGTACGGGTGTACGCGGTGTGGGTGTGCGGTGCGTGCTTACTGACTGCCGCAGGCGGACGTGGCCGCGGCCTGCTCCAGCCAGGGCAGGTCGTGGCCCATCCGGTCGCGCTTGGTGCGCAGGTACCGCAGATTGTGCTCGCCGGCCTCGGTCGGCATCGGCTCGCGGGCCGAGACCGCGATGCCGTGGCGCACGAGGGCGGCGGACTTCTCGGGGTTGTTGGTCAGCAGGCGGACGCTGTGCACCCCGAGGTCGGCGAGCATCTGCGCGCCGGCCGCGTAGTCGCGGGCGTCGGCGGGCAGGCCCAGTTCCAGGTTGGCGTCGAGGGTGTCGCGGCCGCGTTCCTGGAGCTCGTACGCGCGCAGCTTGGACAGCAGTCCGATGCCGCGGCCCTCGTGGCCGCGGAGGTAGACGACCACGCCGCGGCCCTCGTTCCTGATGCGCTCCATGGAGGCGTGCAGCTGGGGGCCGCAGTCGCAGCGCTGGGACTGGAAGATGTCGCCGGTGAGGCATTCGGAGTGCATCCGGACCACGACGTCCCGGCCGTCGCCGATGTCGCCGTGGACGAGGGCGATGTGCTCGACGCCGTCGACGGTGGAGCGGTAGCCGTACGCCGTGAACTCGCCGAAGGCGGTCGGCAGGCTGACCTCGGCCTCGCGGCGCACGGTCGGCTCGGCGGAGCGGCGGTAGGCGATCAGGTCCTCGATGGAGATGATCGTCAGGCCGTGCTTGCGGGCGAACGGGATCAGCTCGGGCAGGCGCAGCATGACGCCGTCCTCCCCGGCGATCTCCACGATGGCGCCGGCGGGGCGCAGGCCCGCGAGGCGGGCGAGGTCGACGGCGGCCTCGGTGTGGCCGTCCCGGACCAGGACGCCGCCGGGCTTGGCGCGCAGCGGGAACACGTGGCCGGGGCGGACGAAGTCGGCGGGGCCGCTGACGCCGTCGGCGAGGAGGCGCAGGGTGGTGGCGCGGTCGGCGGCGGAGATGCCGGTGGTGACGCCGTGGGCGCCGCTCGCGTCGACGGAGACGGTGAAGGCGGTCTGCATCGACTCGGTGTTGTGCTGGACCATCTGAGGCAGTTCGAGCCGGTCCAGCTCGGGGCCCTCCATCGGGGCGCAGATCAGGCCGCGGCACTCGCTCATCATGAAGGCGATGATCTCGGGGGTCGCCTTCTCGGCGGCGATGACGAGGTCGCCCTCGTTCTCCCGGTCCTCGTCGTCGACGACGACGATCGGCCGGCCGGCCGCGATGTCGCGGATGGCCTGCTCGACGGGGTCGAGGCGGAAGGACTCTTCCGGGACGTCGGGCACGGGCGTGAGCGGGGTCTTGAGGGCGTTCATGCCGTTGCTCCTTCCAGGGCCGGGGCGGGGGTGGTGCGCGAGCGCTGGTACCAGTCGTAGGCGCCCCACAGCACGAGGGCGAAGTAGACGACGTAGACGAGGCCGGAGAAGGCCAGGCCGTTGTTGAAGGCGAGGGGGACGCCGACGAGGTCGACGAGGAGCCAGGCGAACCAGAACTCGACCAGGCCGCGGGCCTGGGCGACCATCGCGACGATGGTGCCGACGAAGATGTAGGCGTCGGCCCACGGGCTCCAGGACAGGTGCGGGAAGAGCGTGAACAGGCCGCCGACGGCGAGGGTGCCGAGGACCGCGCCGGCGAGGAGCAGTCCGCGCTCCTTCCAGGTGGCGGTGCGTACGGCGATGGAGCCGTCCTGGGCCTGCTGCCTGCCGCGCTGCCAGGCGCGCCAGCCCCAGACGGCCACGCCGATGACGAGGAGCTGCTTGCCGACTCCGCCGGCGAGGTGGGCGGAGGCGTAGGCGGCGATGAGGATGAGACCGGAGAGGAGCTGGGCGGGCCAGGTCCATATGGAGCGCCGCCAGCCGAGGGCGAGGGCGGCCAGGCCCATCAGGTTGCCGATCATGTCGGACCAGATGACCTTCTGGCCGAAGACCTCGAAGGCCTCGGCGTTGAGCCAGGTCAGGGCGCTCACTGGTCGGCCCCCCGGGTGGTCAGCGGGTCGACGCCGGCGGCCAGCAGGCGTTCGACGTACTTGGCGAGGACGTCGACCTCGAGGTTGACCGGGTCGCCGGGCTTCTTGATGCCGAGGGTGGTCAGCGCGAGGGTGGTGGGGATGAGGCTGATGGTGAACCACTCGGCGGCGGCCTCGACCACGGTGAGGCTGACGCCGTCGACCGTGATGGAGCCCTTCTCGACGACGTAGCGGGAGAGGTGCGCGGGGAGGGCGACCTTGACGATCTCCCAGTGCTCGGAGGGGGTGCGGGAGAGGATTTCCCCGGTGCCGTCCACGTGCCCCTGGACCAGGTGGCCGCCGAGCCGTCCGCCGAGGGCCATCGGGCGCTCCAGGTTGACCCGGGAGCCCGGGGCGAGGGCGCCGAGGCTGGAGCGGTTCAGGGTCTCCTGCATGACGTCGGCGGTGAACTCCCCGTCGGCGCTCTCCACGACCGTCAGACAGACGCCGTTGACGGCGATGGAGTCGCCGTGCTTGGCGTCCTCGGTGACGACGGGGCCGCGCAGGCGGAAGCGGGAGGCCTCCGTGAGCTGCTCGACGGCGGTGACCTCGCCCAGTTCTTCGACGATTCCGGTGAACACTCAGTGCTCCTTGGGTGCTGTGGGGACGGACGCGGCCGCGGGGACGGCGGTGATGCGGATGTCGGTGCCGATGCGCGCGGTGTCGGTGATCCGCAGGCGCAGCGCTTCGGTGAGGGTGCCGATGCCGGCGTCGGCGAGGGCGGCGGGGCCCGCGCCGAGGAGGACGGGGGCGAGGTAGCCGACGACCTTGTCGACGGCGCCTGCGGCGACGAAGGCGCCGGCGAGGGTCGGGCCGCCTTCGAGGAGGACGGAGCGGACGCCGCGCCGGTGCAGCTCGCCGAGGAGCGCACTGACGGCGAGGCCGCCCTTGCCGTGCTCGCCGCCCTTGTCGTACGGGAGCCGGGCCACGTCGACGCCGTCGAGGTGGCGGGTGTCGGCGTCCTCGGAGACGGCGATCAGGGTCGGGCCGGCCCCGTCCAGGACGCGGGCGGCGGGCCGGACGGTGGCGTGGGTGTCGAGGACGACGCGCAGCGGCTGGACGGCGCCCTCGACGCCGCGGACGGCGAGGTGCGGGTCGTCGGCGCGCAGGGTGCCGGAGCCGACGACGACGGCGTCGGCCTCGGCGCGCAGCCGGTGGACGTCGGCGCGGGACTCGGCGGAGCTGATCCAGCGGCTGGTGCCGTCGGCGGCGGCGACGCGGCCGTCGAGCGTGGCGGCGTACTTCCACAGGACGTACGGGCGGCCCAGGCGTACGGAGGTCAGCCAGGCGGCGTTGCCCGCCTCGGCCTCGTCGCGCAGCAGGCCTGCCTCCGTGGCGACGCCGGCCTCGCGCAGGGTGGCAGCACCGCCGCTGGCCTGCGGGTTCGGGTCCGGTACGGCGTAGACGACGCGGGCGATCCCGGCGTCGGCGAGGGCGCTGGCGCAGGGGCCGGTGCGGCCGGTGTGGTTGCAGGGTTCGAGGGTGACGTAGGCGGTGGCGCCGCGGGCGGCGTCGCCGGCCGCGCGCAGCGCGTGGACCTCGGCGTGCGGGCCGCCGGCCCGCCGGTGCCAGCCCTCGCCGACGAGGGTGCCCGCGGCATCGGTGATGACGCAGCCGACGACGGGATTGGGGCTGGTGGAGCCGAGTCCGCGGGCGGCGAGCTCGACGGCTCGGCGCATGGCGCGGCTGTCCGCGTCGGGTGCTGCGTGCGCGGCGTGTGTCGCCACCGGGTCCTCCTGCCACATCGGGCACGGACTCCGGGGCCTGTCGGGATACGACAGATGAAGCGGTACAGCACACGCGGGGACGCCGAGGCCGGAAATACGGTCCACTGGGACGCATCCGCAGGGATGTGCCTAGCGAACCGCCGACGGCGGCGTACCGGTGACTGGCCCGCCGCGCACTGCCTCCCATCCGGACTTTAACCGTCGGTCCAGGAATCTCACCTGGTCAACCGGCCGCTGGCTGCGGACGGGTCGCGGACTATAACCGCCGGTTCGGAATTACACCGACCCCGGAGTGCGCTGCTACTGGTACTGAAGCCAGTCTGCCACGGGTGATCCGCGGCCATGCGGGTGACGGGGTGTGGCCTGGATCACACAGGGAGTGGCGGGGGTGGGTGCATTCTCCATGGACCTGCACTTGGTCCAGACCTATTGACGGGGTGGTCTAGTCCTCTTAACGTTCCCTTCATCTTCCCCGGGAACAGCCCGTCAGATGTGCGCACGTCACGGGCCAACACGTTTCGCCCCTGTCCCAGTTGATTCATGCCGTGTCCTGCCATCCTCCCCTCCCCAGGAGGCACCATGCTGTCCCCCACACGTACGAGAGCGATGCTCCTGGCATCCGGCGCCGCAATCGCCGGGCTGCTGGTGGCCGGGCTCTCGACGGGCGTGTCGCACGCCGCAGACAACGAGAGCTGTCGCCCCGACGGGCTGTACAAGACGGCCGGCGTCGACGTCCCGTACTGCTCGGTCTACGACGCCGAGGGCCGCGAGAAGATGGGCGCCGACCACCAGCGCCGCGTCATCGGATACTTCACCGGCTGGCGCACCGGCAAGGACGGCACCCCCGCGTACCTCGCCAACAACATCCCGTGGTCGAAGATCACCCACATCAACTACGCCTTCGCGCACGTCGGTTCCAACAACAAGATCTCGGTCGGCGCGGACAACGCGAACAACGCGGCCACCGGGATGACCTGGCCGGGTGTGGCGGGCGCCGAGATGGACCCGGCCCTCCCCTACAAGGGCCACTTCAACCAGCTGACGAAGTTCAAGAAGCAGTACCCGAACGTCAAGACCCTGATCTCGGTCGGCGGCTGGGCGGAGACCGGCGGCTACTTCGGCGACGACGGCAACCGCGTCGCCTCCGGCGGCTTCTACTCGATGGCCACCAACGCCGACGGCTCGGTCAACCAGGCCGGCATCAACACCTTCGCGGACTCCTCGGTCGAGTTCATCCGCAAGTACGGGTTCAACGGCGTCGACATCGACTACGAGTACCCGACCACGATGAAGGACGCGGGCAACCCGCTCGACTGGCAGCTGGCCAACGCCCGCCGCGCCGGCCTCGTCAAGGGCTACGACATCCTGATGCAGAGCCTGCGCGAGAAGCTGGACCGGGCCGGCGCCGCCGACGGCAAGCACTACCTGCTCACCGTCGCCGCGCCCTCCTCCGGGTACCTGCTGCGCGGCATGGAGACGTTCCAGATGCAGAAGTACCTGGACTACGTCAACATCATGTCCTACGACCTGCACGGCGCCTGGAACGAGTACGTCGGCCCCAACGCCTCGCTCTTCGACGACGGCAAGGACGCCGAGCTGGCCGCCGCGAACGTCTACGGCAGCTCCCAGTACGGCGGCGTCGGCTACCTCAACACCGACTGGGCCTACCACTACTTCCGCGGCTCCATGCCGGCCGGCCGCATCAACATCGGGCTGCCGTACTACACCCGCGGCCACAAGAACGTACAGGGCGGCACCGACGGCCTCTGGGGCAAGGCGGCCGCGACCACCTGCCCGGCCGGCGCCGGCCTGACCAAGTGCGGTGACGGCGCCGTCGGCATCGACAACCTGTGGCACGACAAGGACACCAACGGCGCCGAGTCGCCGGCCGGTTCCAACCCGATGTGGCACGCGAAGAACCTCGAGAAGGGGATCGTCGGCGACTACGTCACCAAGTACGGCTTCCCGGCGAACACCGCCCTGACCGGCACCTACGCCCGCAAGTACGACTCGACACTGGTCGCGCCGTGGCTGTGGAACGCGCAGAAGAAGGTCTTCCTCTCCACCGAGGACGAGCAGTCCGTGGCGGCCAAGGCCGACTACGTGGTGAACCGCGGCATCGGCGGCACCATGGTCTGGGAGATGGCCGGCGACTACGGCTGGAACGCCGCCAAGGGCCAGTACGAGGCGGGCAACACGCTCACCACGCTGATGTACGACAAGTTCAAGGCCGCCGCCCCGTACGGCGCGAAGAAGTCCACCAAGGCCCTGCCGACGCAGGCCGTGGACATCAAGACGGAGTTCACCGAGTTCAAGCTGGGCGACTCCAACTACCCGATCACCCCGAAGATCAAGATCACCAACAACACCCGGTCGACGCTCCCGGGCGGCACCGAGTTCCAGTTCGACTACGCGACCTCGGCGCCGGGCAACGCCTCGGACCAGTCCGGCTTCGGCACCAAGGTGATCAGCAGCGACCACACCGGAAGCAACGTGGGCGGCCTGAAGGGCGACTTCCACCGGGTCTCCCTGAAGCTCCCGGCCTGGCAGACGCTGGCCCCGGGCGCCTCGGTCGACCTGGCGTTCAACTACTACCTGCCGGTCACCACGCCCTCCAACTGGACGGTGAACATCTCCGGCACGACCTACGCGCTCGCCGGTGACCTGGCGCGCGGCACCACGGTGGTGCAGCCGGGCGGCACCACGCCTCCCACGACTCCGCCGACCACGCCGCCCACCACCCCGCCGACGACGCCCCCGACCACGCCGCCGACGACGCCTCCGGGCGGTACGTGCACCAGCCCGGCGTACGTGGCGGGCCAGGTCTACAACAGCGGCAGTCTCGTCTCCCACCAGGGCCGCACCTGGAAGGCCCAGTGGTGGACGCAGAACGAGGCCCCCGGCACCACCGGTGAATGGGGCGTATGGAAGGACCAGGGCGCCTGCTGACCACCCCCGGGTGACGGCAACGACCGAACGTGAGGACCCGGTGGCCCGGCGGCCACCGGGTCCTCCCGCGTTCCGCCGGCCGGCGCCCCCTCGCAGGCTCCCGGAGGTGAGCCACCACGTCGCCGCGTCCGCCGCGGACTTCCAGGAGCACCGGCGGCGGAGCAGCGGGAGGGCGTGTCCGTCGCGCTGCTGGTGCTGCTGGAGCGGCTGACCCCGGTGGAGCGGGCCGTGTACGTGCTGCGCGAGGCGTTCGCGTACGGCCACCGGGACATCGCGGGCCTGCTGGACCTCTCCGAGGCCGACGGCCGCCAGGTCTACCGGCGGGCGGCGGCGCGGGTGGAAGTCCCGGCGGCGCGCCGCTTCCACCCGGATCCGCAGCAGTGGCGGCAGCTCGTCGGGCGTCGTCGGCGGCCCGGTCCATGAAGCGCTGGAGTGCGGCCAGGACAGACGGCACGCACCGCGACGGCTTCCCCGCGCAAGCACTCCGCACCTCAGTCCGAACCGCCGTCGGCTTGGGCGCTGTTGTGCCGGGTGCGCCATGTCCACACCACGTGTCCCACCAGAGCCACCGCGACGAGGATGGCGATCACTCGACTCGCACTCCAGGTGACTTCGGCACCTCGGCCCGCAGAGTCCGCTTCCGCTGCGAGGCGAAAGGAGGTCTCAAGGCAGACGATCAGCGGAACGAGCAGGCGGAACGAAAGGCCACCGATTCCGGGGATGCGCGCCAGATTTCCGAAGAGTCCCATCGGGGCGCCCAAAAGAAGGGCGGCTGTTCCCCAGACGAGGATTCCCGACACGTTGACTTCCCTGTGGAGCCCGTCCGAGGCCGCCATTCCGCTCGGTACGGCGGGATGGAGGGTCTTGAGTCCGTAGTAGACGATCACGCCGACGGCCAACGCCGAAGACGCCAGCAGGGTCGACTCGACCTTCGACTGCCGGCTGTATCCGACGAGGAACCCGAAGCAGGCCCACGACCACCCCCCGGAGAACACGAGGCTCACGACGTGAAGGACCGGGCCGTCGAACGTGCCCGCGAGCGCACCGGTCGCGCCCAGCACGGCACCTGCGCCGAGGGCTGCCGGCACGGATATGCAGCGGGTAAGCGGAGGGTTCATTTCACACTCCCTGTCTGATGGCCGGTCAGCCGTATCGTCGCAGCGGTCCGTCCACGTACGCCTCCAACCGTTCTGCCCGCACCTCGGAAGGGGAACTCCAACCGCTGACCCCCTCGTCCACCGCGGGCGGGATGACCGCGTCCGTACCCGGCACGGCGAGCACCGCCCCCGCGTACGCGTCGATCACCGCTACGGGCCCGCTCGAACCGTTGCCGCAGGCTCAACTCGGCGAGCATGTCCGTGCTTTCGCCGTGCCCGGAGAAGTCGAAGGCGACTGCGCGACAGCCGTGGGCCACGAACTCCCGGGCCAGGGGCGCAGTCAGTCCGCGCGCTGGTGCCTGCGCCGTGCAGCACCACGGCGGTGGCCCGGACGGATCGCCGCCGTACCCACCGCCGAGCCGCTCACCGTCGTGGACGTGCGTGAAGCCGAAGAGCATGCCCCCCATTCACCCACGCCGTGGCCGCGGTTCCGAGGACGGGCGGCCTAGCCTCCGAACAGGACGTCCTGGGCCGCCTCCCGGGCTGCCAGTCTGGCCCCCGCCAGGACCGCCGGGCCGCCCAGGGAGGTGGCGCGGACCTCCGTCGGGAGGGGGGTCAGCGTCGCGAGGCGGCGGGCCACCCTGGCCGCCAGGGACGGGCCGCCCGCGAGGCCCAGTTCGCCGCCCAGGACCACGCAGCCCGGGTCCAGGACGGCCGCGACCGCGGCGGCGCCCAGGGCGAGCCGTTCGGCCAGGGCGTCGAGGAACGGTTCCCCGGCGGCCCCGGCGACGGCCTCCTCCGCCGGGCCGCCGAAACCGTGGGCGCGGGCGAGGGCGGTGACCGCGTCCCGGCCCGCCAGGGCGTGGAAGCCGCCGCCGCAGTCGGTGGCGGAGGGCAGGCCGCCGGTGCCGGGTACGGGGAGGAAGCCGATCTCCCCGGCCCCGCCGGAGGCGCCACGGCGCAGCCGGCCGTCCAGGACCACGGCCGCGCCGACGCCGGCGCCGAGCCACAGCAGGACGAAGGAGTCCAGGTCGCGGGCGACGCCGAGGCGCTGCTCGGCGAGGGCGGCCAGGTTGGTCTCGTTCTCCACGACGACCACGGCGGGCAGGCTCCGCTGGAGGGCCGTCACGAGGTCCCGGTGCCAGGCGGGCAGGCCGCTGGTGTCGCGGAGTTCGCCGGTGGCCGGGGCGACCAGGCCGGGGGCCCCGATGACGACGGTGTGCAGGTCGGCGGCTCCGGCGCCGCGGGCGGTGCGCAGGAGGGCCTCGACCGCGTCGCCCGGGGCGCCGACGGGCAGGGCGGTCTCGGCGAGGGGGTGGCCGAGCAGGTCGGTGACCACGGCGGTGACGCTGTCCGTGCGCACGTCGAGGGCGGCGAGGTGGGCGCGGTGGGCGACGATCCCGTACAGCTTGGCGTTGGGTCCGCGGCGCTGCTCGCCGGACTCGCCGGCGACCTCGATCAGCCCGGCCCCGGTGAGGCGTTCGACGAGGTCGGCGACCGAGGGGCGGGAGAGGCCGGTCCTGGCCTTGAGCTGGTTGGCCGTCAGCGGCCCGGCCTCCTGGAGGAGCCGCAGGGCCAGGCGGTCGTTGATGGCGCGCGCCGTGCTCGGCGAGGCGGGGGTCGGCGCCGGGGCGGGAGCCGCGACCGACGCGGCGGTCGCGACCGCAGTGGGGTTGGGCGCCGGGGCGGGGCTCGGGACCGGGGCGGGAGCAGGAGTCACGGCGCCCATCCTAGGGATTGACAGCCACTAACTATCAGGCAGGGTCCCTGATAGTTTATCGCCCATGACCGGGGAAACCGACCTCAGCCCGGCGCGCCTGCGCCACGCCCGCTTCGCGATCGCCGCCGTGTTCTGCGCGCACGGCGCCGTCACCGGCTCCTTCGCCACCCGCATCCCCTGGATCCAGGACCACGCCCAGCTCAGCGCGGGCACCCTCGGCCTGGCGCTCGCCTTCCCCGCCCTCGGCGCGGCCCTGGCGATGCCGCTGGCCGGACGGATCAACCACCGCTTCGGGGCCCGCTCCGCACTGCGCGCGCTGCTGGCGATGTGGACCTTGTCCCTGATCCTCCCGAGCCTCGCCCCGAACCTGCCGGCACTCTGCTTCGCACTCTTCGTCTACGGGGCCACCTCGGGCATGTCGGACGTGGCGATGAACGCGCTGGGCGTGGAGACCGAGAACCGGCTCGGCCGCTCGATCATGTCCTCCCTGCACGGCATGTGGAGCCTGGGCGCCCTCTTCGGCTCCGCCGCCGGTACGGTCGCCGCGCACACCGGCGCGGACGCCCGGCTGCACCACCTGATCGCGGCGGTCGCGCTGACCGCGGCCGGGCTGGTCGCCGTACAGGGCGTACTGGACCTGAAGAACGATCAGGAGGCCCAGGCGCCGCCGCACTTCGCGCTGCCTCCGAAGTCGGCGCTGCTGATCGGCGCCGTCGGCTTCTGCGCGGTCTTCGCGGAGGGCGCGAGCCTTGACTGGTCGGCGGTGTACCTGCGCGACGTGCTCCACACGGACGCGGGGCTGGCCGCCGCCTCCACCACCGCCTTCGCGCTCACCATGGCCGTCGCCCGCCTCGTCGGGGACCGCGTGGTGGACCGGTTCGGGCCGGTGCGCACGGTCCGGGCCGGCGGGGTGCTGGCCACCGCGGGCGGGCTGCTCGTGGTCCTCGTCCGGCATCCCGGGGCGGCGCTGGCCGGCTTCGGGCTGATCGGGCTCGGCATCGCGGTCGTGGTGCCGCTGGCCTTCGCGGCCGCGGCGCGCAGCGGGCCCGCCCCGGCGCAGGCCATCGCCGGCGTCGCGACGATCACGTACACCTCGGGGCTGATCGCGCCGTCCGCGATCGGCGCGGTCGCGGACGCCACCTCGCTCGTGGTCTCCTTCGGCCTGGTCACCCTGCTGGCGTTCGCGCTGATCGGGGGCGCCGCCGTACTGCGGCCGAAGCCGGCGGCGGAAGGAGCCTCGCGGGGGGACCGGGAGGAACCTGTGGATATGCGGCCGTAACATATCGCTGGCCGCCGAGGCCCACTCGTCGACGCGGCGCCGGTGGGGCGTCGTTCCGGCGACGGCACCCCGCGGCCGTGACGCTCGATCGACCGGCGGAAACGGAAGTGGTGGAACATGGGCCTCGGCGTGCGCTGGACCCTGCACGGAGACGGGCGGACCCCCGCCCCGGGCGCAGTGGTCCGGCCGGACGAGCGGCTGTCGTGGCCGCGTACCGCCGGGCTGGGCGCCCAGCACGTGGTGGCGATGTTCGGCGCGAGCTTCGTCGCCCCGGTCCTGATGGGCCTGGACCCCAACCTCGCCATCATGATGTCCGGCGTCGCGACGGCCATCTTCCTGCTCGCCACGCGCGGGCGGGTCCCCTCGTACCTGGGCTGCTCCCTCTCCTTCGTCGGGGTCGCCGCGGCGATCAGGGCGGGCGGCGGGAACAGCGCGGTGGTCACCGGCGCGGTCTTCGTGGTCGGGGTGGCGCTCTTCCTCGCCGGACTCGCGGTGCGGCACTTCGGTGCGCGGATCATCCACGCGGCGATGCCGCCGGTGGTGACGGGCGCGGTCGTCATGCTGATCGGCTTCAACCTGGCGCCGGTCACGGCCTCGACGTACTGGCCGCAGGACCAGTGGACGGCGCTGCTGGTCATGGCGTTCACCGGGCTGGCCGTGGTGTGCCTGCCCGGGTTCTGGTCGCGCATCGCGATCTTCCTCGGACTGGTCTTCGGGTACGCGATCTCCTGGGTCTTCGACCTCGTCTTCGGGAAGATCCACTCGCCGGTGGGCGGCGGCGAGGCCGTGGACCACTGGCGCCTGGACCTGTCCGGGGTCGGCAAGGCCGACTGGATCGGGCTGCCCGCCTTCCACGCCCCGGCCTTCGAGTGGTCGGCCATCCTGATCGCGCTGCCCGTGGTGATCGCGCTGATCGCCGAGAACGCCGGGCACATCAAGGCCGTCGGCGAGATGACGGGCGATCCGCTCGACGACCAGCTCGGCACCGCCATCGCTGCCGACGGCGCCGCGTCCATGCTCTCCACGGCGGTCGGCGGCCCGCCGAACACCACGTACTCCGAGAACATCGGCGTCATGGCGGCCACCCGCGTCTACTCCACGGCGGCGTACTGGGCCGCGGCCGCTTTCGCCCTGCTCTTCGGCCTGTGCCCGAAGTTCGGCGCGGTCGTCGCCGCGATCCCGGGCGGGGTGCTCGGCGGCATCACGGTCATCCTGTACGGCATGATCGGCCTGCTCGGCGCCCAGATCTGGCTGAACGCCCGGGTGGACCTGCGCAATCCCCTGAACCTGGTGCCGGCCGCGGCGGGCATCATCATCGGGATCGGCGGGGTCCGGCTCCAGATCACCGACACCTTCGAACTCGGCGGCATCGCGCTCGGCACGATCGTGGTGGTCGGCGGCTACCACGCCCTGCGGTACTTCGCCCCCGCGCACCTCAAGCGGCAGCAGCCCCTCCTCGACTCCGGCACCTCCGCCTACGACGACCCGGACGGGCGGGACGGGCGGGACGGACCGGACAGGCTGGACGGACCGGACGGGCGCCGCGGACCGGACGGCGAAGGCGGCCCGGACAAGCCCCGTTGACGCGTTTTCGCCCGAATCGGCGAAGCGTACGGCCAAGTTCCCCGCATCCGGGCCGGCGCCTGCGACCCTGCCTCCCATGGAAGCGGTGCTGGCGCGGATGCGCGCCCTGGACGAGCGGCTCCCGCCGCAGGACGGTGTCGCCGTCTTCAACCGGGTCTACCTGACGGTGACGGAGACCCTGCACCGGCGCATCGGGCACGGGGACTTCCCCGCGCCCCGACGGGCGCAGACCCTCGGCGTGCGGTTCGCCGAGCACTACCTGGCGGCGGTGGAGGCGGACCGGGCCCCGGCCTGCTGGCGGCCGCTGCTCCAGCACCGGCGCCATCCGGGGGTCCGCCCCCTCCAGCACGCCCTGGCCGGGATCAACGCGCACATCGGCCACGACCTGGCGGTGGCCGTCGTGGCGACCTGCGGCGCCCTGAACTGCGAACCGGCAGCGCTGGAAGCGGACTTCGACCGGGTCGGCGACACCCTGGTGGCGCTGGAGGAGCACATCCGCGAGGAGCTGATGCCGGGCCCGGACCTCCTGGAGATCGCCGACCCGCTGACCCACCTGGTCGGCTCCTGGAGCCTGGACCGCGCCCGCGCGGGCGCCTGGGCGGCGGCGCGGCTGCTGTGGACCCTGCGCCGTACGCCCGACCTGGCGGAGGAGTTCCGCGAGTCCCTGGACGCGGGCGTCGGCCTGGTCGGCCGCTGCCTGCTGACCCCGGTGGCGCTCCCGGTCCCGTCGGCGAACGGCCGCTGCCCGGTGCGCCTGTGACGCGTCGGCGGCCGGGCGTGGTCGCCGTACACGGCAGGGCCGTCTCCCCCATACGTGCTGGGAGGGACGGCCCCGCTGCTCTGCGAGCCGGTTCCGGCAGTGCCGTTACGGCTGGTGGATGTCCTTCCATGCGGTCCAGTGACCATTGGCCGGCCGGGTGGTCTGGCTGATGGTGCCGCTGGCGATGGCGGTCAGCCGGAAGCCGTCCCCGGCATAGCCGCTAGGTTCTCAGCATGCGGCAACTGCGAGGACTGGATCTTCTCAGCAGTGAGGGACGTACTTACCGGATGAGCATCGAGAACGAGCGGCCGGAGCTGGACGAGGTCGTAGAGGCCCGTCGGTGACCGCACTCATCACGGGCAACTGGAGCAAGGTGTTCCTTCATCGAACCCTGACGGATCTCCGTCCACGGAAGCCCTGCCGGATTCTCCGGCAGGGCTTCCGCCGTCCCGGACTGCCGGGTCCCGTCGGCAAACGTGAAAACGGGCCGGCCCCGCGCTGTTCGCGCGGGGACGGCCCGTTGTTCTGGTGCCCGGGGACTCAGTCCTCCGGGAGTTCCACCGGGGCGATGTCGTCGTAGCGGTCGCCCGGGCCCGGGTTGGTGGCGTCGGTGGAGCCGCCGAGGTGGTGCATGACGCCCCAGACCGCGTTCAGCGCGGTCTGCACGGCGCCCTCGGCCCAGCCCGCCGTCCAGGAGATGTCGTCGCCCGCGAGGAAGATGCCGCGCTTGTCCTCGGGGAGGCGGTCCTGCATGAAGTGGGTGAACAGGCGGCGCTGGTAGCGGTAGTGGCCCGGCAGGTTCGCCTTGAACGCGCCCATGAAGTAGGGCTCGTTCTCCCAGGACACGGTGACCGGGTTGCCGATGACGTGACGGCGGATGTCGACGTTCGGGTAGATCTCGCCCAGGGACTTCAGCATGACCTCCATCCGCTCGTTCGCGGACAGCGGCAGCCACTTCAGGCTGTCGTCGCACCACGTGTACGAGAGGCAGATGACGGCGGGCTTGTCCGGGCCGTTGTCCAGCAGGTAGGTACCGCGCGTCATGCGGTCGGTCAGGGTCATCGACATGACGTCGCGGCCCGTCACCTCGTCCTTGTCCAGCCAGAACGGGCGGTCCACGGGAACGAACAGCTTCGACGACTCCATGTAGTGCGTGCGCTCGATCGCCGTCCAGTGGTCGATCGGGAACAGCGTGTCGTCGCACTCGATCTTCGACAGGAGCATCCACGACTGGGCCGTGAAGATCGCGGCGCGGTAGGTGCGGATGTCGCCGGAGGAGTCGGTGACCGTGATGCGGTTGCCCGCCGTGCGGTGCAGGCGGGTGACCGCCGGGCGCGGGGTGCCGCCGTGCAGGGAGGACAGCGAGGTCCCCTGGGCCCAGTGAACGATCTTCTCGGGCTCGCGCTCCCACAGGCGCAGCGGGAGCTGCTGCGAGCCGCCCACGATGCCGCGGTGGTGGTCGTCGGCCTCGGTGTAGACGACGCGCAGGATCTCCAGGATGGAGTTCGGGAAGTCGGTGTCCCAGCCGCCGGTGCCGAAACCGACCTGGCCGAAGATCTCACGCTTGCGGAAGGACTGGAAGGCCTCGGACTTGCAGAGGAACCCGTAGAAGGTCTCGTCGTCGAGCTTCTCGACGAGCTTGGCCCAGATCTCGCGGATGCGCGGGACGTCCCGCTCGCGCATCGCGGTGTTCATGTCGGAGAAGTCGGCGCCCTCGTCGAGGCAGTCGTTCCACGCGGCGGCGACGTCGCGGTAGACCTGCGGGAGGTCGGCGATGGTCTCGGCGTAGTGGGACTCGCCCTTGAGGTCCACGACCGTCGAGGGGGTGGCCTCGGACAGCGGGTTCGGGAAGGGCTCGGTGGCCAGGCCGACGAGGTCGATGTAGTGCTGAAGGGCCGTGGAGGACGGCGGGAAGCGCATGGCGCCCATCTCCGCGGTCAGCCCCTCGGTGCCGGCGCCCTCGAAGCCGACGGTCCGCAGCCGGCCGCCGATCTGGTCGGCCTCGTAGACGACGGGCCTCAGACCCATCTTCATCAGCTCGTAGGCCGAGATGATGCCGGAGAGCCCGCCGCCGATCACGGCGACCTCGGTGCCGAGCTCGGTGGCCGGGAGCTGGCCCAGGCCCGCCGGGTGGGCGAGGAAGTCGTCGTACGCGTACGGGAAGTCCGGGCCGAACATGGTGATCGGCGGCTGTCCGTCGCTGTGCGGGACGGCGGTGGTGGGCACCGTGGACGTCATGGGGTACGGCTCCTTGCGGGCGGCAGGCTGGGGGGAAGTGGTCTCAGACGAGGGAGGCGTAGAGCCCCGGGCGGCGGTCGCGCAGGTACGGGTTGGTCCTGCGCGAGGCGCTCAGCAGCTCGGGGTCGGCCTCGCCGAACACCAGCTCCTCGCCGCGTCCGGCCCGGGTCCGGGTGACCCCGTCGGGGCTCGCCAGGCAGCTGAGTCCGACGAACTCGAACTCACCTTCCGGGCCGGTGCGGTTGACGTACGCGATGTACATCTGGTTTTCGAAGGCCCTTACGGGGACGAGCTGTTCGGCGACGAACTGGAAGGGGTGCATCTGCGCGGTCGGCACCAGGAGGAGGTCGGTGCCGGCGAGCGCGTGGGCCCGGACGTTCTCGGGGAACTCCACGTCGTAGCAGATCATGATGCCGACGCGCAGGCCCCCGAGGTCGGCCTGGACGACGGGGGTGTCGCCGGGGGTGAAGGCCTCCTGCTCGAAACTGCCGAAGAGATGCGTCTTGCGGTAGTTCGCGAGCGGGGCGCCGTCGGCGCCGATGAGCTGCGCCGCGTTGAAGACGGCGTCGCCCGCGCGCTCGGGGTAGCCGTACAGGACGGCCACCCCGTGGCGCCGGGCGATCTCGCCGATGGCGACGGCGGACGGGCCGTCGGCCGGTTCGGCGAGGGCGGCGACGTCCTCGACCTCCAGGGCGTACCCGGTGAGGAACATCTCCGAGGTCACGAGGAGCCCGGCCCCGCTCCGCGCGGCGCGCGCGGCGGCCCCGTCGAGCGCCTTGAGGTTCTCGGCGGTGTCGCCGAGCCGTCCGGAGCTCTGGAGGAGGGCGGTGCGCAGCGGGGGCATGGACTACCTCTGTGGCAGGAGGGGTGTGGGGGTCATACGACGGTACGTTCGCGCGTTCGACGCGGACAAGCCGTGACCGTTGCGCTCTGCGCATCGATTCGTTGCGCATTGCACGCCCTGCCCGGCGATTCGTTGCGCGGCGCCCTTTCAGGCCCCCACGAACCCCCTGCGGGGCCCTGTCAACGGGCCGTGCGGAAGGCCGGGTGGGCCGCCAGGAGCCGCAGGTCGTCGAGGATGTCGGGAGCGTGGTTGGAGACGACGCGGCCGCTCCAGGTGTCGCAGAGCGCGGGGACGGCCGACGGGCCGTCGTAGTGGTGGCCTGCGGCCTCGTAGGCGAGGCGCAGGGCGGTGTGTCCGGGCGCGTCGGGGTCGGCGCCGAGGACGGTGGCGGCGACGGAGTCCGTCAGGCCCAGCCGGGCGAGGGTCTCGGCCACCCGCGCGGAGCGGGGACAGCCGGCGTACAGGTACAGGTGGTAGCGGTGCGGGACCGGCGAGAAGCCGGCGCCGATGCGGCCGCGCAGGGCGGGGGCCGGACCGGTGCGGGGCAGGACGGTGGGCGACATGGCACTCCTGGCACTGGCGCGGGGTCGCCGGGGCGCGGCGGGGCCGGGGCGCGGTGGGGCGCGCGGCCGGGCCGTCCGTCAACACGGCGTACCGGGTACGGGTGTGGCGGGTACGGGCCTGCCCGGTGGGGTCGGGGCCGCCTCGTACGGGCCGTTCGGGTACGGGGTCCGGAGCTCAGGCGCGGGGGCCGAAGGCGCTGCAGACGCGCAGGAGGTCGATGTGCAGGCGCCGGGTCAGCCACCAGCGCCGGGGGGTCCGCGTCCGGGTGTGCTCCGTGGGGTCCGTCCGCACCGGTCGCACCCCCGTTCCCGTCGTCGGCGGCCCGTTCCGCGGTGGTGAGGCTTCCCGCGGCGGGCACCGGCCGTCGCGGCCGTCCCCCGCAGTCTCGTGGCGGGCGCCGGGAGCCGTCAAGAAGGCGGCGGGCACCGATCGCGCGCCGCCGCGCCGAGGAGCGCCCAGGAGCGCCGAGGAGAAGGAGCCCGTACGCATGTCCCCCGAGGCACTCGACAATCCGGTCTGGGCCGCGCCGGCCGGACCGCACCGGAGCTTCGCCGAGTACGGGCCCGCCGGTCCGGCGGTGCGCTATCGCGCGGACGCGACCCCGTTCGCGGCGCTCGCGGACCCGGAGGACCCCCGCGCCTGGGCGGACCTGGCCGCGCTCGCGGGGCCCGGCGAGGGCGTGTGGCTGACGGGGCTGGTGACCCCGCCGGCGGGGTGGCACACCGCGGTGTCCGTACCGGGCGTGCAGCTGGACGGCCGGGCGGTACGGGCCGAGCCCGCGCCGGAGGCCGTCCCGCTGGGGCTCGCGGACGTGCCGGAGATGCTGGTCCGCGAGCGGGGTGACAGCCCGTTCCTGCACGTGGCGCGGGAGAACGCGGGGGCGCTGCGGCTGTACGGGTCGATGGGGTTCGCGCCGCGGCGCCGGCCGCTCTTCCTGGGACTGCGCACGCCGCCCGGGGCGGCCTGATCCGGCGCCGGTCGCCCCCGGCGGGGTTTCGCGGGCCGCCGAGTGGTCACACGCGGGGACAACCCCACGGAGAGGAACTGACATGTCCGACGTCGCACGCCAGCCCGGTTCCGCGCAGCGCTCCTGGCAGTGGCAGTCCCGCGCCGCCTGCCGGGACCTGGGGTCCGGGCGGTTCTTCCACCCCGCCGGAGAGCGGGGCGACGACCGCGAGGAGCGGGACGCGGCGGCCAAGCGGATCTGCGCGGGCTGCCCGGTCCGCAGCGCCTGTCTGGCGCACGCGCTGCACACCCGCGAGCCGTTCGGCGTCTGGGGCGGCCTGACGGAGGAGGAGCGCCGCGCCCTGCTGGAGGGGCGCGAGCCCGCCCTGTCGGGCGGCGGCCGGCGGTAGCCGGGCACCGCGGGGCAGGAGCGAGTTTGCCGACACCCCTTAGGCCGGCGCTCCCGACGTGAAGCGCCGCAGCAGCGGGGAGAGCACCAGGACGGACTTCGTCCGCTCAACGAACGGCTCCCCGGCGATCCGTTCCAGCACCCGTTCGAAGTGCCGCATGTCGGAGGCGAAGATCTGCACGAGGGCGTCCGCGTCGCCGGTGACGGTCGACGCGGACACCACCTCGGGGTACCGCTCCAGGCCCCGCCGGATGTCGTCCGGCGAGGTGTTGTGGCGACAGTAGATCTCGATGAAGCCCTCGGTCTCCCAGCCCATCGCGGCGGGGTCCACGCGGACGGTGAAGCCCGTGATGGCGCCTTCCGCCCGGAGCCGGTCCACGCGCCGTTTCACGGCGGGGGCGGAGAGCCCGACCTCGGAGCCGATGTCCGCGTAGGAGCGGCGGGCGTCCTCGGCTAGGGCGTGCACGATGCGTTCGTCGAGATCGTTCAGTCGCACAGAGGGTGGATCACTTCTCTTCAGCGGCCTCCGCGGCCGTGGCGGCCAGGGAGGCGACAGTGGCCAGGCTGGAGCGGCGCATGCCGTAGATGAAGTAGAGCACGAGCCCGACCGCCATCCAGCCACCGAACACGGCCCAGGTGACCGCCGGCAGCTCCGTCATCAGGTAGCCGCAGAAGAGGAAGCCGAGGATCGGGGTGACGGGGAAGAGCATCACCTTGAAGGTGCGGTTCATGTCGGGGCGGGTGTAGCGCAGGATGACGACCGCGATGTTGACGAGGCCGAAGGCGAAGAGCGTGCCGATGCTGGTGGCGTTCGCCAGCTCGCCGAGCGGGATGGTGGCGGCCAGGATCCCGCAGAAGAGGCAGACGATGATCGTGTTGACGCGCGGGGTGCCGGTCTTCGGGTCGACCTTGGCGAAGGCCTTCGGCATCAGGCCGTCGCGGGACATCGCGAAGAGGATGCGGGTCTGGCCGTAGAGGACGGCGAAGACGACGCTGGCGATGGCGACGACCGCGCCCGCCGCGAGGATCACGCTCCAGAACGCGTGTCCGGTGACGTTCTCCATGATCTTGGCCAGGGCGGCCTCGCTGCCCTCGAACTCCTGCCACGGCATGGCACCGACCGCGACCAGCGCGACGAGGCAGTACAGGGCGGTGACGATGCCCAGCGAGAGCATGATCGCGCGCGGCAGGTCCTTCTTCGGGTTCTTGGCCTCTTCACCGGCGGTGGAGGCGGCGTCGAAGCCGATGTACGAGAAGAAGAGCATCGAGGCGGCGGTGCTGATCGCGGTGACGCCGAGCGGGGCCAGCGGGGTGTAGTTGCCGGCCTTGATGCCCATGAAGCCGATGACGCAGAAGAGCACCAGCGTGACGATCTTGACGCCCACCATGATCGAGTTGATCCGGGCGCTCTCCTTGGCCCCCCGGAGCAGGAAGACCATGCACAGCAGGACCACGACCAGGGCCGGCAGGTTGATGTAGCCGTTCTCGCCGAGCGGGGCGGAGAAGGCCTCGGGGATGGTCAGGCCGAGCGTCCCGTCGAGGAGCTCGTTGAGGTACTGGCCCCAGCCGACGGCGACGGCCGCGACCGAGACGCCGTACTCCAGGATCAGGCACCAGCCGCAGATCCAGGCGACGAGCTCGCCCATGGTGGCGTAGGCGTACGAGTACGAGGAGCCCGAGACCGGTATGGAGCCCGCCAGCTCGGCGTAGGAGAGGGCGGAGAACAGGGCGGTCAGGCCCGCGACGATGAAGGCGATGAAGACGGCCGGGCCGGCGATCGGAGTGGCCTCGCCGAGCACGACGAAGATGCCGGTGCCCAGGGTGGCGCCGATGCTGATCATGGTCAGCTGCCACATGGTGAGCGAGCGCCGGAGCGCTCCGCCCTCACCCTGGCCGCCTTCGGCGACCAGCTGCTCGACGGGCTTGCGGCGCAGCAGCGGGTGGGCGGGCCTGCGGGGCTCGGACGTGAGCGGTGGCGCCTGGCCGTGATCGAGCACGAGGGGACTCCTTTGTCGCTGCGGGTGGGGGTTGCGAGGCATCGACCGCAGCGGTCCGGAGCAGGAGCAGGCAGAGCCTGGGCATGGGGGACCGCCGAGCAGGCGGTCCACGCCACTCCACGTACAGCGAGTGAGCCTACGAGCTGAGTGATACCGCCCGTAATGCACCATCCTTGCACATTGGCGGACGATCGTTGCGCGGATCTGTCCTTCATGGTCCTTCGTTGCGCACGGATGATCGATCGCTGCGCAGGCGGCCTCGAACCCGATTCTTGACACCTCGTCAGATCTACCGCAGCGTGCCGCCCGGACCTGCTGGTCCGTACGGATCGACGCACCCGGCGGCGGTGAAAACGGGCCCTGCGGGGTACGGGTGAACGCGGCGGCTCCGGGGTGGGCGGGGCGGCCGGAGGAGAGAGGGGTGGGCCTCGTGGGCACGGACATGGGTACGGGCATGGGCACAGGGACGGGTACGAGTACGGACACAGGGACGGATACGGATACGGGTACGGGCACAGGGACGGATACGGGCATCGGCACCGGCACCGGCACCGGCACCGGCGCGGGGTGGCAGGATCCCGGACCGTTCCTGCGCGGCGTCGCCTGGCTGGACGGGGGCCGCCCGGTGCGCGCCGACCCGGCGGACACCATGCGGCTGCCCTGGGACACCGGCGAGCGCGCCGGCCTGCCCATCGGGGTCCGGCTGGAGTTCACCACCGCCACGGCCCGGGCGGTCGAGATCCACTACCGGGCGACCCTGCCCGGCCCCACCGACGCGCTGCACGACCTCGCACACGGCTTCGCCCTGTGGGACCGCCACGGGGTGGTATCGGAGGTGTTCACCGAACCGGCGGCGCAATCCGTGGTCCGCATCGAGCTGGGCGGTGGCACCGGCCCGTTCACCATCCACCCGCCCGAGACGCAGTCCCCGCTGGTGCTCGGGCTGCGCGGGATCGGCGGCGGCCTCGCCCCGGCGCCGGCCGCCCCGCGCTGGGTGGTGCACGGGGACTCCATCACCGAGGGCTGGTGGTCCACCCGCCCCGCCCACGGCTGGCCCGCGGTCGCCGGCCGCGCCCTGGGCTGGGACACCGTCAACCTCGGCTATGCGGGGGCCGCGCGCGGCGAACTGGCCACCGCCGAGCAGCTCGCCGGACTGCCCGCCGACGTCCTCACGCTCGCCTTCGGCACCAACTGCTGGTCCCGGGTGCCCTTCTCGGCGCCGCTGCTGTACGAAACCACGCGCGCCTTCCTCGAACTGGTCCGCCAGGGGCACCCCCGGACCCCGCTGCTGCTGGTCTCGCCGCTCCTGCGGCCCGACGCCGAGCGCACCCCGAACCGGCTCGGCGCCACCCTGGGCGCCCTGCGCGACGCGATGGAGCGCGCCACCCGGGACCGGATCGCGGCCGGGGACGAGTGCCTCGCCGTGCTCCCGGGCCGTGACCTGCTCGGGCCCGAGCACCTCGCGGACGGACTGCACCCCAACGACTCGGGGCACCAGGTCCTCGGCCTCGCTGTGGTCACGGCCCTGCGGCGCGCCGGGTTCGACGCGGGGTGAGTGAAAGAGCCCACACCGCCCACCGTGAACGGATCGCGCCCACCACCCCGTGTCCTGGGCACAGTTGCCGCCGCTCCGGCGGAGACAACATGACGGACACACACGTGGGAGATCGACATGGGCATGAAGCGCGGAACCACCCTTGCAGCGGCAGCGATCGTCGTCGCCCTGGCGGCGACGGCCTGTGGCCCGTCGGACGACAAGGCCGCCGACACCACCCAGCCCGCGGGTGCCGCCTCCGCCCAGGACCCCTACGGCGCTCCGGTGGCGGACGCGGCCGCCGGGGCCGGGGCCAAGCCCGCCGGCCAGCTCGCGGCGGCCGCCAACGAGCAGCTGGGGCAGGTCCTCACCGACGGCGCCGGGCTCACCCTCTACCGCTTCGACAAGGACGTCGCCAAGCCCCCGAAGTCCAACTGCGAGGGCGACTGCGAGAAGACCTGGCCGGTGGTCGCCGCGGGCGACGTCACCGCCGCCGCCGGGATGGACCCGGCCCTGCTGGGCGAGGTCGAGCGCACCGACGGCAGCAAGCAGCTGACGGTGGCCGGCTGGCCCGCGTACCGCTTCAACAAGGACACCAAGGCGGGCGACGTCAACGGCCAGGGCGTCGGCGGCGTGTGGTTCGCCTTCGGCCCGGACGGCAAGAAGGCCGCCAAGGCCGCCGCGGCCGCCCCGGCTCCGGCACCCGAGGCGGGCGGCGCGGGCGCCGGAGCGGGCGGTGCGGTCGAGGCGGACGCGGCGCTCTCCGTCGCCAACGACCCCAAGCTGGGCGATCACATCGTCGACGGGAAGGGCATGACCGTCTACCGGTTCAAGCCCGACACGCAGTGGCCGATGGTCTCCAAGTGCGAGGGCGCCTGCCTGGAGAAGTGGCCGGCCGTGCCCCCGGTGGACAAGGCGAACGCCAAGGGGATCATCGAGAAGAACTACCGGGTCCTGGACCGTCCGGACGGCAAGAAGCAGCAGAGCATCGACTGCTGGCCCGTCTACACCTTCTCCGGCGACAAGAAGGCCGGTGACACCAACGGCCAGGGCGTCGGCGGCACCTGGTACGCCGTGTCCCCCGAGGGCAAGCTGATCACCGTCAAGTAGCAGCGGGCTCCTCCCCCGCTCCCCTCCCCACCACCACACCTCCCCCACCGACCGGAACCGCGCGGCCCCCGCCCCCCTCCCCCCGGGCGGGGGCCGCGCACCGTTCCGCCCCGGCGCGGCCGTGCCTACACTCGGCCGCATGCTGCGCGTACTGGCCGTCGACGACGAGAAGCCGCTCCTGGAGGAACTCCTCTTCCTGCTGCGCTCCGACCCCCGGGTCCACCGCGCGGAGGGCGCCTCGGACGCCACCGGGGCCCTGCGCCGGATCACCCGGGCCCTGGAGGGCGGGCCGGACGGGGACGACGGCATCGACGTGGTCTTCCTCGACATCCACATGGCCGGGCTGACGGGCCTGGACATCGCCCGCCTGCTGGCCGGGTTCGCACGGCCGCCGCTGATCGTGTTCGTCACGGCCCACGAGGGCTTCGCCGTACAGGCCTTCGACCTGAAGGCCGTGGACTACGTGCTGAAGCCGGTGCGCCCCGATCGCCTGGCCGAGGCCGTCCGCCGCGCGTGCGCGCAGCTGGGCCGCGCCGGGGAGGCCCCGCCCGGTACGGGCACCGCGCCCGCCGCCCCCGCCGGACCGGTCCCGGCGGTGCCCGCGGCCGTACCCGGTCCGCGCAGGCCCGGCGCCGGTGTGCCCGCCGCCGACCGCGCCCCGGACCAGATCGCCGTGGAACTCGGCGGGGTCACCCGCTTCGTGGCCATCGCCGACATCGCCTACGTGGAGGCCCAGGGCGACTACGCCCGGCTGCACACCGACGACGGCAGCCACCTGGTCCGCATCCCCCTGTCGACGCTGGAGGAGCGCTGGGCGGCCCGCGGGTTCGTCCGGATCCACCGCCGCCACCTGGTCTCGCTGGGCCGGATCGACGAGCTCCGGCTGGACGCGGGCACCACCAGCGTCCGGGTCGGGGCGGCGGAACTGCAGGTGAGCCGCCGGCACGCGCGGGAGCTGCGGGACCTGCTGATGCGCCACGCGACGGGCTGAGGGCAGCCGCCGGGACCGGGGTACGGCCACCCGGGACGGGTAGACCGCCCGTCCGCCCCGGACCGCCGCCCGCCCCGGACCCCGCCCCCGCGCCGACCGCCCGGCGCTCCCGGGCGCCGTTCGTCGCACGGGGGCGGGCGTACGGCGACGCGGCGCGGCCGTCGGCCGCACGGCGGGGGTGACGCGCCGGGGCGCCGTTGACGCCCCCGCGTATCGTGGATCTTTCCGGGGCGGGGGGAGCGAGATGTCCGAGATCCACGCGCTGCTCGACGCCCTGGCCGGGCTGCCCCGCACCCGGCCGGCCGGGCCCGCCGAGGCCGCGGTGCTGCTGGCCCGCCTGCGCAGCGCGGCCGCCCGCTGGGCCGATCTCCTCTACGAGGCCGGCGAGGGCGTCCGGGACCAGGTCCCGCCCCGCGCGGACGCCGCGCTGACGCTGGCCTTCCGGCGCGCGGAGGAGTCGTACGTCGAGCTGGAGATCGCTCTGCGCGACTGCGCCGATCACCGCCACCCGGCCCGCTGACCGGGGCGCGGACCGCCCGTCCACCCGCTTCCGGGGCCTCCGTACGGGCCGGTTCACGCCTGTTGCCCCCTCCCGGGCGTGCATAGACTCCGGTCACCCTCCTCCAGCCGAAGGACCGACCGGTGAACCAGACGTACGCGCTGACCGCGGTCGCCGTCGTCGTCCTCGTCACCGTCCTGGTCGGCGCGCTGGGCCTGCGGATATCCCGGACCACCTCCGACTTCTACGTCGCCTCGCGCACCGTCGGCCCCCGGCTGAACGCGGCCGCCATCAGCGGGGAGTACCTCTCCGCCGCCTCCTTCCTCGGGGTGGCCGGGCTGGTGCTGCTCCAGGGCCCCGAGATGCTCTGGTACCCGGTGGGCTACACGGCCGGCTACCTGGTGCTCCTCGTGCTCGTCGCGGCCCCGCTGCGCCGCTCGGGCGCGTACACGCTGCCGGACTTCGCGGAGGCCCGGCTGGAGTCGCAGGCCGTGCGCCGGATCGCGGTGCTGTTCGTGGTCGGGGTCGGCTGGCTGTACCTGCTGCCGCAGCTCCAGGGCGCCGGGCTGACCCTGGAGATCCTCACCGGGGCACCGCACTGGGTGGGCGGGGTGGTCGTCGCCGTCGTGGTCGGCGCCGCCGTGGCCGCGGGCGGGATGCGCAGCATCACCTTCGTGCAGGCCTTCCAGTACTGGCTCAAGCTCACCGCGCTGCTGGTCCCGGCGTTCTTCCTCGTGGCCGCCTGGGCCGGGGACGGCGCTCCGCGCGCCTCCTTCGACGCCCCGGCCGTGTTCGGCCGGCACACCGCCGTCACGGTCGCCGAGGACGTACGGCTGTCGGTGGAGGCGCCGCTCGCCGTGACGGTCACGGGCCGGGTGGACGGGCGGGCGTACGAGGCGGTCCCGCTGGTCCTCGCCGCCGGGGAGCACTCCGTACGGGCGCACGCGCGGCTGGAGTTCACCCCCGGCACCCCCGTCCCGGGCACCCGGACGGAGGCCGGGCTCGGAGTGTCCAGCTGGTCGGAGCCGCTGTCGGGCGACGAGCGCGGGTACCGGCTGTACGCGACGTACGGGCTGATCCTCGCCACCTTCCTCGGCACGATGGGGTTGCCGCACGTGGCGGTGCGCTTCTACACCAGCCCCGACGGGCGGGCCGCGCGCCGCACCACGCTGGTCGTGCTCGGGCTGGTCGGCGTCTTCTACCTGCTGCCGCCGGTGTACGGGGCGCTGGGCCGGATCTACGCCCCCGAACTGGCCCTGACCGGCGACGCGGACGCGGCCGTGCTGGTCCTGCCGGAGCGGATGCTGGGCGGGCTGCTCGGGGAGCTGCTGGGGGCGCTGCTCGCCGGGGGCGCATTCGCCGCGTTCCTGTCGACGGCCTCGGGGCTGACCATGGCGGTGGCCGGGGTGCTGCACCAGGACGTGCTGCCGTCGCGCGGGGTGCGCAGCTTCCGCTGGGCGGTGCTCGTGGCGGTCCTGGTGCCGCTGGCGGGGAGCGTGGCGGCCCGGGACGTGCCGGTGGCGGACGCGGTGGGGCTGGCGTTCGCCGTGTCGGCCTCGTCGTTCTGCCCGCTGCTGGTGCTGGGGATCTGGTGGCGCGGGCTGACCCCGCCGGGTGCGGTGGCCGGGCTGGTCACCGGGGGCGGGGCGGCGCTGAGCGCGGTGCTGGCGACCCGTGCGGGGCTGGCCCCGGCGGGCTGGACGCACACGCTGCTGGCATGGCCGGCGGCCTGGTCGGTGCCGTTGGGGTTCCTGACGATGGTCCTGGTGTCGCTGGGCACCCGTGCGCGCGTGCCGGGCGGTACGGCGGCCACCCTGGCGCGGCTGCACCTGCCGGAGGGCGTGGCCGGTGACCGGGTGGGGGGTACCCGGTGACCGGGGCGGTGACCGTACTCCTCACGGTGGCGGCGGCGGCCCTGCTGCTGGGCGCGGGCTGGGCGGCGGGGCGGTTGCACGCCCGGCACGACGGCCGGGCGGCGGTGGACCTGGGGACCCCGGTGGAGCGGGCCACCTTCCACACCCTGCACACGGCCTCCCTGGCGGCTCCCCCGCTGCGCGCAGGGCTGACCGAGGACGCGGCCCGCAAGGCGGCCCGCCGGCTGCGGTCGCTGCTGGGCACGGAGGCCCTGTGTCTGACCGACCGGGAGTCGGTGCTGGCCTGGGACGGACCGGGCGCCGACCACCACGGGCGGCGGGCGATGGCCCGGGTCGCCGAGACGCTGGACTCGGGGCGCAGCCAGAGCGTGCGCACCGGGTGCGAGCGGCCCCACTGCCCGCTGAAGTGGGCGGTGGTGGCCCCCCTCACCGGCGAGGACGGGATGCTGGGCGCGCTGGTGGCGTACGGGTCGCGGGAGTCGGCGGTGCTGGTGCGGGCGGCGACCGAGGTCGCGCGATGGGTATCCGTACAGCTGGAGCTCTCCGAGCTGGACCGGTCGCGGACGCGGCTGATGGAGGCGGAGATCAAGGCGCTGCGGGCGCAGATCTCCCCGCACTTCATCTTCAACTCCCTGGCGGCGATCGCCTCGTTCGTGCGGACCGATCCGGAGCGGGCCCGGGACCTGCTGCTGGAGTTCGCGGACTTCACCCGGTACTCCTTCCGCCGGCACGGGGAGTTCACCGCGCTGGCCGACGAGCTGCGCTCCATCGAGCAGTACCTGGCGCTGGCCGGCGCCCGGTTCGGGGACCGGCTGAAGGTGACCCTGCGGGTGGCACCGGAGGTGCTGCCGGTGGCGCTGCCGTTCCTCTGCCTCCAGCCGCTGGTGGAGAACGCCGTCAAGCACGGGCTGGAGGACTCCACCGCGGAGTGCCGGATCACCATCGCGGCGCGGGACGCGGGCTCGGAGGCGGTGATCACGGTGGAGGACAACGGGGTGGGGATGGAGCCGGACCTGCTGCGCCGGATCCTGGCCGGGGAGCGGGCCGGCTCGTCCTCGGGGGTCGGGCTGCCCAACGTCGACGAGCGGCTCCGGCAGGTGTACGGGGACGCGTACGGGCTGGTGGTCGAGACGGGGGTCGGCGCGGGCATGAAGGTGACGGTACGGATCCCGAAGTACCGTGCGGGCGTGCACAGTTCACCGCCGGGTGGCGATCCCGCCCGGCCCTGACGCGCACGCCGCGGACGACTGGTACGGCGCGCACCCGGGGCGGGCGCGCGCACGCCGGGCACACCGGGCACACCGGGCCCAGCGGGTACGGCACCCGGGCCGGGAACGCCCGTGGCCCCGGCCGTCCTCGCAGGACGGCCGGGGCCACGGGGAAGCGCACCGCCGGGGACTAGCTCCAGCTGGCGTGCAGCGGCTTGCCCTCGGCGTAGCCGGCGGCGGACTGGATGCCGATCACGGCCTTCTCCTCGAACTCCGCGAGGGAGCCTGCACCGGCGTAGGTGCAGGAGGAGCGGACGCCCGCGATGATCGAGTCGATCAGGTCCTCGACGCCCGGGCGGGACGGGTCGAGGAACATGCGCGAGGTGGAGATGCCCTCCTCGAACAGCGCCTTGCGGGCACGGTCGTAGGCGGACTCCTCCGAGGTGCGGTTGCGGACCGCGCGGGCCGAGGCCATGCCGAAGGACTCCTTGTAGAAGCGCCCGTCGGCGGACTGCTGGAGGTCGCCCGGGGACTCGTACGTCCCGGCGAACCAGGAGCCGATCATGACGTTGGAGGCGCCGGCGGCGAGCGCCATCGCCACGTCGCGCGGGTGGCGGACGCCGCCGTCGGCCCACACGTGCTTGCCGTACTTCTTGGCCTCGGCGGCGCATTCCAGCACCGCGGAGAACTGCGGGCGGCCCACACCGGTCATCATGCGGGTGGTGCACATGGCGCCGGGGCCCACACCGACCTTGATGATGTCGGCGCCGGCCTCGATGAGGTCCGTGACGCCCTCGGCGGCGACGATGTTGCCGGCCACGATCGGGACCTGCGGATCCAGGGCGCGGACGGCCTTGATCGCGGTGATCATCGACTCCTGGTGCCCGTGGGCCGTGTCGATGACGATCGTGTCGACGCCCGCGTCGAGGAGCTGCTTGGCCTTGGCCGCGAAGTCGCCGTTGATGCCGACGGCGGCCGCGATGCGCAGCTTGCCGTTCGCGTCGGTGGCGGGGGTGTAGAGCGTCGCGCGCAGGGCGCCCTTGCGGGTCAGGATGCCGACGAGCTTGCCGTCCTTGTCGACGGCCGGGGCCAGCTTGCGGTGGCCGGCGTCGAGCTTGTTGAAGGCCTCGCGGGGGTCGATGTCGGCGTCGATGAGCAGCAGCTCCTTCGACATGACCTCGGAGAGCTGGGTGAAGCGGTCGACGCCCGTCAGGTCGTGGTCGGTGACGACGCCGACCGGGCGGCCCTCGGCGTCGACGACGACGCCGGCGCCGTGGGCGCGCTTGGGCAGCAGGGACAGGGCGTCCGCGACGGTCTGGGTCGGCGCCAGCGTGATCGGGGTGTCGAGCACGAGGTGGCGGGTCTTCACCCAGGAGATGACGTCGGTGACGACCTCGATCGGGATGTCCTGCGGGATGACGACGATGCCGCCGCGACGCGCGACGGTCTCGGCCATCCGGCGTCCCGCGATGGCGGTCATGTTCGCCACGACCAGCGGAATGGTGGTGCCGGTGCCGTCGGGCGCGGACAGGTCGACGCCCTGACGGGAACCGACCGCGGAGCGGCTCGGCACCATGAACACATCGTCGTACGTCAGGTCGTACGGCGGCTTCAGGTCATTGAGGAAACGCACGTGCTGAACATCCCAGTCGATCGAAGGATCCTTCTAGATGGCTGACAGGGCAGCCGAGGAAACGCACGTACTTCATCCTCCCATGTCCTGGCGTTCGCGCCGCCCGGGCCGATCGTCCAGGACATTCCGGGCCGCCTGGTCCTTTCCTACGGGACCTTGGTCCCGGCGGTACGGGACTGCCCCGGGATGAGCGGCTGCGGCGGGGCGGCCGCCGCCGTCCCGGGCCGGGTGGGGCCGGTACGGCCGTCGGGCAGCCGGCCGCGGCCGGCCAGGAGCGTCGCCGCGTGGGCCACGCTCGCCAGCGTGGCGTGGTGGTGCCAGCCACGGAAGGAGCGCCCCTCGAAGTCGCGGATGCCCACGGGCTCGCAGGTCTCCGCGAAGTCGAGGGAGACCCGGTCGGCGAGCTTGGCCAGCAGGAAGAGCTGGACGAGGGGCCGGTCGCCGATGTTGGTGATCCAGAACTCGGACGGCGGCGCTGCCGCTTCGGTCCAGGCCCCGACCAGCAGCAGCGGGGTGGCCGGCGCGGGCGCCGGCCGGTCCCCGCAGGGGGCGGCGAGGACCGGGGCCGCGGCCAGCAGGGTCACCGCGTCTGCGGCGCCACCGGGCGGGGTCCATTCGACGGCGCGGCGCTGGGAGCGCAGGGAGTCGACGAGCTCCCGCGCGGGCGCGCTGTGCGGTCCGGGCTGGTGCCGCGCGGCGCCGCCGACGGAGACGGGCAGGGAGCCGTCGACCTTGAAGACGAAGGGGATGTCCTGGAGGGCGAACGACTCGGCGCTCTGCGCCAGATCGCCGTTGGCCACCTCCATCACCACGGGCCGGCGCTGGAGTTGCCAGGTCGCGGCCATCCGCTGCACGGCGAGCACGGCGTCCTCGGCAGGGCTGAGGGAGCGCACGGTCTCGGGGATGCCGGCCCGTCGCCGGCGCACGGGTTCGCCGGTCCAGGGCCCGGGGAGGGTGAGGGCCCACTCGACCGGGAAGCCGGCTTCGCCGGAGGCGAGCCAGATACCGCTCGCCTGCTGGCAGTTGGCGGTGCGGCCGAGCTGCGGGACGAACTGCCGGCCGACGCCCACGGAGCGGTCGCCGGCCTTCTCGATGACCAGGGGCCGGAGCACCCAGGCCAGCGGGCGCCGGGCGGTCTGTTCGAGGTACCGGGCGAGGGAGCGCCGTACCGGCGTCCACTCCCAGGGGGACTTGCTGATGAACTGCTGGAGGCTCTGCTCCACGGGACCGGCCCCGGTTCCGGCGATGTTGCGGATCGTCTTCTTCCCCGTGGCCCGCACGAGCCCGTTCAGATAGACGCGGGCCCAGTTTCGCTGGTCCCGCCGGGGTAACGACTCGAAGAGCAAAGGGATCAGGGCGTCGATCAGTTCGGAGACTTCCTTCGTGGAATTCTCCGGCAGGACTGCGCGAGCCATCCGGGCCTCCCCCGCGACCAGCTGGATCCAATGGCTGCGTGACCGAGAGGAACGGTCGTCGGCCCCGCCGCGCGGGGCGCCGCAGCCCGTGCGCCGGGGCACCGGGCGGCCGATCGCCGCCCACCGGCGCCCTCCCGCACACGCTACCCAGATTTCGGCGCCCGGCAGCCGGTTCCGCCGGGCCGGCCCCGGATTCGGCCATCGCGGAACTCCGGAATTCCGGACGCGCGTTCCGCACGCGCGCCTCCGGTGCACCTTCCGCTCTCCCCTCGCGATGCCCAATCGCGCTCCCCTTGCGATCAAGACGGCATCGGATGCAACGTTGATTACATGATTACAGCCGAACATGGCGAGCAGCTCCGCGCGTGGTTCGCCGAGCGCCTGCCCGCGGACGTCTTCACGTCCCTCGTCTCGGTCACGGCCGACCGCGAGGAGATCACCGTCGTCGGCACCGTCCCTGCGGGCGAGTCCGTCGGGGAGTTCCGCGAGCGCACCCGCGACCAGCGCGTCGCGGTGGCCCGCGAAGCCGAGGAGCTCTACCGCCGCAAGGTTTCCTGGGGCGTGCGGTCGGGCGGGGAGACCACGTTCTTCACCCACCTCGCCGTCCCCGTGATGACCCGCCTGCGGCAGTCCGAGCGCCAGGTCCTGGACACCCTCGTCGCCGGCGGCGTGGCCCGCAGCCGCGCCGACGCCCTGGCCTGGTGCGTACGCCTCGTCGGGAGCAACACCGACGCCTGGCTGGCGGACCTGCGCGGCTCCCTGGACGCGGTCCACCGGGTCCGCGCCCAGGGCCCGGACGTGGCCGGTGGTGCGGACTCCGTGAAGTCGGACCCGGAATCATGACCGCCACCGTCGAATACGTCCGCTACCGGATCGCACGGGACGACCAGCCGGCCTTCGAGGCGGCGTACGCCGCGGCCGCCGCGGCGCTGGCCGCCTCGCCCGAGTGCATCGACTACGAGCTGGCCCGCGTGGAGGAGGAGCAGGATGACGAGCACTACGTCCTGCGCATCCGCTGGACCTCGATCGAGGCCCACCTGGGCGGCTTCCGCAAGGGTGAGCACTTCCCCGCGTTCTTCCAGGCGGTGCGCCCGTACGTGCAGGCGATCGAGGAGATGCGGCACTACCTGGTGACCGACGTCGTGGGCACCGGAGGGGCAGCCGAACCCTCATGAGCACGACACCCGCCCCTTTGGCCCGGGCCCGGGCCGCGGCCGCCCTCAGCCGTCCTTGCGCCGTCCCCGCGCCCGCGGGGCGCCCGCCTCGGCCAGCAGCACCGTCAGCGGCGGCGCGCCCTCCGCCTCCGGCCGGTCCCGCCAGAAGTCGACCGCCTCTTCCAAGACCTCCCGCAGCGTCTCCCAGTCGGCCGGCCGCTCCGCGGCGAACGACCGCCAGGAGGTCACGGCCACCAGCCGCCCCGCCGCCTCCGGCAGCCACGACAGGTCCCGCAGCGCGTCCGCCAGCGCGTCCCAGTTCCCCCCGAACCACTCCGGCACGTCCAGCGCGGCCCCGGCCCGGCGCATCAGCCCGGCCTTGGTCCGTACGCCGTCCAGGTCGAGCCGTACGGTCGTCCAGCCCGCCTCCTCGGCGGCGGCGAGCGCGGGGGCTAGCGGTTGCGGGTCCAGGGTCATCGGATGACCGCCTTGAAGGTCTCGTAGTGGTCGTCCGTGTAGAAGAACTCCCCGCCCTCGCCCGTCACGATCCGCCGGGCCCCGCGGTCCCGCTCCCCCGGCGTCCTCACGGTGAACTCGTGGTAGTAGCCGCGCTTCTGCCGGGGAAGGACCTTCTCGAAGTTCCCGAAGACGGTCCCGTCCTGGCGGTAGGGGTACGGCCCGCCCTCGTCGATGAGCGCGAGGACGTCCCGGGCCTGCCGGGGCAGCGCGCCGGCGCGTACGGTCGCCATCCCCTTCGCCCATCCGGGGGAGGCGGCACTCGACGCGCCACCGGGCACGCGGCCGGGCACGTCACCGGGGGCGGTCCTCGCACCGGAACTCGTTCCGGGACTCGCACTGGTGCCGGAGGCGGGAGGCGCGGGCTTCGACCCGCCGCAGCCCACCGCACCGACCAGCGCGGCGCAGAGGAACACGGCCCCCAGGAGACGCAGCAACGATCGGGGCACGTTCCTGAAGATCATGCACCGATCGTGCCAAATATCCGATTCGCTCGCGAATCGCCCGGTGGCCTCAGAGCGCGGCCATCTTGGTGTACGGACTCAGGATTCGTTTCTGGACCGACCCGAAGTCGACGAGAACGGCGATCCCCTCCTCGATTCCGACGACACGGCCGAGGCCGTGCTCGTCGTGAGTGACCCGGTCGCCGACGCTGAACTGCCGGAGCGGCGGTTCCACGGGGGCCTTGAACGGGCTGGACGGCAAATGGCGGCGAGGTACTGCAGACTTTGTCATTGGAACCAGTATGCGCCCAGCAGGCCGCCGCGCGGTCCGCCGTTCGGATCTCAATTCCGGCACCATCCGCCCCCGGGGAGGCCGCGACGGGGCGGCGGAACCGGCCGGACGGGCCGGTTCCGCTAGTCGTCCGGGTCGGCGCGTTCCAGCGCGGGCCGCAGCCCCGGCTCCGACTCGGTCAGCAGGTAGTCCGCGACCGCCGTGTCCGTGACCAGGCTGGTCACCAGGCCCGACCGCAGGACGGCCCCGATGGCGGACGCTTTCCGCAGCCCGCCCGCGATCGCCACGACCTCGGGGATCCGCCGCAGCCGGTCCGCCTCGACGGTGATGCACCGCTCGCCGAGGTCGCGTCCGACGCGCCGGCCCTCCGCGTCGAAGAGGTGGGCGGACATCTCCGCCGCGACGCCCAGCGAGGCGTAGTGGGCCCGCTCCTCGTCGCTGAGCATGTCGTGCACGGTCGAGATCCCCGGCTCCCACGAGCCGATGGAGACGGCGGCGACGGTCACCTTGTCGAAGTACTCGAAGGCGCGCGCGATCCCGGTCTGGCTCCGCAGCGCCGCCGCGGTCGCCGGGTCGGGCAGCAGCATCGGCGCGTAGATCGGGTGGGCGTCGCCGCCCGAGACCTGGGCGGCCCGGCGCACCGCCTCCACCGAGCCGCGCTCGGCGGTTCCGGCGTCGTACACGCCCGTCAGCTGCACCACGGTGCAGGGGGGCAGCCGGTGCAGGGACGCCGCCATGTGGATGGTCGAGCGGCCCCACGCCAGGCCCAGTACGTCGCCCTCGTTGACCAGCTCGCCCAGCAGGTCGGCGGCGACCGCCCCCAGGTTCTCCGGGTCGGGCGCGTCCTCGGTCGCGTCGGCCGGCGACTCCACGACCACCGCGTGCCGCAGCCCGTACCGGGAGCGCAGCGCGTCGGAGCGCTCCGCGTCCAGTTCCGCCGGCACCCTGATCTCGATGCGCACGAGGTCCCGTTCGAGGGCGGTCTCCAGGACCCGGGCCACCTTGAAGCGGCTCACGCCGAACTCCTCGGCGATCTGGATCTTGGACTTGCCCTCCAGGTAGAAACGGCGTGCCATGGCCGCCGCCTGCACCAGCTCCGCGGGTCCCATCCGCAGGGCTGACCGTCCCGCCGACATTGCAGACACCGCGTTCTCCTCACTGCTGTTCACACTCTCGTGTTCACACTCTCGACTCGCCGTTCATCCTGTCAGATCCGGCGGCCGTTGATCAGCCTGGACGGCTGCCGTTCACCGAGCTGTCCACCAACGCTCGACTCAGTGGTCGCAAGCCCACGGCGCCGTGGCGATCGCCGCACCCGCCTGCTCGCGCAGCGTACGCACGGCGGCGGCCGGATCCACCGCCCCGTAGACCGCGCTGCCCGCCACGAACACGTCGGCTCCGGCCTCGGCGCAGCGCTCGATGGTCGAGGCCGAGACCCCGCCGTCGACCTGGAGCCACAGCTCCAGGCCGTGCTTGGCGATCAGCTCCCGGGTCCGGCGGATCTTGGGCAGCATGATGTCGAGGAAGGACTGGCCGCCGAAGCCCGGCTCGACCGTCATGATCAGCAGCATGTCGAGCTCGGGGAGGAGGTCCTCGTACGGCTCGATCGGCGTCGCGGGCTTGAGCGCCATGGACGCCCGCGCCCCCTTGGCCCGGATCTCCCGCGCCAGCCGTACGGGGGCGGCCGCGGCCTCCGCGTGGAAGGTGACCGATCCGGCCCCCGCCTCGACGTACTGCGGGGCCCAGCGGTCCGGGTCCTCGATCATCAGGTGAAGGTCCAGCGGGATGTCCGTGGCGCGGCTGAGCGACTCGACGATCGGCACCCCGAGCGTCAGGTTCGGGACGAAGTGGTTGTCCATGACGTCGACATGCAGCCAGTCGGCTCCCTCGACCGCCCTGGCTTCCTCGGCGAGGCGGGAGAAGTCGGCGGACAGGATGCTGGGGTTGATCTGAGCGGCCATGCCCCCAAGCGTGCCATGCCCCCGGCCCGTTCCGGCCACGACCCCGGAAGTCGGGACGGCCACGGCACCGATCAAACGATCATGCGGATCATTTGACCGGTTTTCGCGCCCCTCTCCGTGCCCGCCACGCCCCGTCCGCGCCGCCCCGCGCCCGCCGCGCTCCGCCCCCCGCGCTACGCCGTGCGACGCAGCAGCGCCAGGTACATCGCGTCGGTCCCGTGCAGGTGCGGCCACAGCTGGACGTCCGGCCCGTCGCCGAGGGCGGGTACGCCCGACATGTACGGACGGGCGTCGATCAGTTCGGCCGCCACCGGCTCGTTGCCCGCGCCCCGGCCCTTCAGGACGTCGTCCACGACCACCCGGGTCTCCGCCAGGTGCGGGGAGCACGTCGCGTAGCCCACGATCCCGCCCACCCGGACCGCCGACAGGGCCTCCCGCAGCAGCCCGCGCTGCAGCGGCGCGAAGCTCTCCAGGTCCTCCGGGCGGCGCCGCCAGCGCGCCTCCGGACGGCGCCGCAGCGCGCCGAGGCCCGTGCACGGCACGTCCATCAGGACCCGGTCGAAGGAGCCGGGACGCCACGGCGGGCGGGTGCCGTCCGCCGCGATGACCTGGTACGGGCCGGGGTTGCCGGCCAGCACCTTCTCCACCAGGCGCGCCCGGTGCGGCTGCTTCTCGGAGGCCAGCAGGAACGCCCCGCGCTGCGCGGCCAGCGCCGCGAGCAGGGCCGCCTTGCCGCCGGGTCCCGCGCAGCCGTCCAGCCAGCGCTCGTCGCGGCCCTCGACCGGCGCCGCCGCGAGGGCCATCGCCACGAGCTGGCTGCCCTCGTCCTGGACCCCGGCGCGGCCGTCGCGCACCGCCTCCAGCGCGCCCGGCTCACCGCCCTCCGCCATCCGGACGGCGTACGGCGACCAGCGGCCCGGCAGTGCCGAGTCCTCGCCCACCGCCTCCAGCAGCTCCTGGGGAGTCGACCGGCCGGGGCGGGCGACGAGCGTCACCTCGGGCCGCTCGTTGTCGGCCTCCAGCAGGTCCTCGATGCCGGCGCGGCCGCCGCCCAGGGAGTCCCACAGGGCGCTGACGACCCAGCGCGGGTGCGAGTGGTAGACGGCGAGGTGCTCCTCGGCGTCGTCCTCGTACGGCGGGGCGACCCGCTCCAGCCAGCCGTCCATGTCGTGCGCGGCGATCTTGCGCAGCACGGCGTTCACGAACTTGGCGCGCCCGTCGCCGAGCACCACCCGGGCCAGCTCCACGCTCGCCGAGACCGCGGCGTGCGTGGGGATGCGGGTGCCCAGCAGCTGGTGCGCGCCGAGCGAGAGCACGTCGAGGACCGGCGGGTCCACCTCGCGCAGCGGCCGGTCGATGCAGGCCTTGATGACGGCGTCGTACGTGCCCTGCCGGCGCAGCGTCCCGTAGACCAGCTCGGTGGCCAGCGCCGCGTCCCGGGCCTGGAAGCTCTCGTCCTGCCGGGCCTTGCGCAGCAGCGGCGGCAGCACGAGGTTGGCGTACGCGTCGCGCTCGTCCACCGCCCGGAGCACCTGGAAGGCCAGCATCCGGACGGGGTCCTTCTTGGGCCTGCGGTGCGGCTTGGCCGACTTGGCCGGCTTGTCCCCCGCGCCTGCGGCGGCGGGACGACGGCGGGGCTGTTCGCTCACGTGAAAGGTGCTCCGGATGTACGAGTGCTACGGGTACGGCGAGGGGTGCGGACGCGCGCGGGACGCGGACGCGGACGGGGCGCGGACGCGCTCGGGACGCGCGGGGTGCGGGGCGGGCCCGCGTCCGCACGTCCACGGATCAGCCTACGTCGCCGCCGCCCAGCCGCTCCCCGGGGGCGATCCGCACGCCGCGGGCCCAGTCGGCGCCGCGCATGGGCTTCTTGCCCTGCGGCTGCACCCACAGCAGCTCCACGGCGTGCGATCCGGTGCCGACGTGGACGTTGTTCTTGGCCGGGGCCAGGACGCCGGGCTCCAGGTCGGTGCGGTCGGGCACCAGGCCCACCGAGATCAGCTTGAGCCGCTCCCCGCGGAAGACGGTCCACGCGCCCGGGGCCGGCGTACAGCCGCGCACGACGCGGTCGGCGCGCATCGCCGGGGCCTTCCAGTCGACGCGGGCGTCCTCCACGGTGATCTTGGGCGCGAGCGAGAGCCCGTCGAGGGGCTGCGCGACGGCGCGCAGGGTGCCGTCCTCGATCCCGTCCATGGTCGCGGACAGCAGACCGGACCCGGCGAACGCCAGCCGGGTCAGCAGGTCGCCGCTGGTGTCGGTGGGGCGGATCTCCTCGGTCAGGATCCCGTAGACGGGGCCGGAGTCCAGCCCCTCCTCGATCTGGAAGGTGGAGGCGCCGGTGACCTGGTCGCCGGCCATGATCGAGTGCTGTACGGGGGCGGCTCCGCGCCAGGCCGGCAGCAGCGAGAAGTGCAGGTTGACCCAGCCGTGCCGGGGGATGTCGAGGGCGCTCTTGGGGAGCAGCGCCCCGTATGCGACGACGGGGCAGCAGTCGGGGGCGATCTCGCGCAGCCGGGCCTGGAAGTCGGGGTCGCGCGGACGGGCGGGCTTGAGGACCTCGATGCCCGCCTCCTCGGCGCGTTCGGCGACCGGGCTCGCGACGAGGCGCCGGCCGCGGCCGGCCGGTGCGTCGGGCCGGGTGACGACGGCGGCGACCTCGTGACGCCCGGAGGCGATGAGGGCGTCCAGGGCGGGCACGGCGACCTCGGGGGTGCCTGCGAAGACGAGCTTCACTGGGGTCCTACCTCGCTATCTCGGCTGTCAGCAGCACATCAGTCTATGGGCCCGCTCCCCCGCGGCCCACCGGTGGTCGCGAGGGGGCGTACGCACACGCGCGCGCCTCTCGCATATGCCGACACGCCCCCTCAGCGTGACCTGGGCGCCGGGTGACGCGTTGGTCAAGAGAGATTGACCAAAACGGGCCGCGTCGGGAACGGTGTCTGCGGCCCGATCCGCCCTTCAGCACCGGTTCGAGAGGCTTCTTCATGGCCGACCACGCCACCCACGACGCCCAAGCCCGGGCCAGCCTGCACCTCCTGGTGCGGGACATCGAGCGGGTTCGCCGGCAGGTGGATGCCCTGCGCACGCTCACCGCCCAGCTCGGCAATGTGTACCGCCCGCGCCGCTCCGGACCCTCCACGGGCTTCGTCGTCTACGGCCGGGCGCCCGCGCCCACCGTCCGCCTGGCGCAGGAGCTCCGGGACAGCGTCGAGACGCTGGTCACCGCCGCGGTGGACTTCGACCGCTCGCTCGGCTTCTCGTGGGACGCGGTCGGCTCGGCGCTCGGTGTCACCAAGCAGGCCGTGCACCGCCGGTACGGTGCCCGGCGGGCGCAGGCCGCCGAGTCGGCGGAGCCGCTGGCCGAGGCGACGACCACCACCCGGACCCTGGGCCCGCTGCCGACCGTCCCGGCGGCCCGCTCGGTGCCTCCGCAGCCCGTGCGCGAGGAGTCCCAGGCGGTGGCGGGCGCACCCCGACCGCCGGCCTTCCCCGGCCCGCGCAACGGCTGACCGGGAGCGCCCGCCGCCGGGTCGCCGACCCCCGACGGCCCGGCCGCTCCCGCCCCGCCGCATGAGCCCCGCCCCCCCCGGCGGACGACCCGTACGGTCGCCCCACCGGGGGCGTTCGGCTGCCCGGCCGGGGCACCGCCGGGCCGGCCGTCAGCCGATGTCCGGCGGATCGATCCGGACCCGGACCGCTTCCGCCGCCGGCACCCCCCGCGCCATCCGCGCGGCCTGCGCCGCCTTCAGGGCGGCGGCCAGGGCGGCTCCGCTGCCCGGCGGGACCCGGACCAGCGCCCGCTCCCCGGCGGAGGGCACCCCGCGCCGCCCTGGAAGCGGTACCGGGCCCAGGATCTCGGCGTCGGGGGGCAGTCCGGCGCCGGCCAGGAAGGCCTCGACCACTTCGCCGCGCCCCGCCACCGCCGCCATCCGGGACACCGGCGGGAAGCCCAGCTGGGCCCGCTCGGCCAGCTCCCGTACCGCGTGGCCCACCGGGTCCCACCGCACGAGCGCCTGAACCGGCCGCAGCGTCGGCTCGGCGACCACCACCACCTGCCCCTGCGCCCGCACCAGCGAGGCGGCCGCGATCCACCGCCGCAGCGCGTCCTCTCCGGCCCGCAGGTCGGGCCGGCCCAGCATCGCCCAGCCGTCCAGCAGCAGCGCCGCCGCGTAGCCGGCGCCCGCCGCGACCGGCTCGGCCCCGGGGGTGCACACCACCAGCGCGGGGGCGTCCGGCACCTCGTCCAGGACGTGGTCGCGCCCGGACGTCCGTACGGGCACGGCCGGGAAGGCCCGCCCCAGTTCCTCGGCGGTCCGCCGGGCCCCCACCACCTGGGCCCGCAGCCGGAACGACCCGCACTCCTCGCAGTGCCACGACGGTTCGCCCCGCCCGCACCACCCGCACTGCAGGTCCCGCGCGTCGGGCGCCTCCAGCGGCCCCGCGCAGACCGTGCAGCGGGCCGGGGTGCGGCACCGCTCGCACGCCAGCCGGGGCACGTAGCCCCGCCGCGGCACCTGCACCAGGACGGGCCCGGTCTTCAGCCCCTCCCGTACGGTCTCCCACGCCAGGCTCGGCAGCCGCGCGGTGCGGGCCGCCCCGTCGCGGGCCAGCAGTTCGTCGCCCACGGTGCGGATCCGGGGGGCGCACGCGCGCAACGTCTCGCGGGTCGCGACGAGCGGCCGCGCCCAGCCCGACTCGACGAGCTGCGCGGCCTCGACGGTGCAACTGGTGCTCCCGGCCAGGAAGGCGCAGCCGTCGGTGACCGAGCGCAGCTCCAGCACCTCCCGGACGTGCGGGAAGGGGGCGCGGTCGTCGCTGTGGCTGGAGTCCCCGTCGTCCCAGACGGCGACGAGTCCGAGGTCCCGTACGGGTGCGAACATCGCGGCCCGCGTGCCGACGACGGCCCGCACCGAGCCGCGGCTGACCGCGAGCCACTGACGGTAGCGCTTCTCGGGCCCCGACTCGGCGGTGAGCAGGGCGTGCCGCCCTTCGCCGAGGAGCGCGGTGAGCGCGGCGTCGACGCGGGCGGCGGTCCGGCCGTCGGGGACGACGGCGAGGGCCCCACGGCCGGAGGCGAGGGTGGCGGCCACGGCCCGGGCCAGCTCGTCGGCCCAGCCGGGCCCCGGCAGGGCGGTCCACACGGCGCGCGGGGTGCCACCGGTGGCCAGGGCCCGCAGGAAGGCGGACCCGGCACCGTACCGCTCCCAGCCCCCGGGGTCGGGCACGGCGGGCGGGGGCAGCGGCTCGGGCGAGGGCTTGGCCTCGGCGCGGGCGTTGCGCGGGGGCAGGGCGAGCTGGAGCACGTCGGCGAGGCTGCCCGCGTACCGGTCGGCGACGGCGCGGGCCAGGGCCAGCATCGTGGGGCCGAGCACGACCTCGGGCGAGACCACGTGGGCCAGGGCGGCCAGCGCCCCGTCGTAGTCGGACTCGGCGCGGCGCTCGACGACGAACCCGTCGATGAGGCCGCCGCCCTCGCGGCGGCCGCCGCGCACGTGGTGCGACCCGGCCCCGAACCGCACCCGGACGCGGACGCCGGGCTGCGCGGCCTCGGAGAGCTCGGCCGGGACGGCGTAGTCCCAGAGCTGGTCGAGGTGCAGGACGCCCTTGTTCACGAGGACGCGGGCGACGGGCAGCTCCTCCGCGAGGGCGGCCCCGCGCCAGGTGCGGGGCTTCGCCTTGGGCGCCTTGGCCTTCGCCTCGGCGACCATCTCCCGGATCAGCGCGAGCTGCTCCGGCGGGGAATCGTTCGCGCTGCTCACACCCGCATTCTTACCAAACCCCTGTGACAGCGGACGGCGGCGGAGGCCTCCCGAGATCGTCATCGGCGGCGGTGGGGTTCCTTCGACACGGGGACGCTGCACCCGCTCCAGATGTATCCGTATGTATCCGTCGCCTTCGCACCGGCAGGCGGGCGCCACCGTATCGGCCGCCCCGCCCGGGTTCCCCTCCATTTCTTCCCGGAGGGTCGGCCCGGTGGCGGCGCGGACACGCGAACGGCCCCGGACCTGACGGTCCGGGGCCGTTCGGCGGCGGTCCTACAGACCGGCGGCCGCGCGCAGCGCGTCCACGCGGTCGGTGCGCTCCCAGGTGAAGTCCGGCAGCTCGCGGCCGAAGTGGCCGTAGGCGGCGGTCTGGGCGTAGATCGGCCGCAGCAGGTCCAGGTCGCGGATGATCGCGGCCGGGCGCAGGTCGAAGACCTCGGCGATCGCGTCCTCGATCTTCTGGACGTCCACCTGGGCGGTGCCGAAGGTCTCGACGAAGAGGCCCACGGGCTCGGCCTTGCCGATCGCGTACGCGACCTGGACCTCGCAGCGCGAGGCCAGGCCGGCGGCGACGACGTTCTTCGCGACCCAGCGCATCGCGTAGGCGGCGGAGCGGTCGACCTTGGACGGGTCCTTGCCCGAGAAGGCGCCGCCACCGTGACGGGCCATGCCGCCGTAGGTGTCGATGATGATCTTGCGGCCGGTGAGGCCCGCGTCGCCCATCGGGCCGCCGATCTCGAAGCGGCCGGTCGGGTTCACCAGCAGGCGGTAGCCCTCGGTGTCGAGCTTGATGCCGTCCTCGACCAGCTGGTTCAGGACGTGCTCGACGACGAACTCGCGGATGTCGGGCGCGAGCAGCGAGTCCAGGTCGATGTCCGACGCGTGCTGCGAGGACACGACGACGGTGTCCAGGCGCACGGCCTTGTCCCCGTCGTACTCGATGGTGACCTGGGTCTTGCCGTCGGGGCGCAGGTACGGGATGGTCCCGTTCTTGCGGACCTCGGACAGGCGGCGGGCGAGCCGGTGCGCGAGGTGGATCGGGAGCGGCATGAGCTCGGGGGTCTCGTCGCAGGCGTAGCCGAACATCAGGCCCTGGTCGCCGGCGCCCTGCTTGTCGAGCTCGTCCTCGTCGCCCTCGACGCGCGTCTCGTAGGCGGTGTCGACGCCCTGCGCGATGTCCGGGGACTGCGCGCCGATGGACACCGACACGCCGCAGGAGGCGCCGTCGAAGCCCTTCTTCGACGAGTCGTAGCCGATCTCGAGGATCTTCTCGCGGACGAGCTGCGCGATCGGCGCGTAGGCCTTCGTCGTCACCTCTCCCGCGATGTGTACGAGACCGGTGGTGATGAGGGTCTCCACGGCCACGCGCGAGGTCGGGTCCTCGCTGAGCAGTGCGTCGAGGATCGTGTCGCTGATCTGGTCAGCGATCTTGTCGGGGTGGCCCTCGGTCACGGACTCCGAGGTGAACAGGCGGCGGGACACATCGCTCCCTGGGGGTTGCAGCGGCTGCTGGCTCATCATTTGGCGGAACCACATCGGGGGCTGCGCCCGATCACGTTCCGCGTGCAGTTTATCGGTCGCCACCGTACGCCGGACCACCCGTCTCGCCTTATGGGAGTGGTGTGACCTGCGGCACTCCATTCTGACGCACGGAGGTGGCGAGGAGAAGACATCGGTTCAGGGGCGTCGGGGGGCCAGCCGGGGGGCCACCTGGTCCCAGATCACCGCGGAGAGGGCTTCCTTGGGACCATGGGGCACCTGGACCTCGGAGCCGTCGGAGGCGAGGATGACGGCCTCGTTCTCCTCCGATCCGAAGGTCTTGGACTCGCCGACCTCGTTGACGACGAGAAGATCACATCCCTTGCGCAGCAGCTTCGCCCGGCCGTTGGCCAGGACGTCGTCCGTCTCGGCGGCGAATCCGACGACGACCTGGCCCTCACGGGCCCGGTCGGCCGAGATCTCGGCGAGGACGTCGGGATTGCGGACGAGGGCGACGGGATCGGGCTCCTGCCCGTCCTGTTTCTTGATCTTTCCGCTCGCGTAGGCGGCGGGCCGGAAGTCCGCGACGGCGGCGGCCATCACCACGGCGTCCGCGTCCGCGGCCGCCTTGAGCACGGCCTCCCGCAGCTGGAGGGCCGTCCCCACCCGTACGACGTCCACCCCGGCGGGGTCGGCCAGCGCGGCGTTGGCGGCCACCAGGGTGACCCGCGCACCGCGCGCGACGGCGGTGCGGGCGAGCGCGTAGCCCTGCTTGCCGGAGGAGCGGTTGCCGAGGAAGCGGACCGGGTCCAGCGGTTCCCGCGTGCCGCCGGCGCTGATCACCACGTGCCGCCCGGCGAGGTCGGGGCCGGCGGTGCCGCGGGCCAGGACGCCCCGGCAGACCTCGAAGATCTCCTCGGGGTCGGGCAACCGCCCCTTACCGGTGTCCTTGCCGGTGAGCCGGCCCACGGCGGGTTCGATCACGACGGCTCCGCGCCGGCGCAGGGTGGCGACGTTCTCCCGGGTGGCGGGGTGCTCCCACATCTCGGTGTGCATCGCGGGTGCGAAGACCACCGGGCATCGGGCGGTGAGCAGCGTGTTCGTGAGCAGGTCGTCGGCCAGGCCGTGGGCGGCCTTTGCGAGGATGTCGGCGGTGGCCGGGGCGACGACCACCAGGTCGGCTGACTGGCCGATCCGCACGTGCGGGACCTCGTGGACGCTCTCCCAGACCTCCGCGGAGGCCGGGTTCCCCGAGAGGGCGGCCCAGGTGGCCTCGCCGACGAAGTTGAGGGACGCCGCCGTGGGCACCACCCGCACCTCGTGCCCGGACTCGGTCAGCCTGCGCAGCAGCTCGCACGCCTTGTAGGCGGCGATGCCGCCGCTGACTCCCAGCACGACCTTCGGCTTACCCACCACGTACTCCCCTTCGACTCGTCCGGCGCCCGGGCCCGTCCGGGGCCCCGGTCACTGATCGCCGTACCCACCCATGACACACCACAGGCCCGGCAGATGGTCTGCCGGGCCTGTGGTGAAAGGAATTCTCGGTGCCTTACTGAGCCGGGGCCTCGATGGCCTCGGAGGTCAGCAGACCCGCGTTGATCTCGCGCAGCGCGATCGAAAGCGGCTTCTCGTGGACGTGGGTGTCCACCAGCGGGCCGACGTACTCGAGCAGGCCCTCACCGAGCTGCGAGTAGTACGCGTTGATCTGACGCGCGCGCTTGGCCGCGTAGATCACGAGGCTGTACTTCGAGTCCGTGGCCTCGAGCAGCTCGTCGATCGGCGGGTTGATGATGCCCTCGGGCGCAGTCATGGAAGAGGACACGCGCTACCTTCCGAAAAGATGGGTGAAAGATCAAACATCGATCGATTCGAAAAATCGATCAACGATCAAACAACTTCCATCAAGGCTAGCAGCTCGCGGGCCACGTCCTCGACCGAGGTGTTGACCAGGGTGGTGTCGAACTCGGACTCGGCAGCCAGTTCGATCTTGGCGCTTTCGAGCCTGCGCTCGATGACCTCGGCGGATTCGGTGCCCCGGCCGGTGAGCCGGCGGACCAGCTCGTCCCAGCTCGGCGGGGCCAGGAAGACCAGCTGGGCATCGGACATCGACTCGCGGACGAGCCGTGCGCCCTGGAGGTCGATCTCCAGCAGTACCGGCTCGCCGTTGTCCAGGCGTTCCAGCACCGCGCCGCGCGGTGTGCCGTAGCGGTTGCCCGCGAATTCGGCCCACTCCAGCAGCTCGCCGTTGGCGATCAGCTTGTCGAACTCGTCGTCGGTGACGAAGAAGTAGTGGATTCCGTGTCGCTCACCGGGCCGCGGCTTGCGGGTGGTGGCCGACACCGAGAGCCAGACCTCGGGGTGGACCTTGCGCATATGCGCGACGACCGTGCTCTTGCCGACCCCCGAAGGGCCGGAGAGCACGGTCAGCCGCGGACGAACCTCTGCTGCCATAGAGCGATTATCCAGCTTCTCGGGACTGCCTGAGAACGCCGGGGCGACTCCGGGCTGTGCGTCAGCCGGCAGGGGTGCCGAACTCACGCTCCAGAGAGGCGATCTGGTTGGAGCCGAGACCTCGGACACGCCGGGACTCGGAGATGCCGAGACGCTCCATGATCTGCTTGGCGCGGACCTTGCCCACGCCAGGCAGCGACTCCAGCAGGGCGGAGACCTTCATCTTGCCGATGACGTCGTTCTCCTGGCCCGTCTTGATGACCTCTTGGAGCGAGGCGCCGGAGTGCTTGAGTCGATTCTTCACCTCGGCCCGCTCCCGGCGAGCCGCGGCGGCCTTTTCGAGCGCGGCTGCGCGCTGTTCAGGGGTAAGGGGCGGAAGAGCCACGCCTACGTCACCTCGGATGTCGAACTGTCGGATACGGACCGGTGGTGGGCAGCCCGAAGGCACCACACCAGGCAAGTTCCCGAACAGCGGTGGAACTCGTTCGCTGCTCGTTCACTCTGCTCGGAGACTAGCGGCCGCGACCGCTCTCGTCAGCGAGAACGGACGAAAAGTCCTGGTCAGCCTCCACCGAACCGTACATTACGGACAAATCGCCCTGGTTTTGTCCGGTGGAAGACGCTCGAATTTCGTCAGGCCGTTCGACGGGCCCCTCCCGCGGCGGCCTCGAACGCTCCGTTTCCGTACGCGGCGCGTGAGGTGCGCGGTTCTGCCCGCAGGCGCGGTGGCCCTTGCGGATCCCTGACTGGCGGGGCCCTCCCGCGGCCGCGCCGGCGCGGCCGCCGGGGCCGAAAGTCCGGCGCGCCGCGGCCGGCGGCGGCGCGCGCGCGGCCGCAGGCGGGGCCCGGCGCGCCGCGGCGTGGTGATACGCGTCACATCCGGGCGCCGTACGGGCGGGTCAGGCGGCCGGGAGGGCCGTTCCGGCCCGTCTGGGTGCGCGTCGCGGGGGCTTCGGGGCGTGCCGGCCGCCCCCGCGACGGCACGGCTACGCGGAGACGGCCGCGCGGATCTCCTCGGCGAAGCCCTGCGCGGAGGAGCGGAGGGCCGCGACGTCCGGGCCGTGCTTGAGGACGCCCCGCGACACGTTCGGGACGACGTTGCGCACGGCCGCCCCGAAAACGGCCGGCAGGTCGGCCGCGGTCGCGCCCTGCGCGCCGATGCCGGGGGCCAGCAGCGGCCCGTTGATGTCCAGGTCGAAGGAGGACAGGTCCCCCAGGGTGGCGCCGACGACCGCTCCGAAGGAGCCCATCGGCTCGGCGCCCGCGTTCTCCGCCGCCAGGTGCGCCAGCATCGTCGCCCCGATGGTCCGGCCGTCCTCCCGTACGGCCCGCTGGACCTCCGCGCCCTCCGGGTTCGAGGTGAGCGCCAGGACGAACAGCCCCGCGCCCGACTTCCGGGCCAGGTCCACGGCCGGCTTCAGCGAGCCGTAGCCCAGGTACGGGGAGACCGTCAGCGCGTCCGAGAACAGCGGCGAGGCCGGGTCCAGGAAGGCCGAGGCGTACGCCGCCATGGTCGAGCCGATGTCGCCCCGCTTGGCGTCCATCACGACCAGGGCGCCCGCCGCCCGGGCGTCCGCCACGGTGCGCTCCAGCACCGCGACGCCGCGCGAGCCGAACCGCTCGAAGAAGGCGGCCTGCGGCTTGAAGACCGCCACCGACTCGGCCAGCGCCTCCACGACGGTCCGGGAGAACTTCTCCAGGCCGGCGATGTCGTCGGCCAGGCCCCAGGAGTCCAGCAAGGCCGCGTGCGGGTCGATGCCGACGCACAGCGGGCCGCGGGCGTCCATCGCCGTGCGCAGGCGGGTGCCGAAGGGGGTCACAGGGCTCACAGCGCGGCCTTTCGGGTCTCGGCGCCCACCGCGTCGGCGAGCGTCGCGTACGGGCTGTCGGCCAGGCGTGCGGCCAGGCCCCGGTGGATGGCGCGGGCGTAGCAGGGGCCCTCGTAGATGAAGGCGCTGTAGCCCTGGACGAGGGTGGCTCCGGCCAGGATCCGCTGCCAGGCGTCCTCGGCGTTCTCGATGCCGCCGACGCCGACGAGGACGAGGCGGTCGCCCACGCGGGCGTACAGGCGGCGCAGGACCTCCAGCGAGCGCTCCTTGACCGGCGCGCCGGACAGGCCGCCGGTCTCCTTGACCAGGGCCGGCGCGGACTTCAGGCCGAGGCCGCTCCGCGCGATGGTGGTGTTGGTGGCGATGATGCCGTCTAGGCCGAGCTCCAGCGCCAGGTCCGCGACCGCGTCCACGTCCTCGTCGGCGAGGTCGGGGGCGATCTTGACCAGGAGCGGTACCCGGCGGCCGGTGACGGCGCGGTCGGCGGCCTCCCGCACGGCCGTCAGCAGGGGGCGCAGCGACTCGGTGGCCTGGAGGTTGCGCAGGCCGGGGGTGTTCGGCGAGGAGACGTTGACGACGAGGTAGTCGGCGTGGCGGGCGAGGCGCTCGGTGGAGGCCACGTAGTCCGCGACGGCTTCCTCCTCGGGCACGGTCTTCGTCTTGCCGATGTTGACGCCGACGACCGTCCTGAAGACCGCCTCGCGGGCGGCGAGGCGCTCCGCGACGGCCGCCGAGCCCTCGTTGTTGAATCCCATCCGGTTGATCAGCGCGCGGTCCGGGACGAGGCGGAAGAGCCGCTTCCTGGGGTTGCCGGGCTGGGCCTCGGCCGTGACCGTGCCGATCTCGACGTGGTCGAAGCCGAGCATGGCCATGCCGTCGACGGCCACGGCGTTCTTGTCGAAGCCGGCCGCGAGTCCGAAGGGGCCGTGCATCCGCAGGCCCAGGGCCTCGGTGCGCAGCGCCTCGTGACGGGGGGCGAGCCAGGCCGCGACGAAGGTCCGCAGGACCGGGGTCCGGGCGGCGAGGCGGATCCAGCGGAAGGCCGTGTAGTGGGCCTGCTCGGGGTCCATCCGCTTGAAGACCAGGTTGAAGAAGAGTTTGTACATCGCTTCGAAGATCCCTCTGCGCTCATGAAGAGGGGGACACCCGTCGCTTGCGCGAATCCGGTGTCCCCCTCCCCTGTTCGGGCTGCTAGTCGCGGGCCGCGGTCAGGTGCTCCGCGTGCTCCTGGAGCGAACGGACGCCCACGTCGCCGCGGTTGAGCGCGTCGATGCCCTGGACGGCCGCGGCGAGCGCCTGGACCGTGGTCAGGCACGGGACGCTGCGCGCCACGGCCGCCGTGCGGATCTCGTAGCCGTCGAGGCGGCCGCCGGTACCGTACGGGGTGTTGACGATCAGGTCGACCTGGCCGTCGTGGATCAGCTGGACGATGGTCTTCTCGCCGCCGGGGCCCTCGCCCTCGCTGAGCTTGCGCACGACGGTGGCGTTGATGCCGTTGCGGCGCAGCACCTCCGCGGTGCCCGAGGTGGCCATCAGCTCGAAGCCGTGGGCGACGAGCTCGCGGGCCGGGAAGATCATCGTGCGCTTGTCGCGGTTGGCGACGGAGATGAACGCGCGGCCCTGGGTCGGCAGCGGCCCGTAGGCGCCGGCCTGCGACTTCGCGTACGCCGTGCCGAAGACGGAGTCGATGCCCATGACCTCGCCGGTGGAGCGCATCTCCGGGCCGAGGACGGTGTCGACGCCGCGGCCGTGGATGTCGCGGAAGCGCGACCACGGCATGACGGCCTCCTTGACGGAGATCGGCGCGTCGAGCGGCAGGGTGCCGCCGTCGCCGGTCCTGGGCAGCATGCCCTCGGCGCGCAGCTCGGCGATGGTGGTGCCGAGCGAGATCCGCGCGGCGGCCTTCGCGAGGGGGACCGCGGTCGCCTTCGAGGTGAAGGGGACCGTGCGGGAGGCGCGGGGGTTGGCCTCCAGGACGTAGAGGATGTCACCCGCCATCGCGAACTGGATGTTGATCAGGCCGCGGACGCCGACGCCCTTGGCGATGGCCTCGGTGGAGGCGCGCAGGCGCTTGATGTCGTAGCCGCCGAGGGTGATCGGGGGCAGGGCGCAGGCCGAGTCGCCGGAGTGGATGCCGGCTTCCTCGATGTGCTCCATGACGCCGCCGAGGTAGAGCTCGTGGCCGTCGTAGAGGGCGTCGACGTCGATCTCGATCGCGTCGTCGAGGAAGCGGTCGACCAGCACGGGGCGGGTCGGGGAGATCTCGGTGGACTCCGCGATGTAGGACTCCAGCCGGGCCTCGTCGTAGACGATCTCCATGCCGCGGCCGCCGAGCACGTACGAGGGGCGGACCAGGACCGGGTAGCCGATCTCGTCGGCGATGGCCTTCGCACCCGTGAAGGTGGTGGCGGTGCCGTGCTTGGGGGCGGGCAGCCCGGCCTCGTCGAGGACCCGGCCGAAGGCGCCGCGGTCCTCGGCGGCGTGGATGGCCTCCGGGGAGGTGCCGACGATGGGGACGCCGTTGTCCTTGAGCGCCTGGGCGAGGCCGAGGGGGGTCTGGCCGCCGAGCTGGACGATGACGCCCGCGATGGGGCCGGCCAGGGACTCGGCGTGGACGATCTCCAGCACGTCTTCGAGCGTCAGCGGCTCGAAGTACAGGCGGTCGGAGGTGTCGTAGTCCGTGGAGACGGTCTCCGGGTTGCAGTTGACCATGACGGTCTCGTACCCGGCGTCGTGCAGCGCGAAGGAGGCGTGGACGCACGAGTAGTCGAACTCGATGCCCTGGCCGATGCGGTTCGGGCCGGAGCCCAGGATGATGACCGCGGGCTTGGTGCGCGGGGCGACCTCTGACTCCTCGTCGTACGAGGAGTAGAAGTACGGGGTCTTCGCGGCGAACTCGGCGGCGCAGGTGTCGACCGTCTTGTAGACCGGGCGGACGCCCAGCGCGTGGCGGACCTCGCGCACGACGTCCTCGCGCAGGCCGCGGATCTCGGCGATCTGGACGTCGGAGAAGCCGTGGCGCTTGGCCTCGGCGAGCAGCTCGGGGTGGAGCTTCTCGGCCGCCGCGAGCTCGTCCGCGATCTCCTTGATGAGGAAGAGCTGGTCGACGAACCAGGGGTCGATCTTCGTGAACTCGAAGACCTCCTCCTGGGTGGCTCCGGCGCGGATGGCCTGCATGACGGTGTTGATGCGGCCGTCGGTCGGGCGGACGGCGGTGGCGAGCAGCTCGTCCTTGTCGCCTGTCGGGCCGACGAAGGTGAACTGGGAGCCCTTCTTCTCCAGGGAGCGCAGGGCCTTCTGCAGGGCCTCGGTGAAGTTGCGGCCGATGGCCATGGCCTCGCCCACCGACTTCATGGTGGTGGTGAGGGTGGCGTCGGCGAGCGGGAACTTCTCGAAGGCGAAGCGCGGGGCCTTGACGACGACGTAGTCGAGGGACGGCTCGAAGGAGGCCGGCGTCTTCTCGGTGATGTCGTTGGGGACCTCGTCGAGCGTGTAGCCGATGGCCAGCTTGGCGGCGATCTTGGCGATCGGGAAGCCGGTGGCCTTCGACGCGAGCGCCGAGGAGCGGGAGACGCGCGGGTTCATCTCGATCACGATGACGCGGCCGTCGGCCGGGTCGATCGCGAACTGGATGTTGCAGCCGCCGGTGTCGACGCCGACCTCGCGGATGATCGCGATGCCGATGTCGCGCAGCCGCTGGTACTCGCGGTCGGTCAGCGTCATCGCCGGGGCGACGGTGATCGAGTCGCCGGTGTGGACGCCCATCGGGTCGAAGTTCTCGATGGAACAGACGACGACGACGTTGTCCTTGGTGTCGCGCATCAGCTCCAGCTCGTACTCCTTCCAGCCGAGGATGGACTCCTCCAGGAGCACCTCGGTGGTCGGGGAGAGCGTGAGGCCCTGGCCGGCGATGCGGCGCAGCTCCTCCTCGTCGTGGGCGAAGCCGGAGCCGGCGCCGCCCATGGTGAAGGAGGGGCGGACGACGACGGGGTAGCCGCCGAGGGTGTCGACGCCCGCGATGACGTCGTCCATGGTGTGGCAGATGACCGAGCGGGCGGACTCGCCGTAACCGATCTTGGCCTTGACGGCCTCGACGACGCCCTTGAAGAGTTCGCGGTCTTCGCCCTTGTTGATGGCCTCGACGTTGGCGCCGATGAGCTCGACGCCGTACTTCTCCAGCACCCCCTGCTCGTGCATGGAGATCGCGGTGTTGAGCGCGGTCTGGCCGCCGAGGGTCGGGAGCAGCGCGTCGGGGCGCTCCTTCGCGATGATCTTCTCGACGAACTCCGGGGTGATCGGCTCGACGTACGTGGCGTCGGCGATCTCCGGGTCGGTCATGATCGTCGCGGGGTTGGAGTTGACCAGGATCACCCGCAGGCCCTCGGCCTTGAGGATGCGGCAGGCCTGGGTGCCGGAGTAGTCGAACTCGGCGGCCTGGCCGATGACGATCGGGCCGGAGCCGATGACCAGGACGGACTGGATATCGGTGCGCTTAGGCACGCTCGGCCTCCATCTGGGCGGTTTCCATCAGAGACGTGAAGCGGTCGAAGAGGTACGCGGCGTCGTGCGGGCCGGCGGCCGCCTCGGGGTGGTACTGGACGCTGAAGGCCGGCCGGTCGAGCAGCTGGAGGCCTTCGACGACCTGGTCGTTCAGGCAGACGTGGGAGACCTCGGCGCGGCCGTAGGGGGTCTCGGAGACCTTGTCGAGGGGCGCGTCGACGGCGAAGCCGTGGTTGTGTGCGGTGATCTCGACCTTGCCGGTGGTGCGGTCCTGCACCGGCTGGTTGATGCCGCGGTGGCCGTACTTCAGCTTGTAGGTGCCGAAGCCGAGCGCGCGGCCCAGGATCTGGTTGCCGAAGCAGATGCCGAAGAGCGGGGTCCTGCGCTCCAGGACGCCCTGCATGACGGCGACGGGGCCGTCGGCGGTGGCAGGGTCGCCCGGGCCGTTGGAGAAGAACACGCCGTCCGGGTCGACCGCGTACACGTCCTCGACGGTCGCGGTGGCGGGGAGCACGTGGACCTCGATGCCGCGCTCGGCCATCCGGTGCGGGGTCATGCCCTTGATGCCGAGGTCGACGGCGGCGACGGTGAACTTCGCGGTGCCGATCGGTACGGCTTCGCCGTCGGGGCCGATGGCGGGGACGACGTACGCCTCCTTGGTGGCGACCTCGGCGGAGAGGTTCGCGCCCTTCATCTGCGGGGCTTCCTTGACGCGGGCGAGCAGGGCCTCGTCGCGGACGCCCTCCCAGTTCGCGCCGGAGAAGATGCCGACGCGCATGGCGCCGCGCTCGCGCAGGTGGCGGGTCAGCGCGCGGGTGTCGATGCCGGAGATCCCGACGACGCCCTGCTCGACCAGCTCCTCGTCCAGCGAGCGCCGGGAGCGCCAGTTGGACGGGACGCGGGCGGGGTCGCGCACGACGTACCCGGCGACCCAGATGCGGGACGACTCGGGGTCCTCGTCGTTGACGCCGGTGTTGCCCACGTGGGGGGCGGTCATGACGACGACCTGCCGGTGGTACGACGGGTCGGTGAGGGTCTCCTGGTAGCCGGTCATGCCGGTGGAGAAGACGGCCTCGCCGAAGGTCTCCCCCACAGCGCCGTAGGCACGGCCGCGGAAGATCCGGCCGTCCTCCAGGACGAGTACGGCGGGAGCTTTGGCTGCTCCCCTGGTGGAGGTCGTCATCGTTCGGCGCCTTCCGTCGTGATGGATGGGTTCTGTGTTGTCAGCGTGCTGATCGCTTCGACCCAGGCGGCGTGTTCGGCCGCGCGGTCGGAGCGGAATCCGGAGTCGATCAGCTTGTCGCCATGCGCCCATGTGACGACGAGCAGACCGCCCTCGGTGAGTACCTTGCCCGCGATTCCCTTGTCGAGGCGGGCGCCGCGCAGCTGCGCGGCCGGTACGAAGAAGTCGGTGGCACCCGGTCGGACCACGTCCAGGCCCGCGTCGGTGAGCGTGAGCTCGACCCTGCTGCGGATGCCCAGGCCGTGGGCGACGATCCGGTCCAGCCACTGCCCGGCGGTGGTCGACCCGTGGTACCGGCCGGTCAGCGCCAGCCGGTGTTCGGGGAGGCCGTCGGGTGCGGCGGGCAGCTCCGGCAGATCGTTCTGCAGGGCGCCGCGCCATTTCCAGCCCTGCCGCATCAGCCAGTACACGAACGCGATGAAGATGAGCAGGCCGACGACCCACGCGATGCGCGCGCCCCAGTCCGTCACCTCCGCCGACCGTCGCACCGAGGCCTCGGCGGCCAGTTGGATTACTGCAGGTGTCACGCCAGCGTCCCGTCCACGACCGTTGCCCGGCCCCGCAGGAAGGTGTGTGTCACGCGACCCGGCAGCTCACGGCCCTCGTAGGGCGTGTTGCGGCTGCGGGAGGCGAATCGTGCGGGGTCCACGACACCACGGTACGAGGTCTCCACCAAGGTCAGGTTCGCGGGTTCACCTGCCGAGACGGGACGGCCGTGGTTCTCCAGGCCGCCGATGCGCGCCGGGGCGAAGGACATGCGGTCCGCGACGCCCGCCCAGTCGAGCAGTCCGGTCTCCACCATCGTCTGCTGGACGACGGAGAGCGCGGTCTCCAGGCCGACCATGCCCATGGCGGCGGCGGCCCACTCGCAGTCCTTGTCCTCGTGCGGGTGCGGGGCGTGGTCGGTGGCGACGATGTCGATCGTGCCGTCGGCGAGCGCCTCGCGCAGGGCCAGCACGTCGGTTTCGGTGCGCAGCGGCGGGTTGACCTTGTAGACCGCGTTGTACGAGCGCACGAGCTCCTCCGTGAGGAGCAGGTGGTGCGGGGTGACCTCGGCGGTGACGTCGATGCCGCGGGACTTGGCCCAGCGGACGATCTCGACGGAGCCGGCGGTGGAGAGGTGGCAGATGTGGACGCGGGAGCCGACGTGCTCGGCGAGGAGGACGTCGCGGGCGATGATCGACTCCTCGGCCACGGCCGGCCAGCCGCCGAGGCCCAGCTCGCCGGAGACGACGCCCTCGTTCATCTGGGCGCCCTCGGTGAGGCGGGGCTCCTGGGCGTGCTGGGCGACGACGCCGCCGAAGGCCTTCACATACTCCAGGGCGCGGCGCATGATCACGGCGTCGTCGACGCACTTGCCGTCGTCGGAGAAGACGGTGACGCGGGCGGCGGAGTCGTGCATGGCGCCCAGCTCGGAGAGCTGCTTGCCCTCCAGGCCGACGGTGACGGCGCCGATCGGCTGCACGTCGCAGTAGCCGGACTCCTTGCCGAGGCGCCAGACCTGCTCGACGACGCCGGCGGTGTCGGCGACCGGGAAGGTGTTCGCCATGGCGAACACGGCGGTGAAGCCGCCGGAGGCCGCGGCGCGGGTGCCGGTCAGCACGGTCTCGCTGTCCTCGCGGCCCGGCTCGCGCAGGTGGGTGTGCAGGTCGACCAGGCCGGGGAGGAGGACCTTGCCCTCGGCCTCGATGACGGTCGCGCCTTCGGCGGACAGGCCCGTACCGACCTCGGCGATGGTCTCGCCGTCGATCAGGACGTCCTGCGCCTCGCCGCCGAGTACCTTCGCGCCACGGATCAGGATCTTGCTCATCTTTACTTGCTCTCCTCGGTACGGGCGGCGGCGGGGGCGGGGGCGTTGCCGGTGGCAACGGCGGGCTCGGATCCTCCGAGCAGCAGGTACAGGACGGCCATCCGGGTGGAGACGCCGTTGGCGACCTGCTCGACGGCCGTGCAGCGGTCGGAGTCGGCCACCTCGGCGGTGATCTCCATGCCGCGGTTCATCGGGCCGGGGTGCATCACGATGGCGTGCTCGGGCATCTTCGCCATGCGGTCGCCGTCGAGCCCGTACCGGCGGGAGTACTCGCGCTCGGTCGGGAAGAAGGCGGCGTTCATGCGTTCGCGCTGCACACGCAGCATCATCACCGCATCGGACGCCGGCAGCACCTCGTCGAGGTTGTACGAGACCTCGCAGGGCCAGCTGCCGACGCCGATCGGGACCAGCGTCGGCGGGGCCACCACGGTGACCTCGGCGCCGAGCGTGTGGAGCAGCTGGACGTTGGAGCGGGCGACCCGGCTGTGCAGGACGTCGCCGACGATGGTGATCCGACGGCCGTTCAGGTCCTTGCCCAGGCCGGCGTCGCGGCCGACCAGGCGGCGGCGCATGGTGAAGGCGTCCAGCAGGGCCTGGGTGGGGTGCTCGTGGGTGCCGTCGCCGGCGTTGACCACGGCGGAGTCGATCCAGCCGGAGGTCGCGAGCCGGTAGGGGGCGCCGGAGGCGTGGTGGCGGATGACGACCGCGTCGGCGCCCATGGCCTCCAGCGTGAGGGCGGTGTCCTTGAGGGATTCGCCCTTGGAAACCGAGGAACCCTTCGCGGAGAAGTTGATGACGTCCGCGGAGAGCCGCTTGGCGGCCGCCTCGAAGGAGATCCGGGTGCGGGTCGAGTCCTCGAAGAACAGGTTGACGACGGTGAGGCCGCGCAGGGTGGGCAGCTTCTTGATCGGCCGGTCCGCGACGCGGGCCATCTCCTCGGCGGTGTCGAGGATCAGGACGGCGTCGTCGCGCGTGAGATCGGCGGCCGAGATGAGGTGGCGCTTCATCTGGATGGCTCCGTAGGTCGGGAGGGCAGGCAGGCTGACGGGCGTGGCTGACGTGCGGCAGGGCAGGCTTCGGCGCGGACCCGCGAGGGGGTCCGGGCCGGTGCGGGCTACTGCTGCCCGGCCGCCTGGGGGGTCCGCTGGCCGAGCAGCACGGCGTCGCGGCCGTCCTCCTCCTGGAGCTGGACCTTGACGGTCTCGCGCAGCGACGTCGGGAGGTTCTTCCCCACGTAGTCGGCGCGGATCGGGAGCTCGCGGTGGCCGCGGTCGACGAGGACGGCGAGCTGCACGGCGCGGGGGCGGCCGAGGTCGCCCAGCGCGTCGAGGGCGGCGCGGATGGTGCGGCCGGAGAAGAGCACGTCGTCGACGAGGACGACGAGGCGGCCGTCGAGGTCGTCACCGGGGATCTCGGTGCGGCCGATGGCGCGGGCCGGCTTCATCCGGAGGTCGTCGCGGTACATGGTGATGTCGAGGGAGCCGACCGGGATCTTCGTACCGGTGATCTCTTCGAGCTTGGCGGCCAGCCGGCGGGCGAGGTGGACACCGCGGGTGGGGATGCCGAGGAGCACCACGTCGTCGGCGCCCTTGGCGCGTTCGACGATCTCGTGGGCGATGCGGGTCAGGACGCGGGCGATGTCCTGCGCGTCGAGCACGGGGCGCATGGCGCGGTCCTGCCCGGTGGTCTGACCGGTGGTTTGACCGGCGTTCTGAGCGGTGTTCTGAGCGTCCATGGAAGGACCTCCTTCTCCGCCTCACGGGACGGACCTTAAAGGACGTCTGATGTACGTCCCACACGGTACCAGGGGCAGGTGGGCGCCCCGGCACCGGCCCGGGGCGGGAGGGCTCCGGCGGGGCGTCCGGGGTGCCTCGCGAGGGGCTGATGGGAAGCATTCGGCTTGACGCATCCAAGTAACGCTGCGTAACCTCACAGTGAGTTACCAGCCGCGCGGCGGAGCCGCACGTTGTCCATGTCGTCACAGCGTCACAGCGTCCGGGAGCGTTATGTCCAGCGAATACGCCAAACAGCTCGGGGCCAAGCTCCGCGCCATCCGCACCCAGCAGGGCCTTTCCCTCCACGGTGTCGAGGAGAAGTCCCAGGGCCGTTGGAAGGCCGTGGTGGTCGGTTCCTACGAGCGCGGGGACCGCGCCGTGACCGTCCAGCGCCTTGCCGAGCTGGCGGACTTCTACGGGGTTCCGGTGCAGGAGCTGCTGCCGGGCACGACTCCCGGCGGAGCGGCCGAGCCGCCGCCGAAGCTCCGTCTGGACCTGGAGCGCCTGGCGGGCGTACCCGCCGAGAAGGCCGGCCCCCTCCAGCGGTACGCGGCCACCATCCAGAGCCAGCGCGGCGACTACAACGGCAAGGTGCTGTCGATCCGCCAGGACGACCTGCGCACCCTCGCCGTCATCTACGACCAGTCCCCCTCGGTCCTGACCGAGCAGCTGATCAGCTGGGGCGTCCTGGACGCGGACGCGCGTCGCGCGGTGGCGCACGAGGACGCCTAGTCCCTCGGGCCCAGGCCCAGCAGAAACGTTTACCGGTGGGTTCCGGGCCTCGCCTGCGCCCCCGGGGCCCCGCGGTTTTTCTGTGGCCCCGCGCGGGCCCGCCCCCCGGGCGTCCGCACGGGCCCGCCGCGCGCGGCGGGCCCTTCCGTACGGCGCGGGGCGCCGGTGCCCTGCCGGTGCGGTGCCGTGCGGTCAGCTCTCGCTGCGGCGCAGGTTCGGCTTCAGGTCCTTGAAGCGGGCGAGCAGCCCGTTCACGAACGAGGGGGACTCGTCCGTCGAGAACTCCTTGGCCAGCTGGACCGCCTCGTCGATGGCCACGGCGTCCGGGGTGTCGTCCACCCAGATCAGCTCGTACGCGCCGAGCCGCAGGATGTTCCGGTCGACGACCGGCATGCGGTCGAGCTCCCAGTCCACCGCGTAGGTGACGATCAGGTCGTCGATGCGGTCCACCTTGTCGGCGTACCCCTCGACGAGGTCCATCGTGAAGTCGCCGACCGGCGGCTGCCGGTCGTCCGACCTCGAGTGGCGGATCCAGTCCGCGAGGACCTCGCGCACGGGAACCCCGCGCTGGTCGGCCTCGAACAGGATCTGGAAGGCGCGCTTGCGCGCATTGCTCCGAGCAGCCACGGGTTAGTTGCTCTTCCGGCCGAGGTAGTCGCTGGTGCGGGTGTCGACCTTGACGGTCTCGCCGGTGGTGACGAACAGCGGGACCTGGATCTCGTAGCCGGTCTCCAGCGTGGCGGGCTTGGTGCCGCCGGTGGAGCGGTCGCCCTGGACACCCGGGTCGGTGTGCTCGATCTTGAGCTCGACGGCGGCCGGGAGCTCGACGTAGAGCACCGCGCCCTCGTGCTGGGCGACGGAGGCGGTGAAGCCCTCGATCAGGAAGTTGGCGGCGTCGCCGACGGCCTTCTTGTCGACCATCAGCTGGTCGAAGGTGGTCATGTCCATGAAGACGAAGTACTCGCCGTCCATGTACGAGAACTGCATGTCACGGCGGTCGATGGTGGCCGTCTCGACCTTCGTGCCGGCGTTGAACGTCTTGTCGACGACCTTGCCGGACATCACGCTCTTCAGCTTGGTGCGCACGAAGGCCGGGCCCTTGCCGGGCTTGACGTGCTGGAACTCGACGACGGACCAGAGCTGGCCCCCGTCGAGCTTCAGCACCATGCCGTTCTTGAGGTCGTTCGTGGAAGCCACGGTTGCGGAATCTCCTGCACTGGAAGACCACGGGTGCGCGCACAGTCCGGCGGAGCGGACTAGAGCGCGAGCAGCTCCTTGGTCGTAATGGTGAGTAGCTCGGGACCGCCGTCCGCCTCGGGGCGCACGACGAGCGTGTCATCGATCCGGACACCTCCCCGGCCCGGGAGGTGAACCCCCGGTTCGACGGTGACCGGCACGCAAGCGTCCAGTTTACCCATTGCCGTAGGTGCAAGCTGCGGGTCCTCGTCGATTTCGAGACCGACGCCGTGCCCGGTCCACGGGGCCAGGGCCTCGCCGTGCCCCGCGGAGTCCAGTACGGAGCGCGCCGCGTGGTCCACGTCGCGGTACGCGGCCCCCGGCAGCAGGGCCTCGCGACCGGCCCGCTGGGCGGCGAAGACCAGGTCGTACAGCTCGATCTGCCAGCTCGCGGGGGTGGTGCCGATCACGAAGGTGCGGCCGATCTCGCACCGGTAGCCGCGGTAGTTCGCGCCGAGGCTGACGGTGAGGAAGTCGCCCTCCTCCACCCGCCGGTCGGAGGGCCGGTGCCGGGAGCGGCCGGAGTGCGGGCCGGTGCCGACGGACGTCGGGAAGGCGGGGCCGTCCGCCCCGTGGTCGACGAGGCGGCGCTCCAGCTCCAGGGCGAGGTGCCGCTCGGTGCGCCCGACGAGGATCGACTCCAGGAGCTCGCCGAGGGCCTGGTCGGCGATCTCGGCGGCGATCCGCAGGCAGGCGATCTCCTCCTCGTCCTTGACGAGGCGCTGCTGCTCCACCGCCGTCCCCATGTCCGCCAGCCGCAGCCGGGGCGCCACGGAGCGCAGCGCCCGGTGCCGGGCCACCGTGAGGTGGTGCTCCTCCACCGCCAGGGAGTCGGCGCGTACGGAGGCGGCCATGTCAGCGGCCGCGACGGCCGGGTCCCCGCCGGGCCCGGACAGGACGGAGACCGCGAGCCGGTCGTCGAGGCGCCCCTCGTCGGCCTCTCCGGTCGGGACACCGGCGCTGAACAGCACGTCCTCGGCGGGCCCGACGAGGAGTACGGCGCCGTACGGGGAGGCCCCGGAGAGGTAGCGGACGTTCGCCGGCCGTGTGATCAGCGCGGCTGCGTTCCCCGCGGCGGCGCAGCGGTCACGGAGCAGTTCCCGGCGGGCGGCGTACACGTCTGACATGTCTTCGAGCGTACGAGCGCCCCGCCCATCCGGCCCGGCGAGCGCGTCCGCCCGGGGCCCGGCGGCGGAGCCGCAGAGCACCCCGGCAGCGCCCGGGCGGCGGCGTCCGCGCGCCCGCTACCAGGTGGGCGGAGCAGCTATGGCCCGGGCCAGGGTCTCGTCGAGGGCCCGGGCCGTCCCCTCCACGTCGAGGTGGGAGTTGTCGATGATCGGCAGCCCCGAGCCGTACCAGCCGGCCATCCGGCCGTGGATCCGCGCGACCTCCTCGTCGGAGAGCCGGCGGTTGCCGGAGCGGGCCGCGTTGCGCTCCAGGACGATCTCCAGGCCGGGCAGCAGCACCACGGGCAGCAGGGCGGGGCCCACGTGCCGCTTCCAGCCGCCCAGGCCGACGACCGGCCGGTCCGGGAACACGGCGTCGTCGAGGATGCAGGAGATGCCGTTGGCGAGGTAGTTGCGGGCGGCGAAGCCGCAGGTGCGGCGTGCGAGGCGGTACTGGGCCTCGGAGTGCTCGTTCCAGCCGGCCTGCGGGTCGGCGAAGCCCGAGCAGACCCACTCCCGGACGTCGTCCAGGCTGACGTGGGCGGTCGGCACCGGACGGGTACCGGCCCAGTGCCGGGCCACGGTGGTCTTGCCCGCGCCGGCGGGGCCGATCAGCAGGACCGCGAGGGTGGCCCCTCCCGTGCCCGGGCCGGCGGGGGGAAGCGGGATGTGGCCGGTGGGCTCCGGTACGGGGGGCACCGCGCCCGTCGCAGATCCCGGGTACGCGGGCGCCGCCGGCGGGTGCGGGGCGTTGCCCGGCCAGCCCTGGGCCGGCGGTATCGGCGGCTGCGGCGGCGCCGCCTGACGCGGTCCCGGCTGTCCCCAGCCCGCGCCCCCGCCCCCCACTCCTTGCTGCATCCCCTGCCACTCCGTCTCGTTCCGGCGACTGATGCGAGAACGTTATATGACCCCGGAGGCCCGGCGGTCCACCAGGACCGCCGGGCCGGACCGGAGCAGCGGGTATCAGACCGTGGTCTCGTCCGCCAGCGCGCGCAACGCAAGGCGGTAGGACCCGATGCCGAAGCCCGCCACGGTCCCGGTCGCCACCGCGGCGATGACCGAGGTGTGCCGGAACTCCTCGCGGGCGTACGGGTTCGAGATGTGCACCTCGATGAGCGGGGCGGTGCGCTGCGCTGCCGCGTCCCTCATGGCGTACGAGTAGTGCGTGAAGGCCCCCGGGTTGATCACGACGGGGATCTTGCCGTCGGCAGCCTCGTGCAGCCAGCGCACGAGCTGCCCCTCGTCGTTGGTCTCGCGGACCTCGACGTCGAAGCCCAGCTCCTCCCCCAGCGTGCGGCAGCTCTCGACGAGACCGGCGTACGAGGTGGCACCGTACACGTCGGGCTCGCGCGAGCCGAGCCGGCCCAGGTTGGGGCCGTTCAGCACGAGGACGCGGCGGCTCACGCGGCGACCTCCCCGTACGCTGCCACGAGCACGGCCGGGTCGGGGCCCTCCAGGACGGTCGGCTTGGCCAGCCCGTCGAGGACGATGAACCGCAGCAGGTCGCCGCGGGACTTCTTGTCGAGCTTCATGGTCTCCAGCAGCTTGGGCCACTGGTCGCCGCGGTAGGTGAGCGGCAGCCCCACGGCGGCGAGGACCGCCTTGTGCCGGTCGGCGGTCGCGTCGTCGAGGCGGCCCGCGAGACGGCCCAGCTCGGCGGCGAAGACCATGCCGACGGAGACGGCGGCGCCGTGCCGCCACTTGTAGCGCTCGTTCTTCTCGATGGCGTGCGCGAGGGTGTGGCCGTAGTTGAGGATCTCGCGGAGTCCGGACTCCTTGAGGTCGCTGGAGACCACGTCGGCCTTCACCTGGATGGAGCGGACGATGAGCTCGGCCGTGTGCGGGCCGGCGGGCGTCCGGGCCGCCTCCGGGTCGCCCTCGATCAGGTCGAGGATCACCGGGTCGGAGATGAACCCGGCCTTGATGATCTCGGCGAGGCCGCTGACGTAGTCGTTGACCGGCAGCGAGTCCAGGGCCGCCAGGTCGCAGAGCACGCCGGCCGGCGGGTGGAAGGCGCCCACGAGGTTCTTGCCCTCGGCGGTGTTGATGCCGGTCTTGCCGCCGACGGCCGCGTCGACCATCGCCAGGACGGTGGTCGGCACGGCGACCCAGCGCACCCCGCGCAGCCAGGAGGCCGCGACGAAGCCCGCGAGGTCGGTGGTGGCGCCCCCGCCGACGCCGACGATCACGTCGGTGCGGGTGAAGCCGGACTGCCCAAGGGCCTTCCAGCAGTACGCCGCCACCTCGATGGTCTTGGCCTCCTCGGCGTTCGGCACCTGGATGGCGACCGCCTCGAAGCCCTGGTCGGCCAGGTCGTCGCGCAGGGCCTCACCGGTCGAGGCCAGCGCCTCGGGGTGGATCACCGCGACCCGGCGGGCCTTCGTACCGATCAGGGAGCCCAGCTCGCCGAGCAGCTGCCGCCCGACGAGCACGTCGTACGCGGCGTGTCCGGCGCTGGCGCCGACCTGGATGCGCGTCACCTGGTCTGTCATACGTCCTTCAACTCCAGAGCGTCGAGGACCGCCTGGGCGACCTCTTCGGGGGTGCGGTCGTCGGTGGCCACCACGACGCGCGCGACTTCGGTGTACAGGGGGCGCCGGGCGTCCATCAGCTCGCGCCACTGGCGGCGCGGGTTGACCGCGAGCAGCGGGCGCGCGGCGCCGAGCCCGACGCGCCGTACGGCCTCCTCGACGTCCATCGACAGGTAGGCGACGGGCAGGCCGGTCAGCAGCTCGCGGGTGCCCCCGTCGAGGACGGCGCCGCCGCCGAGGGCGAGGACTCCGGTGTGCTCGGCGACGGCGGCCGCGACGGCCTGCCGCTCCAGGGCGCGGAAGTACGGCTCGCCCTCGTCGACGAAGAGGTCGGAGATCTCCCGGCCCTGGGCGGCGACGATGTCGGCGTCGGTGTCCCGGTAGGGGACGCCGAGCCGGTCGGCGAGCAGCGCGCCGACCGTGGACTTGCCGGACCCCATGGGGCCGACGAGGACGACCAGTGGTCCGCCGGTCACCGGATCTGCAGGTTGTCGAGGTACGACCGCACGTTGCGCCGGGTCTCGGGGACCGAGTCTCCGCCGAACTTCTCGACGACGGCGTCGGCGAGGACGAGCGCGACCATGGCCTCGGCGACGATGCCCGCGGCCGGGACGGCACAGACGTCGGAGCGCTGGTGGTGGGCCACCGTCGCCTCGCCGGTCGCCACGTCCACGGTCGCCAGCGCGCGCGGCACGGTCGCGATGGGCTTCATCGCGGCGCGTACGCGCAGCAGCTCGCCGGTGGTCAGACCGCCCTCGGTGCCGCCGGAGCGGCCGGTGGTGCGCTTGAGGCCGTCGGCGGTGGAGACGATCTCGTCGTGGGCCTGCGAGCCGGGCACCCGGGCCAGGTCGAAGCCGTCGCCGACCTCGACGCCCTTGATGGCCTGGATGCCCATCAGGGCGGCGGCGAGGCGGGCGTCGAGGCGCCGGTCCCAGTGCACGTGCGAGCCGAGGCCGACGGGGACCCCGTACGCGAGGACCTCGACGACGCCGCCGAGGGTGTCGCCGTCCTTGTGGGCCTGGTCGATCTCGGCCACCATCGCCTTGCTGGCGTCGGCGTCGAGGCAGCGCACCGGGTCGGCGTCGAGCCTGTCCACGTCGGCGGGGGTCGGGTAGACCCCGTACGGGGCCTTGGCCGCGGCCAGTTCCACCACGTGCGAGACGATCTCGATGCCGGCGACCTCCTTGATGAAGGACCGGGCGACGGCGCCGAGGGCGACGCGGGCGGCCGTCTCACGGGCGCTGGCGCGCTCCAGGATCGGGCGGGCCTCGGAGAAGCCGTACTTCTGCATGCCCGCCAGGTCGGCGTGACCGGGGCGGGGGCGGGTCAGCGGCGCGTTGCGGCCGGTGTCCTTGAGCAGCGAGGGATCGACCGGGTCGGCCGACATCACGGTCTCCCACTTGGGCCACTCGGTGTTGCCGATCATGACCGCGATCGGCGAACCCTGCGACAGCCCGTGGCGGACGCCGCCGAGGAAGGTGATCTCGTCCTGCTCGAACTTCATCCGGGCGCCGCGGCCGTAGCCGAGCCGGCGCCGGGCCAGGTGGTCGGCCACCAGCTCCGTGGTGACGGGGACGCCGGCGGGAAGGCCCTCCAGCGTCGCTACCAGCGCCGGTCCGTGCGACTCCCCGGCGGTCAGCCAACGCAACCTGCTCAACGATGCTCCTCATGCTCGCGCCTGGTACAGCGACGGCGCGAACGGGTGCGCGGCCCGGACCCGCCGTATCCGATCCTCCCATGTCCCGGCCGGTGTCCGGCCCTCCGGTCCAGCTGTCGGACGGCCGCGCGCCGGGGGATGGACGAAGATCGGCCGGGGCGGGGGGGCGCGGAGTCCCGCGCGGCGGTGTCAGTGGCGGGCCAGGAGCGCGGCCTCGCCCGCGGCCCGCATAGCCGTCAGTGGCGCCGGGACGTGCCCCGTCATCTGCTCGACCTGGAGGACCGCCTGGTGGACCAGGAGGTCCAGGCCGCCGAGGAGGGTGCCGCCGCGCCCGGTCCAGGCCGCGGCGAGCGCGGTCGGCCAGGGGTCGTACAGCACGTCGAAGAGGGTGCCCGGGGCGTCCGGTACGGCGGCGGCCAGCGCGTCGGTGGCGCCGGCCGGGGTGGTGGCGATCACCAGCGGCGCGGCCAGCGCCCGGGCCGCGTCCGACCAGTCGGCCGTGCGGACGGGGACGCCGAGGCGCTCGCCCCACTGCCGCATCTCGTCGGCGCGGGCCCGCGAGCGGACGTACGCCGTGACCTCGCCGGTGCAGATCCGCCCGAGGGCGGCGAGCGCGGAGGAGGCGGTGGCGCCCGCGCCGAGGACGGCGGCGGACGGCACCTCGTCGATGCCGCGCTCGTGGAGCGCGGCGACGATGCCGGGGATGTCGGTGTTGTCGCCGAGGCGTCGGCCGTCCTCGGTGAGGACGACCGTGTTGACCGCCCCGACCGAGGCGGCGGTGTCGCTGATGCCGTCGAGGAGCGGGATGACCGCCCGTTTCAGCGGCATCGTCAGCGACAGCCCCGCCCACTCGGGGCCGAGGCCGGCCACGAACCCGGGCAGCGCGGCCTCGTCGACCTCGAAGCGGTCGTAGGTCCGGTCGTCGAGGCCGAGCTCCCGGTAGGCGGCACGGTGCAGCACCGGTGAGAGGGAGTGCTCGATGGGTGAACCGAGCACCGCTGCCCGTATCCGTGACATGTCCTGCTACCCGCCGTTCTTCTGCTTCTGCCGCTCGAGGAACTCCGCGGCCAGTCTCTGGTGCTCCTCGTAGGTCTTGGTGAAGGTCGTCTTGTCGCCGTCGACCGACACGAAGAACATCCAGCCGCCCTGGTCGGGGTTGAGCGTGGCGTTCAACGCGTCCGCGCCGGGGTTGCCGATCGGGCCGAGCGGCAGTCCCTTGACGAAGTGCGTGTTGTAGGGGTGGTCGAAGGCCCTGGCCTCCTTGAGCGAGAAGTTGATCTCGCTCGTGCCCTTGATGTAGTTGTACGTCGAGTCGAACTCGAGCTTCTGGTTGGTGACGTCGTTCGTCTTCTCGAGGCGGTTGTAGACCACCTCGGCCATCTTCCGGAAGTCGTCGTGGTTCTTGCCCTCGGCGTTGACGAGGCTCGCGACCGTGACCACCTGGAGCGGGTTCTCCAGACCGAGGTCCTTGGCCTTGCCCTCGATGCCCAGCTCGGTGTACTTGTCCGTCGCGTTCTTGACCATCTGCCGGAGCAGGGACTCGGGCGTGCTGTCCTGGCTGAGGTCGTAGCGCGCCGGGTAGAGGAACCCTTCCAACGGGTCCATGATCTTCGGGTTGTTGTTCGCCCAGGCGGGCAGGCCGAGGTTCTTGACCTCGCGCTGGGCGATGTCGCGGGTGGTCCCCTCGGGCTTCTTCAGCTTCTTGTCGATCGCGTCGTAGACCTTGGCGTTGCGCCAGCCCTCGGCGACGGTCAGGACGTTCAGCTTGGACGGGTCCGTCATGAACTCGACCGCCGACGCCGCCGACATCCCCTTCTTGAGCGGGTAGACGCCGGGCTGGATCTTGCTGCCGTCCGGGTTGGCGGTGGCTGCGTCCACGAAGGCCTGGGCGCTGGCGACCACACCGGCCGCCTTGAGGATGCGGCCCATCTGGCCCAGTCCGGCGCCCTGGGGGATCGTCACCTCGACGGTCTCGCCGGAGCCCTCGCCCGCGAAGTCCGCGGCGGAGCCGAAGCGCTCCTTAAGGTACGTGTAGCCGTAGTACCCGCCGCCGCCGACCACGCCGATGATCACCACGGCGGCGATCAGGCAGGCCGCGCCGCTGCGCCGCTTGGGCTTGCCGCCCTTGGAGCGGCCGCCCCGGCGCCCGTCGCCGGGCTCGTCGCCGTCGTCGCCGCCCCCGGCGGGGAAGCCGTCGGGCTTCGCGGCCGCCGCGTCGTCGTCCGGGAGCTCCTCGACCGGCTCGGGCTCCAGGTGCCGGCGGCCCGGGGGCTGCGGCGGCGGGAAGGCGTCGGGCGTCGTGTACAGGTCCGGGGTCTCGCCGGGGTAGCCGGCGACGGGCCGCTGGGCGTACGGGTCCGTCCCGGCGTACGCGTCGCTCTGCGCGGCGGCGGCGACGTACTGGCCCTGGCCGGTGTCCCAGCCCTGGGAGTCGTACACCGACGGCTGCTGGGGCTGGGCCTGGGGATACGCCTGCTGCGCGGCGTACATCTGCTGGTGCTGCTGCGCCTGCTGGGGCTGCTGCACCTGCTGGGGCTGCTGAGGCTGCTGCACCTGCTGGGGCTGGGGCTGCTGGTGCGGCTGGGCCTGCGGGTACTGCTGCGTCCCCCCGAACGGGGGTTCGGCGGCGTACTGCTGCTGCCCGGGGTTCTGCGGGTACTGCGGGTCCTGGTACTGCTGTTCCGCGTACTGCCGCGGGTACTGCGGGTCGCGGTAGTCCGGGTCCTGGTACTGCTGCTGCCCGTACTGCTGCTGCTCCTGGTACTGAGGCTCCTGTGGGTACGGCTGCTGCGGGGCACCGCCGTAGGGCGCCTGGCCCTCCTGGCCCTGCTGGGTCTGGTGCGCGGTCCACCCCTGGTCCCCGTACAGGGGGTCCTCGGGGTGCCACGGTTCGGAGCCGCGGCCCCGTCCATACTCAGTCATCGGTCCCCTAGAGCCGCGAGACGAAGGCCGCGGATTCGGTACTCCGCGACACCCGGTTCCGCCTCTTTTGGTGGTAGGCGACGGCTTGTTCGAATGCCGTCTCATCGCGCGGAACGTTACCGTATCGCGATCAGACAACCACTTCGACGCACTCGCCAGGCGGATTACCTGATACCCGTTCGGTCTCCAGGGCGTTCTGCAGGATCACCACGGCGGCCGCCTGGTCGATGACCGAACGGCCCTTCTTCGCGTTCCTCCCCGCGGCCCGCAGGCCCTGGGCGGCGGTGACCGTGGTCATCCGCTCGTCCACCAGACGCACCGTCACCGGCTTGATGCCCCTGGCCAGTTCGTTCGCGAAGGCGCGCACCTTGGCCGCGGCCGGCCCCTCCCGCCCGCTGAGCGAACGGGGCAGGCCGACCACGACTTCGAGAGGTTCGTACTCCGCGACGAGCTGCCGCAGCCGCCGGTGGGCGAAGGGGATGTCCCGGCCCGGCACGGTCTCCACCGGTGTGGCGAGGACCCCGTCGGGGTCGCACGAGGCGACCCCGATCCGGGCGTCCCCGACATCGACGGCGAGCCGGCGGCCACGGCGCAGCGTCATCAGGCGCTCTCGCCCACGAGGCGCTCGACGGCGGCGATGGCGTCGCCGACGGCGGCCGCGTTCTGACCGCCGCCCTGGGCGACGTCCGGCTTTCCGCCGCCTCCGCCGCCGAGGGTCTTGGCGGCGGCGCGGACCAGGTCGCCGGCCTTGAGACCGCGCTCGCGGGCGGCCTCGTTGGTGGCGATGACGGTCAGCGGGCGGTCGTTCGCCACGGTGAACAGGGCCACGACGACCGGGCGGTCGCCCTGGATGCGGCCGCGGACGTCGAGGACCAGCTTGCGCAGGTCGTCGGCGCCGGTGCCGTCCGGCACCCGGCCGGTGACCACGGCGACGCCGCGTACGTCCTGGGCACCGGCGGCGAGTCCGGCGGCGGCCTGGAGGACCTTCTCCGCGCGGAACTTCTCGATCTCCTTCTCGGCGTCCTTCAGCTTGCCGAGCATGGAGGCGATCTTCTCCGGCAGCTCTTCCGGACGGCCCTTGACCAGCTCCTGGAGCTGGGCGACGACCGTGTGCTCCTTGGCGAGGAAGTTGTACGCGTCCACGCCGACCAGGGCCTCGACGCGGCGCACGCCGGAGCCGATGGAGGACTCGCCGAGCAGCTTCACCAGGCCCAGCTGGGCGGTGTTGCCGACGTGCGTGCCGCCGCACAGCTCCTTGGAGAAGTCGCCGATGGTCACGACGCGCACCCGCTCGCCGTACTTCTCGCCGAACTCGGCGATGGCGCCCTGCTTCTTCGCCTCGTCGATGCTCATGATCTCGGCGGTCACGTCGAGCTCGCGGGAGAGCACGTCGTTGATCTTCTGCTCGACGTCGGTCAGCACCGAGCCGGGGACGGCGTTCGGGGAGCCGAAGTCGAAGCGGAAGCGGCCCGGCGAGTTCTCGGAGCCGGCCTGGGCGGCCGTCGGGCCGAGCGCGTCGCGCAGCGCCTGGTGCGTCAGGTGGGTGGCCGAGTGGGCGCGGGCGATGGCCCGGCGGCGGTTGATGTCGATGGCGGCGTACGCGGAGGCGCCCACCGTCACCTCGCCGACCTGGACGGAGCCCTTGTGCACGGAGACGCCCGGGACCGGCTGCTGCACGTCGCGGACGACGATGACGGCGCCGGAGCCGAGCTTGATGCGGCCCTGGTCGGCGAGCTGGCCGCCGCCCTCGGCGTAGAAGGGGGTGCGGTCGAGGACGACCTCGACGTCGTCGCCCTCGGAGGCGGCGGGCGCGGAGACGCCGTTGACCAGGAGGCCGACGATGGTGGACTCGCCCTGGGTGGTGGCGTAGCCGGTGAACTCGGTGGCGCCGGAGCCGTCGGCGATCTGCCGGTAGGCGGACATGTCGGCGTGCCCGGTCTTCTTGGCCCTGGCGTCGGCCTTGGCCCGGTCGCGCTGCTCCTGCATGAGGCGGCGGAAGCCGGACTCGTCCACGGAGAGGCCCTGCTCGGCGGCCATCTCCAGGGTCAGGTCGATCGGGAAGCCCCAGGTGTCGTGGAGCAGGAACGCCTTGTCGCCCGAGAGGACCGAGCCGCCGGCGGCCTTGGTCTCGCTCACGGCCGTGTCGAGGATGTTCGTGCCGCCCTTGACGGCCTTGAGGAAGGCGGCCTCCTCGGCGAGCGCGACGGTCTCGATGCGCTTGCGGTCGGTGACGAGCTCCGGGTACTGCAGGCCCATGGTGTCGACGACGACGCCGATGAGGTCCTGGATGACCGGCCCGGTGGCACCCATGAGGCGCATGTTGCGGATGGCGCGGCGCATGATGCGGCGCAGCACGTAGCCGCGGCCCTCGTTGCCGGGGGTGACGCCGTCGCCGATGAGCATGGCCGAGGTGCGGATGTGGTCGGCGACCACGCGCAGCGAGACGTCCGTGGCTGTGCTCGCGGCGGAGCCGCTGTACTGCACGCCGGTCAGCTCGGTGGCCTTGTCCATGACCACGCGCAGGGTGTCGGTCTCGTACATGTTCTGCACGCCCTGCAGGATCATCGCGAGGCGTTCGAGGCCGAGGCCGGTGTCGATGTTCTGCGACGGCAGGTCGCCGAGGATCGGGAAGTCGTCCTTCCCGTCGCCGGCGCCGCGCTCGTACTGCATGAAGACCAGGTTCCAGATCTCCACGTAGCGCTCGTCGTTGACGGCCGGGCCGCCCTCGACGCCGAACTCGGGGCCGCGGTCGTAGTTGATCTCCGAGCACGGGCCGCAGGGGCCGGGGACGCCCATGGACCAGAAGTTGTCCTTCTTGCCCAGGCGCTGGATGCGCTCGGCGGGGACGCCGATCTTCTCGCGCCAGATCTGCTCGGCCTCGTCGTCGTCGAGGTAGACGGTGATCCAGAGCTTCTCGGGCTCCAGGCCGTAGCCGCCGTCCGCCACGGAGCTGGTGAGCAGCTCCCAGGCGTACTGGATGGCGCCTTCCTTGAAGTAGTCCCCGAAGGAGAAGTTGCCGCACATCTGGAAGAACGTGCCGTGGCGGGTGGTCTTGCCGACCTCTTCGATGTCCGGCGTGCGCACGCACTTCTGCACGCTGGTGAGCCGGGGCGCGGGCGGCTTGACCTCGCCCAGGAAGTACGGCTTGAACGGGACCATGCCCGCGGGCACCAGCAGCAGAGTCGGGTCGTCCGCGATGAGCGACGCCGAAGGGACAACGGCGTGACCGCGCTCCTCGAAGAAGCTCAGCCAGCGGCGGCGGATTTCAGCCGACTCCATCAGTGGTCCTCATTCCGGTTGTACGAAAACTTCGGTCGTTCGGTGGTCTTGTCGTGCTGGTCGGGCTCGATGGCCCGCAGGCGCCGCGGCCCGGGCAGGGCGGTGACGTTGTCGGGCCGCGCTGGGTCTATGGCGTCCCGCCCGAGCCCCAGTGCGTCGTTCAGCTCGTCCTCGCGCTGCGTCATCCCCGCCTTGACGTCGAGGGCGAAGTCCTTGAGGCGGTGCCCCGCCTCCACGGCCTTGTCGGCGGCCTGCGCGGCGAGGCTCTCCGGCGTCAGCTTCTTGAGCTGGCGGTTGACCTTGGTGGTGGCCCATACGCCGGCGGCTGCGCCGGCGGTGAACCAGAAGGCTCGGCGGAACATCGGAGTCTCAGCCCTTCTGCTTCCGGCGCCGTGCCGACGGCACCGTACGGCCGACGATCACGGTACGCCGGGATGTCTTGCGCGGCGCCCCGGCCGGTGCCGGGTCCGTCTTGCCCAGTGCCTTGCGCACCCCGTAGCCGAAGGCCGCGACCTTGACCAGCGGCCCGCCGAAGGCGGAGGCCACCGTGGAGGACAGGGCGGAGGCGTTGGAGGTGACCTCCTGGACGTCGCTCGCGATCGCGTCGACCCGGTCGAGCTGGGTGCGCGCGGAGCGGACCGTCGTGGAGGCGTCGGCCAGCAGCGGGACCGCCTGCTCGGTCACCTCGGCCACCAGCTTGCCGGTCGCCTTGAGCACCTGGGCCAGCCTCACCAGCACGACGGCGAGGAAGGACACCAGAATGGCCCAGAAGACGGCCACGAGGATCCCGGCCACCTCTCCACCGGACACGTCACACCGCTCTCTGTCTGTACTCGGACTGCTGGCTGTACTGCATCTGCCAATGGCCTTACGACCCTATCGCGCCGGAGATCCCCGCCCATACCGGAATACCGGCAGCGGCGCGAGCGCCTTGTACGCAGAGCTGCGGGAGCAGTACCCTCCGTGTCCCATGCGAAGCAGACCCCGCCCAAACACCGCCCGGGGCAATCTTCCCTCGGAGCTGGGCCGATTCGTCGGGCGGGGTGCCGAACTCGCCGGGCTGGGGCGGCTCCTGGAGTCCTCCCGGCTCGTCACCGTGACCGGTGTGGGCGGGGTGGGCAAGTCCCGGCTGGTGCTCGCGGCGGCCCGGTCGGCGGCGGACGCGGGGGAGGAACGCCACTGCGACGGCGTGTGGCTGGCCGAGCTGGCCTCCGTACGCGATCCGGCGCTGCTGGAGGTCGCCGTAGCCGAGGCGCTCGGGCTGACCGACCACACCACCCGGCCGCCGCGGGCCGTACTCACCGCGCACCTGACCGGGCGGCGGCTGCTGCTGGTCCTGGACGGCTTCGAGCAGCTGGTGGACGAGACGGCCACCCTGGTACGGGAGCTGCTGCGCGCCTGTCCCGGCCTGCGGGTGCTGGCGGCGGGCCGCCGCCCGCTGGACCTGGACGGGGAGCGGGCGTTCCCGCTGGCCCCGCCGGCGCCGGAGGAGGCCCTCGCGCTGCTGGCCGAGCGGCTCCGGGCGGCCGATCCGGCCTTCACCGTGACCGGGGCCAACCGAGCAGCGCTGGTCGAGCTGTCCGACCGGCTCGACCGGATCCCGCTGGCCCTGGAGCTGGCGGCGGGCCGGCTCCGGACCCTGTCCCCGGAGCAGGTGCTGGCCCGGCTGGAGGACCGTTTTCGCCCTGCTGACGGGCGGGGTCCGCGGAGGACTCCCCCGGCACCGGGCGCTGCGCACGGCCATCGGCTGGAGCCACGAGCTGTGCACGGCCGCGGAGCGGCTGATGTGGGCGCGGCTGTCGGTGTTCACCGGGCAGTTCGACCTCGACGCCGCCGAGTACGTGTGCGCGGGGCCGGACCTGCGCGCGGACGACGTGGAGTGCGTGGCGATCAACCACGCGTTCCACGACCTGGTGGGGCTGGTGCTCGCGCTGGAGCTGCTGGCCCTGGTGACGGTCGCGGAGGGCGATCCGGTGGAGGCCGCGGTGCTCCAGGGCGCGGCGGAGCCGATGTGGGGAAGGGTGGGGCTCCAGCTGTTCGGCTCGGGCTACTTCAACGCGCCGCGGCTGATGTGCCGGGAGCGGGCCGGCGAGCTGCTGGGCGCCGAGTGCTACGCGGCGTACGCGGCCGAGGGGCGGGTGCTGAGCCGGGAGGCGCTGGTGGTGCGCGCGCTGCGCGGCCCCGGGGAGCGCGGCGGTACGGTCCCTTCGCCGCGTCCGGCCTGGCGCGGCGGCGCGCGGGGCTCTCGGGTGTCGCGCCGGGCGGCGGCCGACCAGCCGTAGCGGGGCCGCGGCGGCGGGCGGGGGCGGTCCGGGCTACGGGGTACGGGAAAACCCGCCGCCCCCCGGAGGGGACGGCGGGCTTCGACCAGCCTGTGAGGGCTACGCCTGCGTCAGCGGGCGTAGTACTCGACGACCAGCTGCTCGTCGCAGATGACCGGGATTTCCTTGCGGTTCGGGTCGCGGTCCAGGCGGAAGGCCAGGGCCTTCAGGTTGACCTGCAGGTAGCGCGGGGTCTCGCCCTCGCCTGCGTAGCCACCCTCACGGGCAACCTGGAACGGAACCTTCTCGCGGCTGCGCTCGCGCACCGTGATGACGTCGTCCGGACGGACGCGGAACGACGGCTTGTCGACCTTGTCGCCGTTGACCTCGATGTGGCCGTGAACGACCATCTGGCGGGCCTGGTAGATGGTGCGGGCGATGCCCGAACGCAGAACCAGGGCGTCGAGGCGACGCTCGAGCTCGACGACCAGCGCCTCGCCCGTCTTGCCTTCGGCCTTCTTGGCGCGGTCGTACGCGCGGGCCATCTGACGCTCAGAGATGTCGTACTGAGCGCGCAGACGCTGCTTCTCCAGCAGACGAACCTTGTAGTCCGAGTTCTGCTTGCGGCCACGGCCGTGCTCGCCCGGCGGGTAGGGGCGGGCCTCGAAGTACTTGACGGCCTTCGGGGTCAGCGCAATGCCGAGGGCACGCGACTTCTTGACCTTGGGTCGCTTCTGGTTCACGTGGAACCTACCTCCATGTAAGTTAGGTGAGGCTTACCTTAGCGAGGAGGACGTAATGTCTCGACCACATGGGATCCCCCTGCCCAGTGCGCGTCGAAGTTCAGATTCCAACGAAACGGAATCTGCTTTCGACGACGATAAGCAAGGTCAGCCGCGTCCCAGGGAAGGCGTTCGGCAGCTCACCGGAGCCGAACGCGTACGAACCCTCGTAGAGTCCAACGCCTCAGTATCCCTCACTCTGCCGGGTGCTCACGACAGTCACGAGCCGGCGGAGTTCGGGACGGGGATGCCGGCCGCTCGGACCGTCACCCCGGACGGGGACGTGATTCTCCTTGTTTCCGGGGAATCCGCGGCTGCCAGGGCAGCCGCTCACGCCCAGGACGACGACCTCACCGCCGTGATCGAGATCACGGACGTGGCGCCGGTGTCCGTGCCCCATCGTATCCGAGGCCGCGCGTGGCTGGCCGGGTGGCTGACCGCGGTGCGCGGGGACGAGCGCGCGGCGTGTGCGGCGCTGCTCGCCGAGCGCCACCCGGTGGGCGAGCTGCTGGGGATGTCGGAGTCCCTGGACGCCCCGTACACCGGGCGTCCGGCGTGGATGCTGCTGCGCCTGGAGGTCGGCGAGATCTCGGTGGACGACCTGTGGGGCGCCGAGCACGTGGAGCCGGAGGACCTGGCCGAGGCGGAGCCGGACCCGATGGTGGCGCACGAGAGCGAGCTGCTCCAGCACCTGCACTCGTCCCACGGCGACCGGCTCGGCGAGCTGTGCGGACTGCTGGGCGCGCGCGAGGCGGACGGCATGACCGCCGTCCCGCTGGCCCTGGACCGGCTCGGCCTGCGCGTGCGCTTCAGCGGCGGCGCGGCCGGCTCGTTCGACGCACGCTTCGACTTCCCGGACCCGGTGACGGACATCTGCGGCCTGCGCCGGGCCATGCACACCCTCTTCTCGGCGGCCTCGCACTAGGGGCAGGTGGCCAGCATCTACGGAGCGCGAGCTTCTCGGGGGCGGTGACGGACAGCCGGTACCTGGCCTTGATGCCGGTGTAGCGCCGCGCGTACGCGCACCAGTACGTCGTGAGCGGCGGCTTCCACTTGTCTGCGGTCCTGCTGCCCTTGCCGTAGTTGGTCTGCTTTTCCACGGCGAGCAGGACGTCGAGGTCGTTGGCGTACTCCAGCCGGCGCTGCGGGGTCCAGGCGTACGCGCCGCCCCTCCAGGCGGCGCCGAGCGCGACGACGTGGTGGGTCTGGATCTGCGAGGCCCGCTGGTAGGTATAGGGCAGCCGCTTGCCGGTGTACGGGTCGAGCAGGACGCCGGACAGAACGACGCAGGGGTTGCGGTCCCCCTCGCGGAGCTCCTGGAGGTCCCGGCGCAGTACGTCGTCGCGGGTGTCGCAGCCGTTGCGTCCGCCGACGGCGTCGGTCTCGTCGGACCAGTACCGGCGGAGCCCAGGCGGGACCGGTGGCCGCCGCCCGCCGGGGCGCGCCGGGCCGGGGCCGTCTCCGTCAGGAGCCGCCGCGCAGCCGCTCCCGTACCTTCTCCACCACGTCGGCGTAGCGCGCCTCGGCTCCGTACCGGGTCGGCTCGTAGTACCGCTTGCCGTGGATCTCGTCCGGCGCGTACTGCTGGGCGGCGATGGCGCCCGGCACGTCGTGCGGGTAGACGTACCCCTGCGCGTGCCCCAGCTTGGCCGCGCCCTTGTAGTGCCCGTCCCGCAGGTGCGTCGGGACCGATCCCGCGAGGCCCGCCCGTACGTCGGCCAGCGCCGCGCCGATCGCGGTCGTCGCGGTGTTCGACTTGGGGGCCAGGGCCAGGGCGATGGTGGCGTGGGAGAGGGTCAGGGCGGCCTCCGGGAAGCCGATCATCGCCACCGCCTGGGCCGCGGCCACCGCGATCGGCAGGGCCGTCGGGTCTGCCAGGCCGATGTCCTCGCTCGCGGAGATCATCAGCCGCCGGGCGATGAACCGGGGGTCCTCCCCCGCGTCGATCATCCGGGCCAGGTAGTGCAGCGCCGCGTCCACGTCGGAGCCACGGATCGATTTGATCAGGGCGCTCGCCACGTCGTAGTGCTGGTCGCCGTCGCGGTCGTAGCGCACGGCCGCCCGGTCGACGGCCTCCTCGACGGTTTCGAGGGTGATCTCCTCCTCTCCCTTGGCGATGGCCGACCCGGCCCCCGCCTCCAGCGCCGTCAGCGCCCGCCGGGCGTCGCCGCCCGCGATCCGCAGCAGGTGGGCCTCCGCGTCGGCGGGCAGGGTCACCGCTCCGCCGAGGCCCCGCTCCTCGGTCAGCGCCCGCCGCATCAGGGCGCTCAGGTCCTCGTCCGTCAGCGGTTCCAGCGTCAGCAGCAGCGAGCGCGACAGCAGCGGGGAGATGATCGAGAAGTACGGGTTCTCCGTGGTGGCCGCGATCAGCGTCACCCAGCGGTTCTCCACGGCCGGGAGCAGCGAGTCCTGCTGCGCCTTGCTGAAGCGGTGGATCTCGTCGAGGAAGAGGACGGTCTCCTTGCCGTAGCCGCCGGCCGCGCGCCGGGCGCCCTCGATGACCGCGCGGACCTCCTTGACGCCGGCGGTGATGGCCGACAGCTCCACGAACCGCTTCTGCGTCGCCTGGCTCACCACGTACGCGAGGGTGGTCTTGCCGATGCCGGGCGGGCCCCAGAGGATCACCGACGAGGCGCCGGCGGGGCCGCCCGCGCCGTCGCCGACCAGGCGTCGCAGCGGGGAGCCGGGCTTCAGCAGGTGCTGCTGGCCGACGACCTCGTCCAGGGTGCGCGGGCGCATCCGGACGGCGAGCGGAGAGCTGGACGGGTCCTTCTCCTGGCGTTCCTCGGCTGCGGCGGTGAAGAGATCTGGTTCCACACCGGAAGCCTATGCGAGCCCGCTGACAGGGCCGCCCGGCTCAGGAGGTCCAGAAGTCCCACCAGCGTGTCAGGATCAGCATGCCGATGATCCCGATGTGCAGGACGGGGAGCACCCAGGTGAACTCGGCGAAGAAGCCCCGCAGCCAGTCCGGCGCGGGCAGCAGCCCTTCGCGGACGGTGTGCGAGGTGACGTACCAGAACATGATGATCGTGGCGACCCAGGCCAGGGAGCACCAGAGGCAGAGCGAGTTGATGTTGTACAGGGACTGGTAGGTCAGCCAGGCGCAGAAGACGACGCCGAAGAGGGTGCCCGCGTTGAGGGTGAGCCAGTACCAGCGGCTGAACCGGGCTCCCGCCAGCAGGCTCATGCCGACGCAGACCACGATCCCGTAGGCGACCAGTCCGAGCATGGGGTTCGGGAAGCCGAAGACGGCCGCCTGGTCGCTCTTCATGATGTTGCCGCAGGAGACGACCGGGTTCAGGCTGCAGCCCGGGGTGAAGTCCGGGTCCTCCAGCAGCTTGAACTTGTCGATCGTGATCACCCAGGCGGCCAGCAGCCCCGCGGCCCCGGTGATCACCAGCAGCAGGGCCAGGGCCCGGCTGCCCCCGATCGTCGTCCTCGGGGCGGTGTCCGCGTCCGTACCTCGTGTCGTCATACCGCCCGCTCCGCATCTGCAAGGTCACCAAGCACCGGCCATTGTGCCGTACGGGGCTGTGGGTCCACCGTTCGACGGACATAAGGACGGCGAGGCTGCTCCAGCCGGTCCCCACCGGACCGCGCCGCCCCCGGAACGACCCGGGGCGGGGACGGGGTGCACGCCGCAGCGGCACCCCGTCCCCGCCCCGTCGGCGGCAGCGGCCGTCAGGCCAGCCGGGCCCGGACGGTGTCGACCAGCTCGGCGAGCGGCACCGTGCCCTGCTCGCCGGACTCCATGTCCTTGAGCTGGACGAGGCCCTCGGCCAGGTCCCGCTCGCCGGCGACGACGGCGAACCGCGCCCCCGACCGGTTCGCGTCCTTCATCGCGCCCTTGAGGCCCTTGCCCCCGAAGGAGAAGTCCGCCGCGACGCCCGCCCTGCGGAGCTCGGTGACCTTGCCGAACAGGACCCGGCGGGCCTCCTCGCCCAGGGCCACCGCGAAGACCGAGGTCGACGCGGGGATGTCCAGCGACACGCCCTCCGCCTCCAGCGCCAGCACCGTGCGGTCGACGCCCAGCGCCCAGCCCACGGACGGCAGGACCGGTCCGCCGATCATCTCGGACAGCCCGTCGTAGCGGCCGCCGCCGCCCACGGCGGACTGCGAGCCCAGGCCGTCGTGGACGAACTCGAAGGTGGTCCGGGTGTAGTAGTCCAGCCCGCGCACCAGCTTCTCGTCGTCCTCGAAGACGACGCCGGCCGCCGTCACGAGCGCCCGCACCTCCTCGTGGTACGCCTTGCACGCGTCGCACAGGTAGTCGCGCAGCATCGGCGCGCCGACCAGCTGCGCCTGTACGGACTCCCGCTTGTCGTCGAGGACGCGCAGCGGGTTGATCTCGGCCCGGCGGACGGTGTCCTCGTCCAGGTCCAGCCCGCCGAGGAACGCCTGCAGGGCCTCCCGGTAGACGGGACGGCACTCCTTGTCGCCCAGCGAGTTGAGCAGGATCCGGAAGTTGCGCAGGCCCAGCGTGCGGTAGGCCTGGTCGGCCAGGATGATCAGCTCGGCGTCGAGCGCCGGGTCCTCGGCACCGATCGCCTCGGCGCCGACCTGCGAGAAGTGGCGGTAGCGGCCCTTCTGCGCCCGCTCGTAGCGGTAGTACGAGCCCGAGTACCAGAGCTTGACGGGCAGCAGGCCGGCCTTGTGCAGGTTGCCCTGGAGCGCGGCGCGCAGCACGGAGGCGGTGCCCTCGGGGCGCAGGGCGAGCTGGTCGCCGCCCTTCGTGGTGAGGGTGTACATCTCCTTGCTCACGATGTCGGTGGACTCGCCGACGCCGCGGGAGAACAGCTCGACGTTCTCGAAGCCGGGGGTCTCGACGTACCCGTAGCCCGAGTTCCTCAGCGGCGCGGCGATCGCCTCGCGGACCGCGAGGAAGGTCGCGGACCGGGGCGGCAGCAGGTCGTACGTGCCCTTGGGGGCCTGAAAAGTACTCACGGAACTCTCGTCACATTCCTCGTCGTGGAGCGGCTTTCGGGTCCGCTGCCAGGCCGGCGGCGACTTCCCGCAGGTACGGGTTGGTCGCGCGCTCGCGGCCGATGGTGGTCTGGGGGCCGTGGCCGGACAGCACCACGGTGGAGTCGTCGAGCGGCAGGCACACGCGGCCCAGCGATTCGAGCATCTCGGCGTGGGAGCCGCCGGGCAGGTCGGTGCGGCCGATGGAGCCGGCGAAGAGCAGGTCACCCGAGAAGAAGACCGGCGGGATGGCGGCCAGCTCGGGCATCCGGAACGTCACCGACCCCCTGGTATGGCCCGGCGCGTGGGCGACCGAGAAGTCCATTCCGGCCAGTTTCAGGCCCGCGCCGTCGGTCAGCTCGCGGACGTCGTCCGGCTCGCCGACGGTCAGCTCGCCCATGAGCGGCATGCCGATCGAGCGGCCGAGGGCCTTCTCCGGGTCGCTCATCATGTAGCGGTCCTCGGGGTGGATCCAGGCCGGTACGTCGTGTGCTCCGCACACCGGGACGACCGAGGCCACATGATCGATGTGGCCGTGGGTCAGGACGACCGCCACGGGCTTGAGCCGGTGCTTCTTCAGCATCTCCTCGACACCCTCTGTGGCCTGGTGGCCCGGGTCGATGATGACGCACTCCTCACCGGCGGCGGGGGCGACCACGTAACAGTTGGTCCCCCAGGCCCCGGCCGGGAACCCGGCAATCAGCACGTTCGTCCTCAATCGTCGTCCGGCGGGAGGCTGCACATCGGAATGCTGCTGCTCAGAGCCTACCGGCGCCGCTCATTACACAGCGAACCCATATACGGTACGGCCTATCCCAGCCCGGACAGCGGTACCAGAGACGCACAAGGAGACGACCCGGTGGTCACGAGCGATCAGCGGCGGCGACAGCTCGCCAAAGAGAAGTACGAGCGCCAGCAGCAGCGCAGGGCCGAGGCCCGGCAGAAGTCCCGCCGACGCGCGGCCGTGATCGGCGCGGCGGTGGCCGTGGTGGTCGCCACGCTCGTCGGTCTCGTCGTGGGCGGGGTCTTCGACTCGGACAAGAAGGACCAGGCGGCCGACCCGGCCGCGACCCCGTCCTCCTCGCCGACGCCCCAGCAGTCCCCGTCGCCCGCGATGGCGATCGACGCGAAGGCCAAGTACACCTTCGCCCTGAAGACCAGTGCCGGCGACGTCACGTTCGCGATGGACGCGGCGAAGACCCCGCAGACGGTGAACTCGTTCAAGTCGCTCGCCGACGCCGGGTACTTCGACAACACGAGGTGCCACCGGCTGACGACGGGCGGGATCTTCGTGCTCCAGTGCGGCGACCCGCAGGGCACCGGCACGGGCGGCCCCGGCTACACCATCCCGGACGAGAACCTGGACTCCCTCGGCAAGGCGAACGAGCAGGGGCAGGTCGTCTACCCGGCGGGCACGGTGGCGATGGCGAACACCGGTCAGCCCGGCTCGGGCGGCAGCCAGTTCTTCCTCGTCTACAAGGACAGCCCGCTGGCTCCGTCGTACACGCCCTTCGGCAAGATCGACGCGGCCGGCCTGAAGGTCCTGGAGGAGGTCGCCAAGGCCGGTACGGCCGACGGCGGCCAGGACGGGGCACCGAAGACCGAGGTGAAGATCGAGAAGGGCACCGTGACCCAGAGCTGACGGGGCACGGCGACCCCCCGGACCGGCCGTTCCCTCCCCCGCACGCCGAGATTCCGTCGTGCGGGATGCGGACAGCCGGCCCGGCGGTCGCCTATGTTGGCGTTGTGCAGGGCGGGCGCTGCCCGCCCCAGGAAACTGTGGACGATGCCCAGGGGGCGAACCCCTCGCAGGCATCAGGTGGAGGAGGCGCTGTGAGCAGCGACCCGTGGGGCCGAGTCGACGAGACGGGCACCGTGTACGTGCGTACTGCCGATGGCGAGAAGGTCGTCGGCTCGTGGCAGGCGGGGACCCCTGAGGAGGCCCTGGCCTATTTCGAGCGCAAGTACGAGGGCCTGGTGGTCGAGATCGGCCTCCTCGAAAAGCGGGTGCGGACCACTGACCTGTCCGCCAAGGACGCGCAGACGGCCATCGACCACCTGCGCACGCAGGTGGACGAGCACCACGCCGTGGGTGACCTCGACGCCCTGCGCGTGCGGCTCGACAAGCTGGTCGCGACCGTGGAGTCGCGGCGCGAGGAGCGCAAGGTCCAGAAGGCCAAGCAGACGGACGAGGCCCGTGCGGCCAAGGACGCGCTGGTCGTCGAGGCCGAGGAGCTGGCGCAGAGCGACCAGTGGCGCAGCGCCGGCGAACGGCTGCGCGCCCTGGTGGACATCTGGAAGGGTCTGCCGCGCCTGGACCGCAAGTCCGACGACGAGCTGTGGCACCGCTTCTCGCACGCCCGCTCCGCCTTCTCCAAGCGCCGCAAGGCGCACTTCGCCTCGCTCGACGCGCAGCGCGAGGACGCCCGCAAGGTGAAGGAGAAGCTGGTCGCGGAGGCCGAGTCGCTGTCGAAGTCGGCCGACTGGGGTCCGACGGCGGCCCGCTACCGCGAGCTGATGGCGGACTGGAAGGCCGCGGGCCGCGCGCAGCGGGAGTCCGAGGACGACCTGTGGAACCGATTCCGCGGCGCGCAGGACGTCTTCTTCGCGGCGCGCAGCGAGGTCTTCGCCGAGCGCGACGCGGAGCAGATCGAGAACTTGAAGCTGAAGGAGGAGCTGGCCGACGAGGCCGAGAAGCTCCTCCCGGTCACCGACCTGAAGGCGGCCCGTGCCGCGTTCCGCTCGCTGAACGAGCGCTGGGAGGCCATCGGCCACGTGCCGCGCGACGCCCGGCCCAAGGTCGAGGGCCGGATGCACACGGTCGAGCGGGCCATCCAGGAGGCCGAGGAGGGCGAGTGGCGCCGTACGAACCCGGAGGCCCGGGCGCGTGCGGCCGGGCTGACGGGTCAGCTCCAAGGGGCCGTCGACAAGCTCCGCGGCCAGGTCGACGCGGCGCGCGCCGCGGGCAACAACGCGAAGGCCGACAAGCTGGGCCGTGAGCTGGAGGGCCGCCAGGCCCTGCTGGACCAGGCGCTCAAGGGCCTGGAGGAGTTCGGCGGCTGACGGCCCCGGACCCCGCGTACATGACGGTGGGCGCCATCCCCGAGGGGGTGGCGCCCACCGTCATGTGGCGGCCCGGCCGCTACGGCCTGCGCGCGGACGTCACGCGGTAGACGTCGTAGACGCCCTCCACGCCCCGGACGGCCTTCAGGACGTGTCCGAGGTGCTTGGGGTCGCCCATCTCGAAGGTGAACCGCGAGGTGGCCACCCGGTCGCGGGAGGTCTGCACGGCCGCCGAGAGGATGTTGACGTGCTGGTCGGACAGGACGCGGGTGACGTCCGACAGCAGGCGGGACCGGTCCAGCGCCTCGACCTGGATGGCGACCAGGAAAACCGAGGACTGGGTGGGCGCCCATTCGACCTCGAGCATCCGCTCGGGCTCCTGGGAGAGGGAGTCCACGTTGACGCAGTCCGCGCGGTGAACCGATACGCCACTGCCGCGCGTGACGAAGCCGACGATCGGGTCGCCCGGCACCGGGGTGCAGCAGCGGGCCAGCTTGACCCACACGTCGTCGACGCCCTTGACGACCACGCCCGGGTCGGCGTTCTTGCGCCGGTTGCTGCGGCCCCGGGCGGGCGGGATGCTCTCCTCGATGTCCTCGTTGGCCGCCTCCTCGCCGCCGAGGGCCTGTACGAGCTTCTGTACGACGCCCTGCGCGGCCACGTGGCCCTCGCCGATCGCCGCGTACAGGGAGGAGATGTCGGGGTAGCGCATCTCGTGCGCGAGGGTGACCAGGGAGTCGCCGGTCAGGATCCGCTGGATCGGCAGGTTCTGCTTGCGCATGGCCCGCGCGATGGCGTCCTTGCCCTGCTCGATGGCCTCGTCGCGGCGCTCCTTGGAGAACCAGCCGCGGATCTTGTTGCGGGCCCGCGGGGACTTGACGAAGCCCAGCCAGTCCCGTGACGGTCCGGCCCCCTCGGCCTTGGAGGTGAAGACCTCGACCAGGTCGCCGTTGTCGAGCGTGGACTCCAGCGGGACCAGGCGGCCGTTGACCCTGGCCCCTATGGTCCGGTGGCCGACCTCCGTGTGGACCGCGTACGCGAAGTCCACGGGAGTGGCGCCGGCCGGCAGCGCTATGACGTCGCCCTTGGGCGTGAAGACGAAGACCTCGTTGCGGGAGAGGTCGAAGCGCAGCGAGTCGAGGAACTCGCCCGGGTCCTCCGTCTCCTTCTGCCAGTCCAGCAGCTGGCGCAGCCAGGCCATGTCGTTGACGGTGTCCTGGCCGGCGCTGCCCTTGGCGGCCTGGGGGACGTCGGTGCGCACCTTGGAGGTGCCGGCGACGGTCTGCTGCTTGTACTTCCAGTGCGCCGCGATGCCGTACTCGGCCCGGCGGTGCATGTCGAAGGTGCGGATCTGCAGCTCGACCGGCTTGCCGCTGGGGCCGATGACCGTGGTGTGGAGCGACTGGTACATGTTGAACTTGGGCATCGCGATGTAGTCCTTGAACCGGCCGGGGACCGGGTTCCATCGCGCGTGCACGGTGCCGAGGGCGGCGTAGCAGTCCCGGACGGTGTCCACGAGGACGCGGATGCCGACCAGGTCGTAGATCTCCGCGAAGTCGCGGCCTCGGACGATCATCTTCTGGTAGACGCTGTAGTAGTGCTTGGGCCGCCCGGTGACGGTGGCCTTGATCCGGGCCGCCCGCAGGTCGGTCTGCACCTCGTCCGTGACGACGGCGAGGTACTCGTCCCGCTTGGGCGCGCGCTCGGCGACCAGCCGGACGATCTCGTCGTACATCTTGGGGTAGAGGATCGCGAAGGCGAGGTCCTCCAGCTCCCACTTGATGGTGTTCATGCCCAGCCGGTGCGCCAGCGGGGCGTAGATCTCCAGGGTCTCGCGGGCCTTCTTCTCCTGCTTCTCCCGCTTGAGGTAGCGCATGGTGCGCATGTTGTGCAGGCGGTCGGCGAGCTTGATGACCAGGACGCGCGGGTCCTTGGCCATCGCGACGACCATCTTGCGGACGGTCTCCGCCTGGGCGGCCTCGCCGAACTTGACCCGGTCGAGCTTGGTGACGCCGTCGACGAGGAGGGCCACGGCGTCGCCGAAGTCGCGGCGCAGGTCCTCCAGGCCGTACTCGGTGTCCTCGACGGTGTCGTGGAGCAGGCCGGCCATCAGGGTGGCGGGGTCCATGCCGAGCTCGGCGAGGATGGTCGTCACGGCGAGCGGGTGCGTGATGTACGGGTCGCCGCTCTTGCGCTTCTGGCCGCGGTGCCAGCGCTCGGCGACCTGGTAGGCCTGTTCCAGCTGGCGCAGCGTCGACGTCTCGATCTTCGGGTCGTTGCTGCGGACGATGCGCAGGAGGGGTTCCAGAACCGGGTTGTACGGGTTGGAACGCTGCACGCCGAGGCGGGCGAGCCGGGCCCGCACCCGGTTGGAGGACCCGGCCGACTTCCCCGGCGCGGGCTTGGCCGCCGGGGCCGGGGCGGGCTTAACGGCCGGAGCGCGCTCGGCCGCCGTCGCCGGGGGCGCCGGCGGGGGCGCGGCGGCGGGCGCCGCGGGCGCCTCGGCCTGCGGGTCGGGCTGCGCGGCGGAGATTGGCTGGACCTCGTCTGGCAAGAGCGCTCCTCACGGGGGTCCCCCCGGACGGAGTCTGGGGGAGGATCCGGTGCCCCGGTCAGGTCCGGACATCCCATGGTAGCGAGGGTTCCCGCGCCCCGTTCGCCGAGCCCGCGCCTCGGGCCGCCGGGGCCGGATCAGGCCCGGACGGGGCCCCGGCGCCGTACGCGAAAGCGGCGGGCCCCCGGGGTGAACCGGGGTGCCCGCCGCTCGTGCATGGAAACGGTCAGACCACGATCAGGGCGTCCAGCGGAGCCCCGTCCAGGGCGCCGGCCAGCCGGGCCCGGCCCGGCAGGAACGACAGCTCCATCAGGACCGCGACCCCGGCGACGTCCGCACCGGCCCGCCGGATGAGCTCCAGCGAGGCCCCGGCGGTGCCGCCGGTGGCCAGGACGTCGTCGATGACCATGACCCGGTCACCGGCCGACAGGTCCTCCGCGTGGACCTCGATCTCGGCGGTCCCGTACTCCAGCTCGTACGACTGCGCGAGCGTCGCACCCGGCAGCTTCCCGGCCTTGCGCACCGGCACGAAGCCGATCCCGGCCTGCACGGCGACCGGAGCTGCCAGGATGAACCCGCGCGCCTCCAGTCCGACGATCTTCGTCGCGCCGTACTTCCCGGCCAGCTCCACGAGCGCGTCGGTCAGCGCGGCGAACGCCTTCGGGTCCGCCAGCAGCGGGGTGATGTCCTTGAACATCACGCCCGGCTTCGGGTAGTCCGGTACGTCCTTGATGCGGCCGAGCAGCAGCCCGCGCACGTCCTCGGTCAGCGGCGGGGTCACCGGCGACGCCCCGGCCGGCCCGGCGCCACGGCTTCGGGCGCGTCATCGGCGTCGGTGCCGTAGCCGTCGTCCGCGGACTCGCCCTTGGCCGCCGCGCCCGCCCGCTTCGCGAGCACGCGCTTCTTCAGTGCCTTCATGGCCGGCTCGCGCTCCTTCAGGTCGACGACCAGCGGGGTCGCGATGAAGATCGAGGAGTACGCACCGGCGGCGAGGCCGACGAACAGCGACAGCGAGATGTCGTTCAGCATGCCGGCGCCCAGGAAGCCGCCGCCGATGAACAGCAGCGCGGCGACCGGGAGCAGCGCCACGACCGTGGTGTTGATCGAGCGGACCAGCGTGCCGTTGATGCTGCGGTTGGCGACCTCGCTGTACGTGTAGCGGGTCTGCTTCGTGATGTCCTTCGACCCCTCCTTGAGACCGTCGAAGACGACGACGGTGTCGTAGAGGGAGTAACCGAGGATCGTCAGCAGACCGATGACCGTGCCCGGGGTCACCTCGAAGCCGACCAGCGCGTACACGCCGACGGTGATCGTGAGGTCGTGGATCAGGGCGATCAGTGCCGCGACCGCCATCCGCCACTCGAAGGCGATGGCGAGGTAGATCACCACGAGGACCATGAAGATGCCGAGGCCGGTCCAGGCCTTGTTCGCGATCTGGGAGCCCCAGCTGGGGCCGACCAGGTCGGCGTTGATGTCAGCCTCGTTGACCTTGAGGTCGGAGGCCAGCTGCTTCTTGACGTCGCTCGCGGCGGCGGTGTCCACACCCGAGATCTGGATCCGCAGGCCGCCGGTGCCGAGCTCCTGGACGATCGCGTCGTGGCCGGAGGCCTCTTCCGCGTCCTCCGTGGCCTTCGCGACCGAGACGGAGGTCTTCGGGGTGGTGAAGACGGCACCGCCCTTGAACTCGATCCCCATGTTGAGGCCCTGAACGGCCACGGCCACGATGGCCGTGATGGTGATCAGGATGGAAACGCCGTACCAGAGGAAGCGCTTGCCGACGAAGTCGTAGCCGACCTCACCGCGGTACAGCCTGGCGCCGAGATCTCCCAGCTTCGACATCTCTCACGCCTCCTTTGCGTCGACGGGGGCGGGGGCGGGGCTGGTGCGGCGGGACCGGCGCAGCGGGGGCTTGGCGCCGAGCCGCTGCGGGTCCAGCCCGGACCACGGGTGGCCGCTGGAGAAGAACTTCGTACGCGCCAGCAGCGTCATGACGGGCTTGGTGAAGAGGAACACCACGACGACGTCGAGCAGGGTCGTCAGACCCAGTGTGAAGGCGAAGCCCTGGACCTTGCCCACCGTGACGATGAAGAGCACCGCGGCGGCGAGGAACGACACGAAGTCGGAGACCAGGATCGTGCGCCGGGCGCGCGGCCAGGCGCGCTCCACGGCCGGACGCAGGGTGCGGCCCTCGCGGATCTCGTCGCGGATGCGTTCGAAGTAGACGATGAACGAGTCCGCTGTGATGCCGATGGCCACGATCGCCCCGCAGACGGCGGGCAGGTTGAGCGCGAAGCCGATGCCCTTGCCGAGCAGCGACATGATCGAGTAGGTGAGGACCGCGGACACCAGGAGGCTGATGATCGCGATGAACGCGAGGCCGCGGTAGTACACCAGCAGGTAGATCACCACGAGGAGCATGCCGATCGCACCGGCGATCAGGCCGGCGCGCAGCTGCTCGCCGCCGAGGGCGGCGGTGACGGTGGTGACGCTGTCCTCGCTGAAGGAGAGCGGCAGGGCGCCGTACGAGAGCATGTTGCCCAGGTCCTGCGCGGACTGCTGGGTGAAGCCGCCGGAGATCTGCGCGTTGCCGCCCATGATCGCCGAGGAGACGGACGGGTCGGAGACGACGTCGCCGTCGAGCACGATCGCGAACTGGTTCTGCGGCGGCTGCTTGGCGGAGAGCTCGCCGGTGACCTTCGCGAAGGCGTCGCTGCCCTTGTCGTTGAAGTCCATCGTGACGATCCACTGACCCGACTGCGGGTCGATGACGCCCTTGGCGCTCTTGATGTCCTTGCCCTCTACCGCGGCCGGACCGAGCACCCACTTGCCCCAGGCCTCGCCGCGCTGGCCACAGGCGAGCGTCGGCTCGGTGGGCTTGACGCCCTTGCCGACAGCGGCGCGCTGCGCCTCGTCGGTGCAGTCGAGGGTGGCGAACCGGGCCTGCAGGTCGGCCGCGGCCGCCTCGTCACCGGTCGGCGGGGCCGACGCGGAGGGCGACGGGGCCTTGTTGTCGTCTGCCTTCTTCGACTCGCTCGCCGAGGGCGAGGGAGTGGGGGCGTTCGGGGCCTTGAGGGCCTCACTGAGCGCGCGGCCCTGGGAAGTGGCGCTGGACGACGGGGTGGCCGACGGAGAGGACTTGTTGCCGTCCTCGGCCTTGGGGGCGCCGGAGCCGCTGGCGGAGGGGCTCGGGCTCGGGCTGCCCTCGGGAGCGGCGGGGGCGCCGTCCGCGAAGGCGATGACCGGGCGGAAGTAGAGCTGGGCGGTGGTACCGACCTGCTCGCGCGCCTGCTTCTCGTTCATCCCCTTGGGGATGTTGACGATGATGTGGTCGCGGCCCTGGGTCTGGACCTCGGCCTCGGAGACGCCGAGACCGTTGACGCGGCGCTCGATGATGCCGACCGCCGTGTTCATGTTGGTCTCGTTGATCGCGTCCGGCTTGCCGGGCTCGCTCTTGGCCTTGAGCGTGATGCTCGTGCCGCCTGCGAGGTCGATGCCGAGCCGGGGAGTCGTCTGGTTCGAGACGAACATCCCCGCGGTGAGCGCCACCATCGCGATCAGGATGATCGCCAGGGCACGCCCCGGCCTCCCCTGAGCCCCCGTGGGCCGCCGGCCCTTCTTCGGTGCTGCCACCTTGTCGTTTCTCCCTGTCCAACCGCCCCGCGCCGGGTCAGCGCGCGGACGGCCACGAAATGTGTGGTGGGGACCCCTGCCCCCCGCAGAAGTGGGTCACTGACCGGGACCGCGAAGGCCGCCGGTCAGGCGCCCCGCGGTCCCGGGCCGCGTGCTACTTCGCGCCGGCCTCGCCGTCGGCCTTGCCGTCCTTGGGCTCGTCGCCGGGCTCGTCGACCGAGCCCTCCTTCTTGCCCAGGTCGAGCTTGGGAGCCTCGTCCTCGTCCTTCGTGAGGTCCGCCTTCGGCGTCCCGGTGAGCGAGGACGCGTCGTCGGGGACGACCGGCGTGTCGCCCTCGGCGTCGGCGATGACGCCGTGGACGATGCGGTTGTACTCCTCGTCCTCGAGCACCGCACCGATGGAGTTCTTCGCGTAGATGGCGTGGACGCCGGGGGCGACCTCGAGGGTGACGGTGTCGTCGCCGACCTCCTTCACCGTGGCGTACATGCCGCCGATGGTGCGGACACCGGTGCCGGGCGTCATTTCGTTGCGCATCTGCGCGGCCGCCTGCTGCTTCTTCTTGGCGGAGCGGGTCATCAGGATCATGGCCCCGATGAGCACGATGAACGGGAGGAAGGTCACGAGATTCACGGGACGGAAATCCTTCGCACGACCGCACGCGGACGGCGGCCTTTTTACGGGGGGTGGGCATGCCGACCCGAAGGGTCGGCATCGGCGGAGTCTAGGCGAGTCCGCACCGATGGAACAACGCCCAGCATGGCATCGCAGTTCCTGAGGGGGCGAACGTCCGCGCCGTCAGGCCCCGAACAAGCCCTGTTGTCCGCTTGATCCGCTCCCGCCGTGCTGCGGAGGTACGAGTCCCAGGTGGGCCCAGGCGGCGGGCGTCGCCACCCGTCCCCTGGGCGTGCGCGCCAGCAGGCCCTCGCGGACCAGGAAGGGCTCCGCGACCTCCTCGACGGTCTCCCGCTCCTCACCCACGGCCACGGCCAGGGTCGACAGGCCGACGGGGCCGCCGCCGAAGAGCTTGAGCAGCGCCTCCAGCACGCCCCGGTCGAGGCGGTCCAGCCCGCGCTCGTCCACCTCGTAGACCTTGAGGGCGGTGCCGGCCACCTCGCGGTTGATCACCCCGTCCGCGCGGACCTGGGCGTAGTCGCGGACCCGGCGCAGCAGGCGGTTGGCGATGCGCGGGGTGCCGCGGGAGCGTCCGGCGATCTCGGCGGCGCCGGCGGTGTCGATCTCGACGTCGAGGAGGCCGGCGGAGCGGTGGATGACGCGCTCCAGCTCCTCGGGGGCGTAGAACTCCATGTGCCCGGTGAACCCGAAGCGGTCGCGCAGCGGCGGGGGCAGCAGGCCGGCCCGGGTGGTGGCCCCCACGAGGGTGAAGGGCGGCAGCTCCAGGGGGATCGCGGTGGCGCCGGGGCCCTTGCCGACGATCACGTCGACGCGGAAGTCCTCCATGGCCATGTAGAGCATCTCCTCGGCGGGCCGCGACATGCGGTGGATCTCGTCGAGGAAGAGGACCTCGCCCTCCTGGAGGGAGGAGAGGATCGCGGCGAGGTCGCCGGCGTGCTGGATCGCGGGGCCCGAGGTGATGCGGATCGGGGCGCCCATCTCGGCGGCGATGATCATGGAGAGGGTCGTCTTGCCGAGGCCGGGCGCGCCGGACAGCAGGACGTGGTCGGCGGTGGCCCCGCGCTGCCGGGCGGCCTTGAGGACCAGGTCCAGCTGCTGGCGGACCTTCTCCTGGCCGACGAACTCACCGAGGTCCTTGGGCCGCAGGGCCGCTTCCACGGCGGTGTCCTCGCCGTCCGCGGCGACCTCGACGATCCGTGCCTCGTCCTCGGCGGTGGTGTCGTCGTCCCAGTTCACGGTGTCAGTCTGCCTTCTCGGTTGCTGCGGTTTGCTGCGGTGGCAGCCGGTACGGCCGGCCGGGGGCCCGCGGGCCGGACGGCGTTCCCCGGCCGGGGAAACGCCGGCTGCGCGACGTACGCGGCTGCCGGGCGCCCGGCAGTGACCGCCGGCGGCCCGCCCGGCCCGGCGGCTAGCGGGCGCGGTTCAGGGACTGCAGGGCCGCCCGCAGGAGCTGCGGGACCGGGGCCTGGCCGCCGGCCGCGATGGCCTCCTCGGCCTGCGGGGTGACCGCGGAGACGGCCTCGTCCGCGTCGCGCGCGGCGTACCCCAGCCCGATGAGGGCCGCGGCGAGCTGCTCGGTCCAGGGCGCGGGGCCGGCCGCCACCGCCCGCTGGGCGCCGACGAGGCCGCTGGCGCCCAGCGGGGCCCCCAGCTTGTCCTTGAGGTCCAGCAGCAGCTTCTGGGCCCCCTTCTTGCCGATGCCCGGCACCGCCGTCAGCGCCTTCTCGTCTCCCGTCGAGACGGCGGTCCGCAGCGCGTCCGGCCGGTGCACCCCGAGCATCGCCTGCGCGAGCCTCGGTCCGACCCCGCTCGCCGTCTGCAGCACCTCGAAGACCTGCCGCTCGTCGTCGTCGGCGAAGCCGTACAGGGTGAGCGAGTCCTCCCGTACGACCAGGGAGGTGGCCAGCCGGGCCGGCTCGCCCGTCCGCAGGCCGGCGATCGTGTGCGGCGTGCAGTGCACGGCCATGCCCACTCCCCCGACCTCGATCACGGCCAGGGTGGGGGCGAGCGCGGCGACCGGGCCGCTGACGAAGGCGATCATCGGGTACGGCCTTTCGAGGCGTGCAGGGCGACCGCCTGCTGGAGGCGGTTCTGGGCGGGGGCCCGCCAGATGTGGCAGATGGCGAGGGCGAGGGCGTCGGCGGCGTCGGCGGGCTTCGGCGGCTCGGCGAGCCGCAGCAGCCGGGTGACCATGGCGCCGACCTGGGCCTTGTCGGCGCGGCCGCTGCCGGTGACGGCGGCCTTGACCTCGCTCGGGGTGTGCAGGGCGACGGGGATGCCGCGGCGGGCCGCGCACAGCATGGCGACGGCGCTCGCCTGGGCGGTGCCCATCACGGTGCTCACGTTGTGCTGGCTGAACACCCGCTCCACGGCGACGACTTCGGGCCGGTGCGCGTCGAGCCACTCCTCGATGCCCCGTTCGACGGCGACGAGCCGGGCGCCGAGCTCGGCATCGGCCGGCGTCCGTACGACCCCCACCGCGAGCATGGTCAGGGGACGGCCGGCGACACCCTCGACGACGCCGACGCCGCACCGCGTCAGCCCCGGGTCCACACCGAGTACGCGCACCCTGCCCCCTGCTTCCGTTCGATCGCCCGTCCGTGTGCGTGCAGGCTATCCGGAGCCACTGACATCGCGCACAACACGACGGCGGGCCGCCGGGGTGTGTCCCCGTCGGCCCGCCGTTCGAATGGTGTCGGCGGACGCGTTACGCGTCGACCTTCTCCATGACCTCGTCGGAGACGTCGAAGTTGGCGAAGACGTTCTGCACGTCGTCGCTGTCCTCCAGCGCGTCGATGAGCTTGAAGATCTTGCGCGCGCCCTCTTCGTCCAGCTCGACCTGCATGGTCGGCAGGAAGTTGGAGTCGGCCGAGTCGTAGTCGATGCCGGCCTGCTGGAGCGCGGTGCGGACCGCGACCATGTCGGTGGCCTCGCTGATGATCTCGAAGCTCTCGCCGAGGTCGTTGACCTCCTCGGCGCCCGCCTCCAGCACCGTCTCCAGGACGTCGTCCTCGGACAGCTCGCCCTTGGGCAGCAGGACGACGCCCTTGCGGTTGAACAGGTACGAGACCGAACCGGGGTCGGCCATCGAGCCGCCGTTGCGGGTCATGGCGACCCGTACGTCGGACGCGGCGCGGTTGCGGTTGTCGGTGAGGCACTCGATGAGCACCGCGACGCCGTTCGGGCCGTAGCCCTCGTACATGATCGTCTCGTAGTCGGCGCCGCCGGCCTCGAGGCCGCCACCGCGCTTGACCGCGGAGTCGATGTTCTTGTTCGGGACCGAGCTCTTCTTGGCCTTCTGGATGGCGTCGAAGAGCGTCGGGTTGCCGTCGATGTCGGCGCCGCCCATACGGGCCGCGACCTCGATGTTCTTGATCAGCTTCGCGAAGAGCTTGCCGCGCTTGGCGTCGACCACGGCCTTCTTGTGCTTCGTCGTAGCCCATTTAGAGTGGCCGGACATCTGCCTGTCTCCTTCGCGTCACCAACAGTGTTCGCCTCAGATCCTACCGGGACGCCGTTACAGCCCCGCGCGCACCATGTCGACGAAGTACGCGTGGACACGGTCGTCGCCGGTCAGCTCGGGGTGGAACGAGGTCGCCAGCACGTTGCCCTGGCGCACGGCGACCGTGTGGCCGTCGTAGGTGGCGAGGACCTCGGCGGCCGCGCCGACGGACTCGACCCACGGCGCGCGGATGAAGACGCCCTCGACGGGGCCGCCCCCGATGCCCGCGAAGTCGACCTTCGCCTCGAAGGACTCGTTCTGCCGGCCGAAGGCGTTGCGGCGGACGATCATGTCGATCCCGCCGAGCGTCTCCTGGTCCTCGCGGCCGTCCAGGAGCTTGTCCGCCAGCATGATCATGCCCGCGCAGGTGCCGTAGACCGGCATGCCGGCGCGCACGCGCTCGCGCAGCGGCTCCAGCATGCCGAACAGCACGGCGAGCTTCGACATCGTCGTGGACTCGCCGCCGGGGATCACCAGGGCGTCGACCTCGGCGAGCTCCTCGGGCCGCCGGACCGGCCTGGCCACGGCGTCCGCCGCGGCCAGGGCGATCAGGTGCTCCCGTACGTCGCCCTGGAGGGCGAGCACCCCGATCACGGGGTTGCCGGGGGTGTGGGTCATGTCCGCTTACCAGCCGCGGTTGGCGTAGCGCTCGGACTCGGGGAGGGTGTCGCAGTTGATGCCGACCATGGCCTCGCCCAGGTTCCGGGAGGCGTCCGCGATGATCTTCGGGTCGTCGTAGAAGGTGGTGGCCTTCACGATGGCGGCGGCGCGCTTGGCCGGGTCGCCCGACTTGAAGATGCCGGAGCCGACGAAGACGCCCTCGGCGCCGAGCTGGCGCATCAGGGCGGCGTCGGCCGGGGTGGCGACGCCACCGGCGGAGAACAGCACGACCGGGAGCTTGCCGAGTTCGGCGACCTCCTTGACGAGCTCGTACGGGGCGCGCAGCTCCTTGGCCGCGGCGAAGAGCTCGTTGTTGTCGTAGCCGCGCAGGCGGGCGATCTCGTTCTTGATCTGGCGCAGGTGGCGGACGGCCTCGACCACGTTGCCGGTGCCGGCCTCGCCCTTGGAGCGGATCATGGCCGCGCCCTCGGCGATGCGGCGCAGGGCCTCGCCCAGGTTGGTGGCGCCACAGACGAAGGGGGTGGTGTACGCCCACTTGTCGGAGTGGTTGACCTCGTCGGCCGGGGTCAGGACCTCGGACTCGTCGATGTAGTCGACGCCGAGGGACTGGAGCACCTGGGCCTCGACGAAGTGGCCGATGCGGGACTTGGCCATGACGGGTATCGAGACGGCCTCGATGATCTCTTCGATCATGTTGGGGTCGGACATGCGGGCGACGCCGCCGTCCTTGCGGATGTCGGCCGGGACCCGCTCCAGGGCCATGACGGCCACGGCGCCGGCGTCCTCGGCGATCTTCGCCTGCTCGGCGTTGACCACGTCCATGATCACGCCGCCCTTGAGCTGCTCGGCCATGCCGCGCTTGACGCGGGAGGTGCCGATCGCCGACTCGGTGGACTGGGGGGAGGTGGGAAGCGTGCTCACGGGTTGACCTCACTCGAAAGGGAAGACGCGACTACTACTCGACTGAGAAAACCCCACCGACCAGTCCACAGCAAGGGCCAATGTGTAGCCGGTGGCTCCCCGACTTGTCCGCTGCGGCCCTGGACCGGCCCCCGCGGCCGGACCGGCGGGGGCTGCCGGGCAGGCCGGGACCCCCTAGACCGGCCGGTCCGCGAGGTAGGCCGGGGGCTCGTCGTCCATCTCGAAGGCGAGCGGGAAGGGCGCGTGTCCGGCCAGCCGGAACCAGCGGACCTTGCGGTGCCTGCGCAGGGCGCGGGCGGCCCGTACGGCGTCGTTGTGGAACCGCCGGGCCATGGGTACCCGGCGTACGGCCGCCGCCAGGTCCTCGGTGGCCTCGGCCCCGCCCGGGGCCGCCTTGAGCACCTCCACCTGGTCGGCGTCGGCGAAGACGGCCCGCAGCGCCTGGCTGAGCTCGCTCTCGGCGACCTCCCGGTGCTCCTCCTCGGCCTGCCGGGCGGCGTGCGCGGACTCGTAGAGCACGAGGGACGAGGCGGGGTCGAGGACGCCGGAGGTGGCCACCTCCAGCACCACGGAGGCGCGCCGTACGAGCTGGGCGTCGAGGGCGGCCCGCGCGGCGTCCATGCGCGAGTGCAGCCGGTCCAGCCGGCCGGCGCTCCAGCTGAGGTAGACCCCGATGACACCGAGAGCCAGGGCGATCCAGACAAGGGTTTCGATCACGGGCGGCGACTCTACCGGCCCCCGCCCCGGCCCCGGTCAGCCCCTGTGGGCAGGGCGGCGCTCCGGCGGGCCCGGCCGGGTCCGGCCGGGACCGCCGGGCCGCCGGGCCGCCGCCGACGCGGTCAGGCGTCCCGGGTGAGGCCGAGCCGGGTGCGGAGGGGGACGCGTTCGTCCTCGGCCACCGCCGCCGCGCCGTCGGTCACCGTCTCGTAGACGGCCAGGATGTCGGCGGCGACCGTGGACCAGTCGAAGCGGCGCACGTGCGCCGAGCCGCGGTCGCTGAGCTCGGCACGCCGGGCCGGGTCCCGCAGGAGGGCGATCGCGCCGGCCGCGAGGGCGTCGGCGTTCTCGTTGGCGAAGAGGTCTCCCGCCCCGCCCTGGTCCAGGACCTGCGCGAAGGCGTCGAGGTCCGAGGCCAGTACCGCCGCGCCCGCCGACAGGGCCTCGACGAGGATGATGCCGAAGCTCTCGCCGCCGGTGTTGGGGGCGACGTACACGTCCACGCTGCGCAGCAGCCGCGCCTTGTCCTCGTCCGAGACCATGCCGAGGAACTGCACCCGCGCCCGCAGGTCCGCGGGCAGGGAGGCGACCGCCTCCTCCTCGTCGCCGCGGCCGGCGACCAGCAGCCTTACGTCCGGGCAGGCCTCCACGATCTTCGGGAAAGCCGCCATCAGCACCGGCAGGCCCTTGCGGGGCTCGTCGATGCGGCCGATGAAGCCGAGCGTCTGCCCGCCCCACTCCGCCTTGGGCTCGGCCTTGGCGAAGAAGTCCACGTCGACCCCGTTCGGGATCACCACCGCGTCGCCGCCCAGGTGCTCCACGAGGGTGCGCCGCGCGTACTCGCTCACCGCGATCCGGGCGCTGATCTTCTCCAGCGCGGGCTGCAGGATCGGGTACGCGGCGATCATCGCCCGCGAGCGGGGGTTCGAGGTGTGGAAGGTGGCCACGATGGGGCCCTGCGCCGCCCAGCAGGCCAGCAGTCCCAGGGAGGGCGAGGCGGGCTCGTGGATGTGGAGGACGTCGAAGAACCCGTCGTGCAGCCAGCGGCGCACGCGGGCCGCCGAGAGGAAGCCGAAGTTCAGCCGGGCCACCGACCCGTTGTACGGCACCGGCACCGCCCGTCCCGCCGGGACCACGTACGGCGGCAGCGGGGTCTCGTCGTCGGCCGGGGCCAGCACCGACACCTCGTGGCCGAGGCCGATCAGGTGCTCCGCCAGGTCGCGGATGTGGAACTGGACGCCGCCCGGCACGTCCCACGAGTACGGACACACGATGCCGATCTTCACTACGGGCGCTCCTCCAGGTCGTCGAGCCACAGGCGCTGGAGCATGTGCCAGTCCTGCGGGTGCTCCGCGATGCCCCGCGCGAAGACGTCCGCGAGCGCCTGCGTCACGGCGCTGGTCTTCTCGGTCCGGGTACCCGCCTTCGGCACCTCCACCTCGGGGTGGATGCGGCCGTACAGCTGGGGCGCGTCCCCGTAGTACAGGGTGGCGGGGAGCAGCGCCGCGCCCGTGTGCTGGGCGAGCAGCGCCGGGCCGGCCGGCATGCGCGCCGTGGCGCCGAAGAAGTCCACCTCGACGCCGGACGCGGACAGGTCGCGGTCGGCGACGAGGCAGACGAGGCCGCCGGAGCGGAGCCGGCGGGCGAGGGTGCCGAAGGCGGCGCCGCCGTTGTGGGGCAGGACCTCCATGCCGAGGCTCTCCCGGTAGGCCACGAAGCGGTCGTAGAGGGACTCGGGCTTGAGCCGCTCGGCGACCGTGGTGAGCGGCACGCCGATGTGGCCGGTGGCCCAGGCCCCGGCGAGGTCCCAGTTGGCCAGGTGCGGCAGGGCGACGATGACCCCGCGGCCGGAGGCGAGGGCCTCGCGCAGGATGTGGTCGTCCTTCATCTGCACGTCGGTGCCGAACCGCTTCGGATCCATGGTGGGCAGCCGGAACGATTCCATCCAGTACCGCATGTAGGAGCGCATGCCGGCCTTGGACAGCTCGCGCAGCCGCTCCGGTCCGGCGTCCGGCACCACCCGGGCCAGGTTGGACTCCAGTCGCAGCACGCTCTTGCCGCGGCGCTTCCACGCGAAGTCCGCGATCCGGCGGCCGAGGGCGACCGCGGCCGGCTCGGGCAGCTTCTTGACGCCGGCCCAGCCGAGCCCGTACAGCCCGTCGACCAGCTTGTCCTGTGCGGTGCCCATCAGGCGGCGCCCCCTTCGGCGGCGGCCGCGGCGGCGGCGTCGGCCTCGGCGGCCTCGCGGCGTACGGTGACCACCCGCTGGATCAGGGTGACGAGGGAGCCGGCGGCGACGATCCACAGCGCGACCGGGAGCAGGACCCCGATCCACGAGGGGACGCCGAAGATCTGCAGGCCGGAGAGGCCGGCGGCGACCAGTGAGATCACCAGCCGCTCGGCGCGCTCGATGAGGCCGTTGACGGCGACCGGAAGCCCGATCGACTCGCCGCGGGCCTTGGTGTACGAGACCACCTGGCCGCTGGCGAGGCAGAAGATCGCGACGGCGCAGAGCGCGTTGTCGTTCCCGGAGCCCGCGTACCAGAGCGCGAGCCCGCCGAAGATCGCCGCGTCCGCGACCCGGTCGAGGGTGGAGTCGAGGAAGGCGCCCCACCGGCTGGAGACGCCGGCCTGGCGGGCCATGTTCCCGTCCACCAGGTCGGAGAAGACGAAGAGGGTGATGGTGATCGTGCCCCAGAAGAACTCGCCCCGGGGGTAGAAGACCAGCGCTCCCGCCGCCACTCCGGCCGTGCCGATCAGGGTGACCGCGTCCGGACTCACCCCCCGCCGGAGCAGAAATGCGGCGAATGGCGTGAGAACACGCGTGAAGAATGCACGCGCGTACTTGTTCAGCATGGCCTTCCCGGAGGGTCGCTGGGCCGCACGGCCACCACGGCCACCGGCTGGCCCATCGTAGCCAGCACGCCGCCTCCCGGACGCCGCGCACCCACCGGTTCGGGCCGCGGGGGCCGCACTTCATCCCTCCGCCGCCTCCCGGAGCGCCACCGGTACGTCCCCGGTACGACGTATGGACGCGGTGTGACACCGGTGCAAAGCTCGAAGGACCCCGTTTACCTCCTCACCGTCACCCTCGGGAGGCACGAGCACCATGGGAGCCACATCACACCAATCCGGAGCCGCCGGCAGGGCACTGACGGCCGACCGCCCCTCGTCCGTACGGAACGTCGTGCTGGTCGGCCACAGCGGGTCGGGGAAGACCACCCTCGTCGAGGCCCTGGCCCTGACCGCCGGAGCCGTGAACCGGGCCGGCCGGGTCGAGGACGGCGCCACCGTCTCCGACTACGACGAGATCGAGCACCGGCGCCGGCGCTCCGTCCAGCTGTCCCTCGTCCCGGTCGCCTGGGACGGAATCAAGATCAACATCCTGGACACCCCGGGATACGCCGACTTCGTCGGAGAGCTCAGGGCCGGTCTGCGCGCCGCGGACGCGGCCCTCTTCGTCGTCTCGGCCGCGGACGGCGCCGAGGGCCTGTCCGGGGCCACCCGCGCGGTCTGGGACGAGTGCGCGGCCGTCGGGATGCCCCGCGCCATCGTCGTCACGCACCTGGAGGCGGCCCGCGCCGACTACGACCGGATGGCGTCCGTCTGCGGCGACGCCTTCGGCGCCGACGACCCCGACGCCGTCATCCCGCTCTACCTGCCCCTGTACGGCCCCGCCGGGCCCGACGGGCACGCCCCGGTCACCGGCCTCCTCGGCCTGCTGTCGCAGCGCGCGTACGACTACGCCTCCGGTGAGCGCGCCGAGCGCGACCCGGACCCGGCCGAGCAGGCCCTCATCGACGCGGCCCGCTCCCGCCTGATCGAGGGGATCATCGCCGAGAGCGAGGACGAGGGCCTCATGGACCGCTACCTCGGCGGCGAGGACATCGGCCTCGGGACCCTCGTCGGCGACCTGGAGCGCGCCGTCGCCCGCGGCACCTTCCACCCCGTCCTGATGGCCGCCCCCGCCGCCGACGGCGCCCGCCAGGGCCTGGGCACCGTGGAACTCCTCGAACTCGTGACCGGCGGCTTCCCCACGCCGCTGGAGCGCGCCGCCCTGACCGTGACCGCGCCCGACGGCGCCGCCCGCCCCGACGTCACCTGCGATCCCGACGGCCCCCTCGTCGCCGAGGTCGTCAAGACCTCCTCCGACCCGTACGTCGGCCGTGTGTCCCTCGTCCGCGTCTTCTCCGGCACCCTGCGCCCCGAGGCGACCGTCCACGTCTCCGGCCACGGACTCGCCGACCGCGGCCACGAGGACCACGACCTCCAGGAGCGGATCGGCACCCTGACCTCCCCCTTCGGCAAGCAGCAGCGGGGGCTGGACCGGTGCATCGCCGGCGACCTCGCCTGCGTGGCCAAGCTGACCCGCGCCGAGACCGGCGACACCCTGTCCGCCAAGGAGCGCCCGCTCCTCATGGAGCCCTGGCCCATGCCCGACCCGCTGCTCCCCCTCGCCGTCGAGGCCCACAGCAAGGCCGACGAGGACAAGCTCTCCCAGGGCCTGGCGCGCCTGGTCGCCGAGGACCCCACCCTGCGGCTGGAGCAGAACCCCCACACCCGCCAGCTCGTCCTGTGGTGCCTCGGCGAGGCCCACCAGGAGGTCACCCTGGAGCGGCTGCGCACCCGGTACGGCGTCCAGGTCGACCCGGTCCCGCACAAGGTCAGCCTGCGCGAGACCTTCGGCGCGAAGGCCGCCGGGCGCGGCCGGCACGTGAAGCAGTCCGGCGGCCACGGCCAGTTCGCGATCTGCGAGATCGAGGTGGAGCCGCTCCCGCCCGGCAGCGGCGTCGAGTTCGTCGACCGGGTGGTCGGCGGCTCCGTGCCCCGGCAGTTCATCCCGTCCGTGGAGAAGGGCGTACGCGCCCAGGCCGCCCGGGGGGTCGTCGCCGGCCACCCGCTGGTCGACGTGCGCGTCACCCTCCTCGACGGCAAGGCGCACTCGGTGGACTCCTCCGACGCCGCCTTCCAGACCGCCGGCGCGCTCGCCCTGCGCGAGGCGGCGGCCGGGGCCCGCATCGACCTCCTCGAACCGGTCGCGGAGCTCTCCGTCCTCGTGCCGGACGAGTACGTCGGCCCGGTCATGAGCGACCTCGCGGGCCGCCGCGGCCGCGTCGTCGGCACCGAGCAGGCCGGCCCCGGGCGCACCCGCGTGCGCGCCGAGGTCCCGGAGATCGAGATCGGCCGCTACGCCGTCGAGCTGCGCTCCGTCTCGCACGGCACCGGCGGCTTCGCCCGGGCCTACGTGCGCCACGAACCCGTGCCGTCCCACATCGCGGACAAGGTGCGCGAACAGACCGATACGAGCCGCCAGTTGAGCTAGTCACCGAACGGCCGCCCAGCCAACCCGCTTGCGGCGGGCGGCATTTCCCTGTCCCATGACCACGGGGCGAGATCCGCCGATAAGCTCGTCGGCGCACCAAAAGGCACGACGCACAGCGATGGGGGCAGCGGTGGCGGACGACGGATTCGACTTCAGGCCCGGGGCGCAGATTCCCCTCCAGGGGGGCGGCGGGCAGACGGCGGCGACCAACGCCCTGGCCTCCGCGGCGTACCGGGACGGCGCGAAGGACACCGGGCTCGCCCTCATACTCGGCGCCAACAGCGAGCACCACGCGTCCACGGTCAAACCCCCGAAGATCTCCCTCTTCGAGCCCAGCCTCGGCGAGGCCTTCTGCCGGGCCGTCGAGGCGCGCACCCTCGGCGCCGGCCGCAAGCCGCTGATCCAGTCCTTCGGCGCCGATCCGCAGACCGTCGTCGAGCACTGCCTGGCCGCGTCCCGGATCCGCAAGGAGCGCGACCGCAAGCTCCGCCTGATCATGCTGGTCTGCGGCGTGCTGTTCCTGCCCGGCCTGCTGCTGTGGCTGGGCCTCTTCCAGCTCCGCAGGTCGCTGGCGTCCGGCGACGGCAAGCGCGCCTCCTGGATCGGCACCCTCCTGCTCGTCGGGGTGGCCGTCCTGGTGGCCGTGCTGATGTTCCGGCTGCCGTTCACCGGGTTCCTCGGCCTGTACCTGCGCGCCATGATCATCGCCCCGGCCCTGGGCTGGCTGCTCGCCCGCCGGATCTGCGAGGCGACCGCCGCCGACCTGCGCTCGCGCTGGGACGGGCTGCTGGGCGGCGGCGGCGTCGCCGCCAAGATCCCCGAGGCGGTACCCGGCAACCCGGACGAGAAGGCCCGCGAGGACCTCCGGCACCAGCTGGCCAAGCTGACCGCCGAGGACCGCAGCAACTCGGTCTTCTACGCGGGCTCCAAGGGCATCCTGGGCATGGGCGTCCGGTGGGGCAACTGGCAGATGGCCGAGGAGCTCGCGCCCAAGGAGGGCGTCGCCGAGATCCACCCGTTCCGCAGCTGGGACGTCATACGCGCGATCGACGCCCAGCTCCGCAAGCTGGAGCGCGGCCCCCTGCACACCGGCGGGTTCCCGCCCGCCGCCATCCAGCACTGGATCGTGACGCCGGTCGGCGAGGGCGCCGACGAGGTGGCCCGCCCCACCGGCGAGAACGTCGACACCTTCCTGATCAAGCCGCACGAGATCACCCGGATCTGCAACGAGCAGCAGTTCAACGCGGGCAACCGGCACTACCTCGGCATCCAGTACCCGCTCTGGGACGGCCAGCTCGTCATCACCATGCTGGTGACCGTCACCGTGCTGTACAAGACGCTCCGCGTGGACGTTACGGCGCACGCCCTGGGCCCCGTGAACGGTCTGTTCACCACGAAGTCCAAGGCCCCGACGGTGGAGGTGCCCAAGAGCATCCGCTTCTGGGAGACCACGGAGCGCTCGCTCCCGCTGGTCGACGCCACCGAGGTGGTGCGCCTCGCCGTTCGCGCCCCGCTCACGTGGTACCCGCCGATCCTGGACTACCTCGGCGGCAAGCTGGTCCTGCCCGAGCCCTTCGGCGTCCGCCACGTGTGGGCCGGCTCGATGTGGCGCCACCGGTTCATGGCGGACGACGCCCTGCGCACCGTGGCCCCGGTCCTGCGGTCCGTGCACGCCGCGACCTTCAAGGTCCTGGAGGAGAACGGCGTCGACACCGAGCGTTTCACCAACCGCTCCTCGATCATGAGCGGCATGATCCAGGAACCGTCACCGCGCAAGGCGGACGCGTACGACGGCTAGCGGCTCCTCCCCCGGCCGTGCCGGTCGGCCCCCCGGTTACGCTGAAGGGGCAGTCCAGGGCATCCGTACGCACCGGAGGAGCGACCCGTGACCGAGCGCAAACCGCCTGGCGTCGGCTTCGAGACGTTCGTGGACCGGCAGATCCGGGAGGCCGCCGCCCGCGGGGACTTCGAGGACCTTCCCGGCTACGGGAAGCCGCTCGCCTCGCTCGACGCCCCGTACGACGAGCTGTGGTGGATCAAGGGGAAGCTGCACCGCGAGGGGTTCGCCGTCCTGCCCCCGGCCCTCGCCCTCCGCAAGGAGGCCGAGGACGCCCTGGAGAAGGCCCTGGCGGCCCGCTCCGAACGCCAGGTACGGGCCACCCTCACCGAGGTCAACGAGAAGATCCGGGCGGCCCTGCGCATGCCGCCGCCGGGACCTCCGCTCAACGTGGCGGAGTTCGACGTGGAAGCCGTGCTGCGCACCTGGCGCGAGCGCCGGGGCCAGGACCCCGGCCGGGCCGGTGGCCCGGGAAGGTCCGGCGCCGGACCGTCCTAGTCGACGGGCCAGGCGTCGGCCAGCATCTGGCGGGTGTCCGCGAGGAGTTGGGGCAGCACCTTGGTGTGGCCCACCACCGGCATGAAGTTGGTGTCGCCGCCCCAGCGGGGCACGATGTGCTGGTGCAGGTGCGCGGCGATGCCCGCCCCCGCGGCCGCGCCCTGGTTCATGCCGATGTTGAAGCCGTGCGCCCCGGACGCCTTGCGCAGCGCGGCCATCGCCCGCTTCGTGAGGGCGGCCAGCTCCGCCGTCTCCGGCCCGTCCAGCTCGGTGTAGTCGGCGACGTGCCGGTACGGGACGACCATCAGGTGGCCCCCGTTGTACGGGTAGAGGTTGAGCACCGCGTAGACGTGCCGGCCCCGCGCCACGACCAGGCCGTCCTGGTCCGACATCTCCGGGATCCCGCAGAAGGGACAGCCGTCCCCGGCCTCCGGGCCGGTCGGCTTGTTCTCCCCCTGGATGTAGGCCATCCGGTGGGGCGTCCACAGACGCTGGAACGCGTCCTGCGTGCCCACACCGATCTGCTGCTCCGGCTCAATCGTCATGGGATGCAGCATATGACCTTGCCCGAGCGGACGAGGAAGGCCCCCGGGAAAGCGATCGCTCCCCCGGGGGCCCGCCGTGCGCGCCGTGCGCGGATCAGACGCGGACGCGGTCCGCTCAGACCTGGACGCGGTCCGCGACGACCTTGGCCAGCTTGGCCAGGGCCTCGTCCTTCGCGATGCCGTTCTCCTGCGAACCGTCGCGGTAGCGGAAGGAGACGGTGCCCGCGGCCATGTCCTCGTCACCGACGATGACCATGAACGGGACCTTGAGCTTCTGGTGGTTGCGGATCTTCTTCTGCATGCGGTCGGAGGAGGCGTCCACCTCGACCCGCAGCCCCTGCTTCTTCGCCTCGGCGGCGAACTCCTGCAGGTACTCCACGTGCCCGTCGCCGATCGGGATGCCGACCGCCTGGACCGGGGCCAGCCACGGCGGCATGGCGCCCGCGTAGTGCTCCAGCAGTACGGCGAAGAACCGCTCGATCGAGCCGAACAGCGCGCGGTGGATCATGACCGGGCGCTGGCGCGATCCGTCCGGCGCGGTGTACTCCAGGTTGAAGCGCTCCGGGAGGTTGAAGTCGAGCTGGACGGTCGACATCTGCCAGGTGCGGCCGATGGCGTCACGGCACTGGACGGAGATCTTCGGGCCGTAGAACGCGGCGCCGCCCGGGTCCGGGACCAGGGGCAGGCCCTGCTTCTCGGCGACCGACTGAAGGACGGCGGTGGCCTCCTCCCAGGCCTCGTCCGAGCCGACGAACTTCTCCGGGTCCTTGGTGGAGAGCTCCAGGTAGAAGTCGGTCAGGCCGTAGTCGCGGAGCAGGTTCAGCACGAAGGTGAGCGTGCGGTCGAGCTCCTCGGCCATCTGCTCGCGGGTGCAGTAGATGTGTGCGTCGTCCTGGGTGAAGCCCCGGGCGCGGGTCAGGCCGTGCACGACGCCCGACTTCTCGTACCGGTACACGGTGCCGAACTCGAAGAGGCGCAGCGGCAGTTCGCGGTAGGAGCGGCCGCGCGCGTCGAAGATCAGGTTGTGCATCGGGCAGTTCATGGGCTTGAGGTAGTAGTCGGTACCACCGTCGAGCTGCATGGGGGGGTACATGCCCTCCGCGTACCAGTCCAGGTGGCCGCTCTTCTCGAAGAGGGCGCCCTTGGTGGCGTGCGGGGTGTAGACGAACTCGTAGCCCTCCTCCTCGTGCCGGCGGCGCGAGTAGTCCTCCATGGTCCGGCGGATGACGCCGCCGCGCGGGTGGAAGACGGCGAGGCCGGAGCCGATCTCGTCCGGGACGGAGAAGAGGTCGAGCTCGCTGCCGAGCTTGCGGTGGTCGCGCTTCTCGGCCTCGGCGAGGAAGTCGAGGTGCGCCTTCAGCTCCTCCTTCGACGGCCACGCGGTGCCGTAGATGCGCTGGAGCATCGGGTTCTTCTCGCTGCCGCGCCAGTAGGCGGCGGCGTTGCGCATGAGCTTGAAGGCCGGGATGGTGCGGGTGGTGGGCAGGTGGGGACCCCGGCAGAGGTCCTTCCAGCACAGCTCGCCGGTCTTCGCGTCGAGGTTGTCGTAGATGGTCAGCTCGCCGGCGCCCACCTCGACGTTCGCGCCGTCGTCGGTCGACGCGGAGCCCTTGATGCCGATGAGCTCCAGCTTGTACGGCTCGTCGGCGAGCTCCTCGCGGGCGGCCTCGTCGGTGACCACGCGGCGGGCGAACTTCTGCCCGCGCTTCTGGATCTCCTGCATCTTCTTCTCGATGACCTTGAGGTCCTCGGGGGTGAAGGGCCTGGCCACGTCGAAGTCGTAGTAGAAGCCGTCCCGGACCGGCGGGCCGATGCCCAGCTTGGCCTCGGGGAAGAGCTCCTGCACGGCCTGGGCCATGACGTGGGCGGCCGAGTGGCGCAGGATGTTCAGGCCGTCCTCGGAGGAGATCTCCACCGGCTCGACGGTCTCGCCGTCCTTCACCTCGTACGCGAGGTCCTTCAGCTCACCGGCGATGCGGGCGGCGACGATGGTGCGCTCGCCGGCGAAGAGCTCCGCCGCCGTAGTGCCCGTGGCCACCACGCGCTCGTCCCGCTCGGAATCGCGTTGGATGATCACACGGACGTCTGACACCGGTCTCTCCTGACTCAGGGGGTGCGCGAGCGAACACTGCGCGCCTGAATCGTACCGAGCGGAGGGGCGGCGCCCCTAAACGGTTATCGGCGGGGCACGCCCGCGGTCACCGGACGGCCCGGACCGGACCGGCCCGCGGACGGGCGGCTCAGCTCCGGGCCGGCGTCGGCGGCCGGCCGAACGACGCCATGCGCAGCCCCGGGGCGGGTGAGAAGTCCGGGCCGCGGAGGAAGCCGAGGCGCTCGTACAGGGTCACCGCGGGGGCGTTCTCGGCACCCGTGGTCACCTCGACGCGGCGGTCCGGGAAGAGCTCCGCCAGTACGTGGCGCAGCAGCAGGGAGGCGATGCCCCGGCGGAACCAGGCCGGGTCCACGCAGAGCCGGTCGACGCCGACGACGCCGTCCGGTTCCTCCTCCCAGGCGAGGAAACCGGCGAGCACGCCCTCGCCGGACACCGCGCCGAGCCACCGCAGCGGCCGCGCCCGCATCTCGTCGAGGCTCTCGTGCAGGGCGGGGATGCCGTCGAACCCGATCAGCCCGGCCTCCACCGCGTACGCCGCCCGGCCGATCCGGTGCACGGCCCCCGCCGTGGCCTCGTCGGCCAGGTCCAGCGGGCGGATGAGCGGGCTCGGCATGCGGGATCCTCGGGGTCGCGGGCGGGAGTGCCCAGGCTACGCGCGGCCGCGGGCGGCCGGGCCCCCGCCGGCCCCCGCGCCCCGGGCCGGCGTACGGGGCGCGGGTCCGGGGCGCGGGCCGTGCCCGGTGCCCGGCGGAGCCGGGGACCGCTGCACCGCGACGGCCCCCCGCCCGGCGGACGCCTACGCGTCCCCCGGCAGCACGTCCGGCGCGTCGAACGCCGCGTCCAGCGATTTCATCAGCCGGTCCCGTTCGACCTCGTCCAGCGGCACCGGCACGACCTCCGCCGCGTCCGTCAGCCGCCGGAAGCCGCCCCGCTGCTGGAGCCGTCCGCCGACCCTGACCGGCAGCCCCGCCAGGTGGGCGTGGACCGCCACCCCGTACGCCTCCGCGTCGAGCGCCACCCGTACGTACGGGACGTCCGCCCCGGCGAGGACCCGCAGCCGTACGGTGCCCCCGCCCCCGGGGGCCGAGCGCCGCATCCGCACGACGGCGCCGGTGACGCTGACCCGGACGGCCGGTTCGTCCCGGGTGTAGCGGGCGGCGGCCTCGCGCAGGACGGGGAGGTCGCCGGGCGAGAACTCCACCGGTTCCGGCCGCGCCGCGCACCCGGCCGGCACCCCGGCCGCCGGTGCCCAGGCGAGCGCGATCCGGGCCCCCTCGGTGCCCCGGACCAGCGCGATCAGCGCGTCGGCGAGCTCCCGGCTGACCCCGGCCGCCACGGCCGCGTCGAAGGCCTCCATGCCGCCGGTGGCCCGCCGGTAGTCCACGGCCTCGCGGGTCGCGTGCAGGGCGTGGTGGAGCCGGGTCACCAGGCCCCGCCCGCCGTCCACGGGAACGTACGCGGTGAGCCGCCGGGCGCCGGGCGCGGGGCCCACCAGGACCCCGTCCAGGGCCCGTTCGGCCTTCGCGCGGTGCCGGGCGCCGTAGTAGCCGGCCCGCGCCCGGTCCGCCAGGGCCCCGGCCAGCAGGAGCCGGCGGGCGGCCGAGCGGAGCTGTTCCTGCGCCGTCCACGCGGCCTCGGACGGGAACCCGTACGGGCCGGGCGGGATCTCCCGGTCCCAGCGGACCTCGTCGCTCGGCACGCTCAGCCCGCAGAGCACCTCCCGCGCGGACGGCACCGCGCTGCGCGAGAGCGCGGTGAGCGCCTCCTCCAGCAGGTCGCCGCAGTCGGGGAAGGCCCGGCTCTCCGGGACGAGGAGGCTGGCGCCGGGACCGCCCGCGGGCGGGGTCCAGCGCCCGTAGCGGCCGGCGGCCCCGCCCCGGCGCAGCCAGCCGTGGCGGCGCAGCAGGGCGCCGAGGACGACGGGGTCGACCTTGGCGGGGTCGGGTGCGGCGGGGTGCGCGAGGTCCGCGTACGGCGTGGACGGCAGCGGTTCGAGGTTCGGCGAGTGCCGGTGCATCAAGGTGTCCCTCCCGACCCGACCCGGGTCATGATCTCGCACAGCGCCCGGTCGTCGAAGATCCGCGTGGTCGGGATCCGCACGGTGGTCCGGCGCCGGCCGGTCACGGGGTGCCCGGCGAGATTGGTCCAGTAGCAGCAGTGCCTCAGGTCGAGCCGGTCGTGCCCGGCGGCGAGCCACTGGTCGCGCTCCCGCGGGACGAGCATCACGACGAGGATCTTGTGGACGGCGACCGGGGTGCGGGCCAGCTTCACCAGGTGCTCGTTGTCGAGGGTGAAGGAGAACGTGGGTCCGGCCGGTCTGGGCGGTATCTGGTAGGTCGCCTTCAACTGCACCTTGACGGTGACCTCGTCGTCGACGACGTGCTCGGGGGCGCCGTGGCTGACGTGCCAGTCGATGCCGTTGTCCGGGAAGGGCTGGGAGAGCGAGCAGCCGGCCGCCGCGGCGACGGCGTGCAGGTATCCCACCTGAAGGGTCTCCATGCAGGCGGTGGTGGCGAGTGTGCCGCGCAGCGGTCCGGTCCGCGGCTCCCCCGGCGTGCCGGTCCGCGCATCGATCTGCCCCGCCAGCACCCCGCTCTGTTCGGGCTGTGCGAGCGCCATGGCCGGTCCCCATGCCTTCCGGCTCCGCAGTGGGTGGTGGGTGGAGTGACGACCGGTCATGTGCACGGTCCCCCACGGTTGTTGTCTCCGCAGCCGGGTCCCCGCAAACGGCGTACGGGGCAAACAGCCCGGGTATCACCGAAGCGGGCAAGGGTGGCGCGCTCGGAGGCGGAGGCGCCCGGGGGCGCCCCATCTGCCGACCGGGGACGAGGAGTTCGCCATGACACGCTGGTACGAGGGCCCGCTGGCCTCATTCGACACCGAGACGACCGGAGTGGACGTCGAGCAGGACCGGATCGTGTCCGCCGCGCTCGTCGTGCAGGAGTGTGCGGGGGGCCGGGTGCGCTCCACCCGCTGGCTGGTCAACCCCGGCGTCCCGGTTCCCGCAGGCGCCACGGAGGTGCACGGGCTCACCGACGAGCACCTGCAGCGGCACGGGCGCTGGCCCGCGCCGGTGGTGGAGGAGATAGCCCGCGCGCTCGGGGAGCAGCAGGTGGCGGGCCGGCCGGTGGTGGTGATGAACGCGCCGTTCGATCTGACGCTGCTGGACCGGGAGTTGCGCCGGCACCGGGCGTCCTCGCTGTCGCGGTACCTGGACAACCGGCCGCTGACGGTGCTGGATCCGCGGGTGCTGGACAAGCACCTGGACCGGTACCGCAAGGGCCGCCGGACGCTGACCGACCTGTGCGCGCACTACGGGATCGAGCTGGAGGGCGCGCACGACGCGGCGGCGGACGCGATGGCGTCCCTGGAGCTCGTGCGGGCGGTGGGCCGCCGGTTCGCGGGGCGGCTGGAGCGGCTGAGCCCGGCGGAGCTGCACACGCTCCAGCAGGTGTGGCACGCGGCGCAGGCGCGCGGCCTCCAGGCCTGGTTCGCGCGGCAGGGCACGCCGGAGTCCGTCGATCCGCACTGGCCGCTGCGGCCGGACCTGTCCACGGCGGCGTAGCGGGCGGCCCGTACCGGGCCGCGAACGCCGAAAGGTCCCTCCCCCGACCGGGGAAGGGACCTGCGGCTTACTCCATCAAGGTCCTGCCGGGGGGCCTGGGTTCAGCCCCGCTGTCAAAGCCAGGTCCTGCATGGTGGGCGATACTGGGATCGAACCAGTGACCCCTTCGGTGTGAACGAAGTGCTCTCCCGCTGAGCTAATCGCCCGGGAACGGACTGAACAATACAGAAGGCCCGGGGCTCGTTCAAACCGCTTCCGGGGACGCCGCCAGCCGGGCCGCCAGACCGCGCTGCCCGGCCCGCATCATCAGCGCGTGGTTGAGCTGGAACACTGGCCGCCCCGGCAGCGCGAGCCGCCGCATCAGCGGCCGGCGCACCTCGACCTCCTGCTCGTACAGCGCGCGGCTGCGCCCGCCGCCGACCGCGCCCCGCGCCCGTACGGTCCACCGCGCCCAGCCCTCGATGTCGCCGCGCAGCGCCACCTCCAGGACGCCACGGCCGGGATCGCGGAGCAGCTCGGTGGCCGTGACGTGCAGCGCGTAGGGCAGGACGGAGCGGACCAGCGCGGTGCCGGTGCGGTCGTCGACCGGCTGGACCCGGCGTATCTGCGGCCACCAGGCCGGGTACTCGCCGGGCTGTTCCAGCACGGCGTAGACGCGTGCGGGCGCGGCGTCGAGGTCCCACACGCTGCGGAAGCGGTAGCGGCTCCAGCGGTCCCAGCTGTTCAGGTCCATGGGCGCAGTCTGGCCCGCTGCGCCCCCCGTTGTCCGGGTTTTCCCGGTACCGGGGTGGTACTCAGGCGCATCTGAGTACCCCCGCCCATGTGCTGACGGCGTGACCGGCACCACACTGCGAATCATGAACACGTCACTGCCGCCGGCCGAAGAGCTGGCGCTCATCGACCGCGAGCTGGTCCGACTCGACGCCCGGCGCCTCTACTTGCTGAGCCGCAGGGACTGGCTGCTGCGCCTGCTGTACGCGGCTCCGCCGACCGGTGCGCCCGGCTGGGGACCGGCTTCCGGCCGGGCTCCGGCGGCGCGCTCGGCGGGCACTTCGGGCACCTCGGCGGCGAAGGACGCCTCGGCGCCGAGCGCGCAGAACGTGCTGCTGACCCTGGGCGCGGTGCTGCTGGCGGTGGCCGCGCTGGCCTTCACGCTGGTCAGCTGGGGGTCCCTGGGGATCACCGGCCGGTCGGCGGCGCTGGCGGTGGTGACGGCGGCGGCCCTGGCCGCGCCGGTCCTCCTGCTGCGCCGGGGGCTGCGCTCGACGGCGGAGTCGGTGGCCGCGCTGGGGCTGCTGCTGACGGTGCTGGACGCGTACGCGCTGTACGCGGTGGCCGCGGCGGACCTCGACGGCACCGCGTACGCGGCGGGGGCCGCCGCGACGCTGGCGGCGCTCTGGGCCGGGTACGGGTCGGGCCTGGCGCGCGGAGCTCTGCCCGGGCTGCGCCTCCCGCTGCCGGCGGCGGTCCTGGCGGCGCAGCTGCCGCTCCCGCTGGCCGCGCTGGCCTCGGACGGGGGTCCGGTGCGGTTCGGCTGGGCGCTGCTGGTGACGGCGGCAGTGGACGCGGCCGCCGCCCTGCGGTTCCGGTCGGCGGCGGGCACGCCGTCGGCTCCGGCGGCGGTCCTGGCCGCAACCCTGGGCGCGGTCCTCGGTGCGGGGGCGCTGCTGCTGGGCACGGCCGCGTCCTGGTCGGCGGCTTCGCCCGGCGGGGCGTTGGCCCCGGCGGCGCTGCTGCTGGCGGGAGCGGCCCTCGGCGCGGCGGCGGCCTGGCGGGAGCCGCGGGCGGCGGCGGCCGCGGCGGCCGGCGGGGTCGCCTGGGCGGTGGCGGTCGGCGGGGTGGCGCGTCCGGCCCTGGACACGGGCTGGGCGGTCGCGGCGCACCTGCCGGCGGCGCTGGCGCTGGTGGCGTGCGTACGCGTCGGCGGGCTGCCGGCGGCGGTCCGGCGCGGGGCGGCCTGGGCCGGGGCCGGGGTGATCGCCCTCGGGGCGCTGTGGGCCGGGGCGGCGGCGGTTTCGGCGCTGGCGGTTCCGCTCGCGGTGCTGGACGAGGTGTGGTCGGGCACGACGCCCGGCTGGAGCCCGTACGCGCCGGGGGCCTCGGCCCCGGTGGTCCTGCTGGTGGCGGCGGGGGCGGCGTGGTGGCTGTCCCGCACGCTCTCGCGGCCGGAGCCGGCGGTTGCGGCGGTGGTCGCGGCCTGGGCGGGGCTGTTCGCGGCGCCGGTGCTGCTCGGGTTCCCGGCGGCGGGGGTGTTCGCGGTGCAGCTTGCGGTGACGGGGGCCGCCGGGTGCCTGGCCCTGCGCGCATCGGCTCGTGGCACCTCGATCGCGGCGGGCGCGTGCGCGCTGGGCGGGGCCGTGAGCGTGTCCCTGGGCGCGCTGGACGGCCGCGCGGCCACCTTCGCGGTCTGGGGCCTGCTGGGCGCGGGCTGCGCCGCCGCAGCGGCGTACGGGCGCGCTCCGCGGTGGGCCCGGTCGACAGCGGCCGGGTGCGCGGTCGGGTACGCCGCGGGACTGCTGGTGGCGGCGGCCGCGGCCACCGGCCTGGCGGTGGCCTGGTGGGGCCTGCCGGTGCTCGCGGTCCCCGCGGCGGTGGCCGCGCTCGGGCCGCGCCTGGGCCCCGTACGGATCCCCGCGGAGGCGGCGGCGGGGGCGGCCGGACTGCTCGCGGTGGCCCTGGCGGCCCCGCGGCCCGGGACGCTGGCGCTGGTCCTGGCGCTGGCCGGGGTGGTCTGCGCCGGCGCGGCGGTGCGGCCGGAGCGGCGCGCGCTGGGCTGGGCTGCGGTCGCGCTGTTCGCGGCGGCGACCTGGGTCCGGCTGGCCTCGGACGGGGTCACGGCCCCGGAGGCGTACACCCTGCCGGTGACGCTGCCCGCGCTCGCGGTGGGGTTCCTGCGGCGCCGCAAGGACCCGGAGGCCTCGTCCTGGACGGCGTACGGCCCGGGCCTGGCGGCGACGCTGCTGCCGAGCCTGCTGGCGGCCTGGGCGGACGCGGACTGGCAGCGCCCGCTGCTGCTCGGGCTGGCCGCCCTGGCCCTGACCCTGGCGGGCGCCCGCCGGGGACTGCAGGCCCCGCTGCTGCTCGGCGGCGCCGTCCTGGCGGCGGTGGCCCTGCACGAGCTGGCGCCGTACGTGGCGCAGGTCACGGGCGCCCTGCCGCGCTGGCTCCCGCCGGCGCTGGCGGGCCTGCTGCTGCTGGCGGTGGGGGCCACGTACGAGAGGCGGCTGGCGGACGCCCGGCGCCTGCGCGAGGCGATCGGCCGCCTGCGCTGACGGCGGGCGGCGGGGGGTCGGTCGGCGCGGGAGGGGGCGGAGGACCCGGGGAACGCCAGAGGCCCGGAGACTGTGAAAGTCTCCGGGCCTCTGGTCCGGGTGGGCGATACTGGGTTCGAACCAGTGACCCCTTCGGTGTGAACGAAGTGCTCTCCCACTGAGCTAATCGCCCGGACGCACCGCAAACATTACCGCATGTCAGCGGTGCTCCCCGACCATCACTGGTCCTTGATGTCCCAGGGCAGCACGAGCCCGTACTTCCACAGGTAGAAGCCGACGAGCGCGCCCGCGATGACGAGGCCCGCGCTGGTCAGGATGATGTTGCGGCGGCGGACTTTGGGGTCGAGCGCCTTCTGGGCGGCCTCGGTGACCTTGCGCTTGGTCCAGCGCAGGACGAGGTGGGCCCAGGCGAACTCGGTGGCCCAGATCGCCAGCCCCGCGAAGATCGCCACCCAGCCGGGGCCGGGCAGGACGAGCATGGCGACGCCCGCGCCGATGACGGCGAGGCCGACGACGAAGACGCCGACCTGCCAGCTCAGGTGCAGGCTGCGCCGGGCCTTGATGAAGGCGGGCGCCTTGGAGACGTGCGGCGCCTCCTCGGCCGCGGCCTCCCCGGTCGGCGCGTCCGGCGCGGTCGGCCCGGTCGGCCCGGTCGGCGCGGTCGGCCCGGTCGGCGCGGATCCCGCTGCGGCCCCTGCGGCGGACTCGTTGGTCTCGCGGTCACTCCCCGTATTCATGGCATCGAATCTACCCGAGCCGGATGCACACGTGAATGCGGGTTTGGATCCGCCGTACGAGGGACCCAGAGGTCCGCAAAACGGTCAGAGGGGTTTACAACGGCACCGTAGGTGGCATGTCGATTTCGCCGACGTGCGAATCCCCGAGCGCACACTGAGCGAAAGGCCCTGGCGCTTATGAACACCACGGTCAGCTGCGAGCTGCACCTGCGCCTCGTTGTGTCGAGCGAGTCCTCACTGCCTGTTCCCGCGGGCCTGCGGTATGACACGGCCGACCCCTACGCCGTGCACGCCACCTTCCACACCGGCGCCGAGGAGACGGTCGAATGGGTATTCGCCCGCGACCTCCTCGCGGAGGGCCTCCACCGGCCCACCGGTACCGGCGACGTCCGCGTCTGGCCGTCCCGCAGCCACGGTCAGGGCGTCGTCTGCATCGCCCTGAGCTCACCGGAGGGAGAAGCACTGCTCGAAGCACCCGCCCGAGCACTCGAGTCGTTCCTCAAGCGGACGGACGCCGCGGTTCCGCCAGGAACCGAACACCGGCACTTCGACCTCGACAAGGAGCTCTCCCACATCCTGGCCGAAAGCTGAGCCAGGCCTGCAACCGCCCGACACCGTCCGACTCGGGGCGACGGTGTGGGCCGGACAACCACATACGCGAGTGCCGGCGCTGTTTCCCGCGGAAGCCAGCCACGGGGACGGCGCCGGTGCGTGTGGGGACGGCCCCGCGAGGGGACCCGCTAGAGTCGGCCACCAACGGCGGCGGCCCGTCGTCGCAGGCTCCGGCCCATGAGGGAGACCCGTGCAGATCCCCCACGACACCCGTCGCGCGCTCGACGTCGTCGTCGCCCTGGTGAACACCACGGCCGAGGCCGACCAGCCCGACAGGCTCGCGGAGATCGGCGCGCTGCGCGGCTTCGTCCGGGAGTACGCGATCAGCGACGTGGGCGAGCTCAGCGCCCGCGACCTGGCCGGCGTCCGGGCCGTGCGCGGCAAGTTCGCCCAGGTCTTCGCCGCCCCGAACCCCCGCGCGGCAGCCGTACTGATCAACGAGCTCGTGGCGACCGCCGGCACCACGCCGCAGCTGACCGACCACGACGGCTACGACTGGCACGTCCACTACTTCGCACCGGGCGCCTCGCTGGGCGACCACCTCGCCGCCGACGGCGGGATGGCCCTGGCCTTCATCGTGGTCTCCGGCGAGCAGGAACGGCTGCGCCGCTGCGAGGCCCCGGACTGCCGGCGCGCCTTCGTGGACCTCTCCAGGAACCGCTCGCGCCGCTACTGCGACAGCCGGACCTGCGGGAACCGGCTGCACGTGGCCGCGTACCGGGCCCGGCGCAAGGAAGCCGACGCGGAGGTGTCGGATCACGGAGCCCCCCGGCCGGGAGCCCCGGAGCACACGGCGTCACAGCACGAACAGGTCGTGCACGGCGGCAAGCAGCAGCAGGGTGCCGATCACGCCTAGGAAGATCATCAGGGGTGGCTGGGAGAGCGCGAAGAGGCAGCCCCGCGGCTCCTCCGCGACGGGGGCGGGAAGCGGTGCGGGAACCGACGGCTCACTGTGCGGTGTGTCGAGCATGTCCGGGCGATGATGGCGCAGCTCGTGGCCGCCCACCCCTCAACACGCCAACATCCGCGCGGTAGTTCGCCCGATCTCGTGGACCCGGGCGGATGCTCGCCCCTCCCGGTCAGATGCCGTGCTTCTTGAGGATGGCCTCGATGTCGGAGAAGTCGTCCCCCGGGGCGGCCGCCGGCTGCCGCCGTCCGGCCGGCCGGGTGCCTCCCGCGGCTGCGGCGCCGAGCGACGGCTCGGAGGCGGCCGGGGCGACGGCCTCCCGGGCAGGGGCGCCCTTGACCGGCCGGGGAGGCTTCGCGGCCTTGCCCAGGCCGCGGCGCTCGACGACGCGGGCGGTGACGAAGAGCAGCCAGGCGAGGACCAGCACCCCGAAACCGGCCCACACGGTCGGCTTGAACACCACTTCGGTCACCCACGCCACGACGCCCGTCATCACCAGTCCGAGCGGGACCAGCGCGTACGCGGCGATCCGGGTGGCCGCCAGGAAGCGGCGGCGGTAGGCGGTCAGCGCGGCGATGCCCAGGCCGGCCACCGACGCCGCGGAACAGATGGTCTCGGCAAGCATGCGGCCCTCCGGCTCTCGGTGACGGGCGATCCGTACCCGTCCATCGTGCACCGGCCGGCCCCGTACGGGCCAGGTCGCCGGCCCCGCACGGCGCGATCTCCGGGACATCTCCGGGTCGGGCCTCCTCCCCAGGTGCCGGTCGGAGGGCCGTGCGGGGGCTGGGAGACTGTTCCCATGACCGATTCCGTGATCCTCGACGTCTGGTGCGAACTGCAGTGCCCGGACTGCCACAGCGCCCTGGACGACGTACGCGCCCTGCGGGCCCGCTACGGCGACCGGCTGGACATCCGGCTGCGCCACTTCCCCCTGGACAAGCACAAGCACTCCTTCGCCGCGGCCCAGGCCGCCGAGGAGGCCGTGGAGCAGGGGCAGGGCTGGCCGTACGCCGAGGCCGTGCTGGCGCGCACCGCCGAGCTGGGCCGGGAGGGCGAGCCGGTACTGCTGGAGGTCGCGCGTGAACTCGGCCTCGACGTCGAGGAGTTCGACACCGCGCTGATCGACGGGCGGCACATCCTGATCGTCGACGCCGACCAGGCCGAGGGCAAGGCGATCGGCGTGAGCGGCACCCCGACGTACGTGATCGGCGGCGAGCGCCTCGACGGCGGCAAGAGCCAGGACGGCCTGCGCGCCCGCGTCGAGGAGATCGCCGACCGCCTCCTGGCCGCGGCGGCCTGAGCCGTCGCGGCCCCGCCCCGGGCCTAGACCAGCGCCTTGATGGCGTTCACGGCCGTGTCCCGGTAGCCGAGCGACTCGTAGAGCCGGCGGGCCGGGGTGTTGCCCTCGACGACGTGCAGGCCCAGGTGCCGGGCGCCCGCCGCGAGGGCGGTGCGCTCGGCCAGCAGCATCAGGGCCCGCCCGTGGCCCTTGCGCCGGTGCTCGGCGGCGACGTCCACGTCCCACACGTACGGGATCGCCCCGAACCCGGCGACCTCCAGGTCCCCGATCCACAGGGTGCCCAGGACGCCGCCCTCCGGCGCCTCCAGCAGGAGGAAGCCCGCACCGGGCGTCTCCCGCCCGGCCGGCAGCATCCGGGCGTGCTCCGCGCGGGACGCGGCCAGGCCCTGCTCGGGGGTGGTGCCCGGGGTGGTGAGGTGATGGGCGTACTCCCCCACGGCCCGTTCCAGCCAGTCGTCGAACTCGGCCGGGGCCATGGGGCGCCCCCGGCCGCCCGCCGGCAGCTCGGGCGGCTCGGCGGGCAGGTCCTTGACCATGACGCGGCCGGTCTCGCGGTAGCCGAGCGCGTCCACCAGCCGCCGGGCGCGCTCCGCGCCGACCGGGACCGACACGGCGATGCTGTCGCAAGCCCAGGCGCGCAGCACCTCCTCGGCGGCGAGCGCGGCGACCGTGCCGCGCCCGCGCCGCCGGTCCGGTTCCTCGATCCACAGGTTCCGGATCACCCCGACCCCGGGCTGGGCGGCGGACCGCGTGGCCAGTTCGAGGCTGCCGACGCGGCGGCTGTTCACCCGGACCTCGTAGGTCCGCGAGCGGGTGCCGTCGCTGTTCTGCTGGAGCGGCGCGGTCGGCCGCAGGGTGGTGGTCATCCCCCGAGTTCTACCCGCCCGGCGGCCGCGAAGACAGGGCCGGGCCCCCGCGCTCCGGTCAGACCGGGTCGGGGTCGGCGGCGGAGCGGGCCGCGAAGGTCCGCATGGCCTCGGCGGTGACCGGGCCCGGGGCGGATCCGGTCTCGCGGCCGTCGATGCGCACCACGGCCTGGACGTCGCGCAGCGAGGAGGTCAGGAAGACCTCCTCGGCCCGTTCCAGCACGTCGAACGGCAGGTCGGTCTCCTTGGCCCCGGCCCACTCGACGACGAGCGCGCGGGTGATGCCGGCCAGGCAGCCGGAGGCGACGGGCGGCGTGTGCAGCTCCCCGTCGAGGACGACGAACACGTTGGAGCCGGTGCCCTCGCAGAGCCGGCCGACGGTGTTGGCGAGGAGCGCCTCGGAGGCGTCGGCCCGGTGGGCGGCGGCGAGCGCGACGACGTTCTCCGCGTACGAGGTGGTCTTCAGGCCGGTGACGCCGGACCGCTCGTTGCGGACCCAGGGCACGGTGACGACCGCGGTGGTGTCCGCGCGGCGGCCGGACTCGGCCACGGCCGCGATCAGGGTGGGCGCGGCGTCGCCGCGGTCGGAGCCGAGCGGGGACACGCCGCCGGTGTAGGTGACGCGCAGCCGCCCGAGGGGCATCGGGTTGGCCTCGACGACGGCGGCGCAGGCCCGGCGCACCTCGTCGAGGTCGGGGTCGGGCAGGCCGAGTCCGCGGGCCGAGCGGGTCAGCCGTTCCAGGTGGCGGGTGAGCGCGAAGGGCTCGCCGTGCTGCACCTTGAGCGTCTCGAAGACGCCGTCCCCCACGGTCAGCCCGTGGTCGAACACGGACACCCTCGCGCCGTCCGCGTCCCGCAGCGCTCCGTCGAGCCAGATCTTCACCGTACGGTTCCTCCGCTCATGCCGTTCGTCCCATGGGTACCGGTCTCCTCATGGGTGCCCGACGCTACCCGCAGCAGGCGGGCGGCCTTCAGCTCGGTCTCGGCCCACTCCCGGTCCGGGTCGGAGCCCCAGGTGATGCCGGCGCCGGTCCCGAAGCGCAGGTGGGGGCCGCCGGGCACCTCGCGGTCGATCCAGAAGGTGCGGATGCCGACGGCCAGCTCGGCGGTGCCCTGGTCGGCGTCGACCCAGCCGATTCCGCCGCAGTAGGGGCCGCGGGGGGCGGTCTCCAGGGCCTCGATGATCCGCAGGGCGGAGGACTTGGGGGCGCCGGTGACGGAGCCGGGCGGGAAGGTGGCCGCGAGCAGCTGCGGCCAGCCGGCGCCGTCGGCGAGCTCGCCGCCGACGGTGGAGACGAGGTGCACCAGGCCCGGGTGCTCCTCGACGGCGCACAGCTCGGGGACGGTGACGGATCCCGTGCGGCAGACGCGGCCGAGGTCGTTGCGGACCAGGTCCACGATCATCACGTTCTCGGCGTGGTCCTTGGGAAGCAGGTCGGCGGCGGTGCGGCCGGTGCCCTTGATGGGCCCGGACTCGACGCGCCGGCCGGTGCGGCGCAGGAAGAGCTCCGGGGAGGCGGTGGCGATCTCGACGCCGTGGGCCGGCAGCCGAATCGTTCCTGCAAAGGGCGCGGGGTTCCCGCGCGCGAGCAGCGCGGTGAGGGCGTCCACATCGGCCGCGGCCGGGTCGGGCAGCGGCGCGGACATCACCCGGCACAGGTTGGCCTGGTAGACCTCGCCTGCGGCGATGTGCTCGCGGATGCGGCGCACGCCGGAGACGTAAGCGGCCCGGTCGAGCGAGGAGGACCACGCGTCGGCGTCGGGTCCGCGCCAGGCGCCGGGAACGGGCGCGGGGACGGGGTCGGGGCGCACGTCCCCGAAGCGCGCGCAGACGAGCCGCCCTTCGAAGTCGGCCGCGACCGCCCAGAACCCGGTCGAGTCCAGGGCCGAGGGATCACCGGTGACGTCGCGGAGGTCGGTCGCGAGCAGGCCGCCGAAGCGGGCGAGGGGAGGCAGGTCGTGCACGGCTGCGAGTCTATGACCGGTGGCGCGGCGGCGCCGGTGGGGTGAGCGCGGGGTGACCGGCCGTGATCGAGCGGCAGCACGCTGCGGAAACGCGTTTTTGAGCTGGCCCGGGAATCCGCTAGAGTTCAACTCGTCGCCAGGGAGCGAAGGGGTAACACCCCGGAGCGAACACGGTGACCTGCGGACGTAGCTCAGTTGGTAGAGCACCACCTTGCCAAGGTGGATGTCGCGAGTTCGAGTCTCGTCGTCCGCTCGAAGTGGGGGATCTTCCCGAGAACCCCTGCGGCTCCGTGGTGGAGTGGCCGAGAGGCGAGGCAACGGCCTGCAAAGCCGTCTACACGGGTTCAAATCCCGTCTCCACCTCCAAGGACGATTAGCTCAGCGGGAGAGCGCTTCCCTGACACGGAAGAGGTCACTGGTTCAATCCCAGTATCGTCCACTGGTCCGCAAGGACCCCCGCGCGATTAGCTCAGCGGGAGAGCGCTTCCCTGACACGGAAGAGGTCACTGGTTCAATCCCAGTATCGCGCACGCAGTACCACGCATCGTCTGCACGACCTGTTTCAGCTGCGGCTTTCATGCCGTGGAGCCCGCGCGATTAGCTCAGCGGGAGAGCGCTTCCCTGACACGGAAGAGGTCACTGGTTCAATCCCAGTATCGCGCACCCCCCGGAAGCCCCGGCCGTTTCGACGGCCGGGGCTTCCGCGTGCTCGGGCTCCCCCGTCAGGAGGAGAAGAGCATCCGGCCGAAGCCGCCCTTGTGGTGACCGTGGCGGCCGTGACCGCCGTGCTGCGGCGCGCCCCAGGCGGGGGCCGGGGCGGCGTGCTGGCCCGGGTAGGGGGCGGGCGGCGGGGGAGGCGGGGCCTGGCCGTACGGGGCCTGGGCCGTGTACTGGGACTCCAGGCGGGTCAGCGCCTCCAGCTCGCCGTAGTCGAGGAAGATGCCGCGACAGCCGCTGCACTGCTCTATCTGGAGACCGTTGCGGTTGTAGGTGTGCATCAACGCGTGACACTTCGGACACTGCATGACCGGATCAACTCCTCGCCGTCGGACAGCCGCCACCGGATGCATGCCCGGTGACGGGAGGCTCACCCTACGACGGGGCCGCGGACTCCAAGTCGGCCGGGAGGGAGGCCATCCGGTCACAGGCGTCCACCATCAGCCGCTCCACCTCGTCCGGTTCGCGGCGCCCCTGCGCCGCCTTGGCCAGGGCGCGGGCCGCCGTCTGTACGGTCAGCGCGCGGGCGGCGGCGTCGAGTTGCGGCCACGGGTCGGAGCCGGGCGGGCCGGCGGCGGGTCCCCCTGCGGACCGGTAGGCGCCGAGGAAGCGCAGCCAGGGCTCGGGGGCGAGGATCCCGGCGGCGTACCAGGCGGCGGGGCGGGCGAGGTCCCAGGCGGGGTCGCCGAGGCCGAGGTCGTCCACGTCGATCAGCAGCCAGGGCCCCTCCGGGGCGGGGTACCGGACCAGTTGCCCGAGGTGCAGATCCCCGTGGCACAGCACCCCGCCCGGCGGCGGCGGGGCCTCGCCGCGGGCCCAGGCGGGCAGGGTCCGGGCGGCGGCCCGTACGGCGGCGGCGTCCGCCGCGAGGCCGGGCGGGACCTCCGGCGGGTAAGCAGCGGGCAGGCGGCGCAGGGCGCGGGCGAGTTTCGCCGGGCCGCGCATCGGGGGGACCGGGCCGGGAAGGGCCCCGAGGGGCGTCCGGTGCAGGGCGGCCAGGAGACGGCCGGCCTCCTCCCAGGGGGCGTCCCCGGGCCGCTCCGGGTCCACGGGGGCGCCGTACGGCCACTGGGAGGCGGGCCGTCCGCGCACGGAACCGGTCCGCAGCGGAGGCAGCAGGACGCCGGCCAGCGCCCCGGCACCGGCCAGGCGCACGCGGAGCGCCAGGGCGTCCCGGTCGCTGTTGGCCGCGTGCGCCTTGGCCACGGTGTCCCCGCAGCGCACGACGGTCCCGTCGTCCCGGTCGGCGAGGAGGGCGTACGGCTGCGGGGGGCCGCCGCCGCGGGCCCAGGCCGCGAGGCCGTCGGGCAGTGCGGCGGTGCTCACGCCCCGACCGGCGCGTCGGTGGTGGCCGTGCCCACCGGAACGTGGCGGTGGGCGGGCAGCCGGGTGTCGGCGGTACGGAGCATCCGGGTCCCCCTTCTTCCGACTGGAGGATACGGCGGCAGCCGTCACGGAGGCACGGGGGTGGAGGCAGCGGGGCGCAGCGGTGCGAGCGGTGGGACGGGACATGCGGACACGGGACGCGCGGACACGGGGCACGCCAACACGGGGCACGCGGACACGGGGCATGAGAACACGGGGCAGGCGAACACGGGGCATGAGAAAGGGTGCTGCCCGTCCGGCTCCCCAGCCGGACGGGCAGCACCCTTCACCTGCCGTCCGTCGTCGCGCCCCCGTCCCCACGGGGTTCGACCGGATGATGTCCCGGTCCGGGCCGCTCTCCCGGACCCGGGGCGCCGCTCAGCGCCCCAGCATCACACCCACGGACGACGCCTGTGCCGCGACCTGCTCGAAGCCTCCGAAGAGGAACAGCAGGAGGGCGGCCAGGGGAAGGACCATGGCCGCGGCCACCAGCGGGTGGCGCGTACCGGACTCATGGCCGTGGAACGCGAATGCCTTGCGTCCCTGCCGTGCGATGTCCGCCATGGTCCTCTCCCTGTCGTTTGGCAGCGGCGGGCTCGTGACCTCGGGGGACGAGTACTCCGCCCGCCGCTTGTCTCAACACTAGGCGGGCGGACGGGCCCTGACCTCATGCCCTCGTACCCATTGGCGGGCCTCCAGGAGGATGACGGGGACTACCCCGTGTACTCCCCTGGGTGGAGACGCGTCACCGCGCGTCGGGGTCTTCCCGGAGGGGATGACCGGAGGGTAGTGACTTCTCTCACTTCCGTCACTCCCTGTTCACGCGTGTCCGTCCACCCTCTCCCGGGAAGATCCACTCGGGTGCGGGCGGCCCGCAGGCGCACCGAACCGGGTCGAACCGCCCGCGGGCGCCCCAAACCCCTTGCGCATAGGCCGGTTTGGGGTCGTGGCTCGGCGTCGCCCCACGAACCCGCGTCGGCGCTGAAAGACCCTCAAGTGTGCTGTGGCGCACTGACGATCGAATCCCGCGGCGAGGGCGCGGCCTCTGAGCGCGCATGCCGGATGGTCCGTAAGCTGTGCCACGTCAACAGGACGACCGGTCAGCGGGGTGGACATGGCGATGATGCGGCTCCGGCGCGAGGACCCGCGTGTCGTCGGCTCGTTCAGACTGCACCGGCGGCTCGGTGCCGGCGGCATGGGCGTGGTCTACCTGGGATCGGACCGGCGCGGTCAACGCGTCGCCCTCAAGGTCATCCGGCCGGATCTGGCCGAGGACCAGGAGTTCCGCTCGCGGTTCGCCCGCGAGGTCTCCGCGGCCCGGCGCATCCGGGGCGGCTGTACCGCGCGCCTGGTCGCCGCGGACCTGGAGGCCGAGCGGCCCTGGTTCGCCACGCAGTACGTCCCCGGGCCGTCCCTCCACGACAAGGTCGCTGAAGAGGGTCCGCTCACGGCCGTGCAGATCGCGGCCATCGGCGCCGCGCTCTCCGAGGGGCTGGTCGCCGTGCACGAGGCCGGGGTCGTCCACCGGGACCTCAAGCCGTCGAACATCCTCCTCTCCCCCAAGGGCCCGCGGATCATCGACTTCGGGATCGCCTGGGCCACCGGGGCGAGCACCCTCACCCATGTGGGTACCGCTGTCGGCTCCCCCGGGTTCCTCGCGCCCGAGCAGGTGCGGGGCGCCGCCGTCACCCCCGCGACGGACGTGTTCGCGCTCGGCGCCACCCTCGCCTACGCCGCGACCGCCGACTCGCCCTTCGGGCACGGCAGTTCCGAGGTCATGCTGTACCGCGTGGTGCACGAGGAGCCCCACCTGGTGGGCGTACCGGACGCGCTCGCGCCCCTCGTACAGGCCTGCCTGGCCAAGGACCCCGAGGAGCGGCCGAGCACGCTGCAGCTGTCGATGCGGCTCAAGGAGATCGCCGCCCGCGAGGCGCAGGGGCTGCCCGACGGCCGGCCTCCGACGCAGCGCGGCCGTGCGGAGCAGCCCACCGGCCGGCTCCCCGAGACCCCGTACGCGGAGCATCGCTCGGAGCGCCGTACCGGCGGCTCCACCACGCCGCGGGCCCAGGGCGGGCCGCAGTCGCGCCCCTCGTCCTCGCGCAACCCGGGCGGCCCGTCCTCCCGCCCGACCGCGGGGCGTACGGGCGGCCGTCCGGCCCCGCGGACGACGGGGGCGGGACGGCGTCCGTCGCGGCCCGACCCGAAGCTGATGCGACAGCGGCTGATCGTGTTCGTCGTGGTGACGCTGATCGTGGCGCTGGGCATCGCGCTGGCGCAGAAGCTGTAGCGCGCCGGCCCGGGGGGCCCCGGACGGCCTAGGCGTCCTTGCGGCCCTGGGCCACCGCGTAGAAGGCGACGGCGGCGGCCGCGCCGACGTTCAGCGAGTCCACGCCGTGCGCCATGGGAATGCGTACCCATTCGTCGGCCGCGACGAGGGCCTGCGTGGACAGGCCGTCGCCCTCGGCGCCCAGCATCAGCGCGACCCGGTCCAGGGACTGCGGGGCGGCCACGTCGATGGGCGAGGCCTTCTGGTGCGGGGTGAGGGCCAGCAGCTTGAAGCCCGCCTCGCGGACGGAGTCCAGGCTCTTGGGCCAGGCGTCCAGGCGGGCGTACGGGACGGAGAACACCGCGCCCATGGAAACCTTCACGGAGCGGCGGTAGAGCGGGTCGGCGCAGTCGGGCGACAGCAGGACCGCGTCCATGCCGAGGGCGGCGGCGCTGCGGAAGATGGCCCCGATGTTGGTGTGGTCGTTGACGGCTTCCATGACGACCACGCGGCGGGCGGTGGTGAGCAGTTCCGCGGCCGTGGGCAGCGGCTTGCGCTGCATGGAGGCCAGGGCGCCGCGGTGCACGTGGTAGCCGGTGACGCGCTCGGCGAGCTCGGGGCTGACGGCGTAGACCGGCGCCGGGAGTTCGTCGATGACGTCGCGCATGACGTCGACCCACTTGGCCGAGAGGAGCATGGAGCGCATCTCGTAGCCGGCGTCCTTGGCGCGTCTGATGACCTTCTCGCCTTCGGCGATGAAGAGCCCTTCGGCGGGCTCGCGCCTGCGCCGGAGTTCGACGTCGGTCAGGCCCGTGTAGTCGCGCAGGCGCGGGTCGTCGGGGTCCTCGACGGTGATGAGATCAGCCACAGGGTGATACTGCCTTGTCCTGGGTGCGGTGCCAACGGCCTGTCAGGCGCCGGTGGTGGGGGCGGGCGTGGTTCCGGGGGCCCCCGGGGTGCCGGGGGTCCGGGCGCTTCCGGTGGTCCCGGTTGTCCCTGCGCTTCCGGTGGTCCCGGTTGTCCCGGTGACCCCGGTGACCCCGGTGCTTCCGACGCGGACGACCTCGCCGACGACGATGACCGCGGGCGGGCGGACCCCCTCGGCGCGCACGGTCTCCCCGACGGTGGCCAGGGTGGCGTCGACGCGGCGCTGGGTGGCGGTCGTGCCCTCCTGGACGACCGCGACCGGGGTGTCGGCGGAGCGGCCGTTCCGGACGAGGGCCTCGGCGATCAGGCCGATCTTGTCGACGCCCATGAGGATCACCAGGGTGCCGGTGAGCTTGGCGAGGGAGGCCCAGTCCACCAGCGAGCGCGGATCGTCGGGGCCGACGTGACCGCTGACCACGGTGAACTCGTGGGCGACGCCCCGGTGGGTGACCGGAATGCCGGCGGCGCCGGGCACGGAGATGGAGCTGGAGATGCCGGGGACGACGGTGCAGGCGATGCCGGCCTCGGCGAGGGCCTGGAGCTCCTCCATGCCGCGGCCGAAGACGTACGGGTCCCCGCCCTTGAGCCGGACCACGGCCTTGCCGGCCTTGGCGTGCTCGATCAGGGCGTTGTTGATGGCCTCCTGCGCCATGAACCGGCCGTACGGGATCTTCGCAGCGTCGATGACCTCGACGTGCGGGGGCAGTTCGTCGAGCAGGTCACGGGGGCCGAGCCGGTCGGCGATGACGACGTCGGCCTCGGCGAGGAGGCGGCGGCCGCGCACGGTGATCAGGTCGGGGTCGCCCGGGCCGCCTCCGACGAGGGAGACGCCGGGGGCGGACTTGTGCCGGTGCCCGCGGGCGACGAGCGTTCCCTCGCGCAGGCCCTCGACGATCGCGTCGCGGAGGGCGGCGGAACGGCGGGGGTCGTTGCCGGTGAGCACGGCGACGGTGACGCCGTCGATCCGGCCGGTGGCGGGGGTCCAGGCGGTGGCGGCGGAGGCGTCGTCGGCGCGCACGCACCAGACCCGCTCGCGCTCGGCCTCGGCGGAGGCGCGCTCGTTGTCCTCGCGGTTCTGCGTCGCGATGAGGGCGTACCAGGCTCCGGCGAGGTCGCCGTCCTGGTAGCGGCGGCGTTCCCAGCGGATCTCGCCGGTCTCGGCCATGGCGTCCACGGAGGGGGTCGCGGACGGCGAGATCAGCAAGACGTCGGCGCCCGCCGCGATGAGCGCGGGGAGGCGGCGCTGGGCGACCTGGCCGCCGCCGATGACGACGACGCGGCGGCCGGCCAGGCGGAGACCTACGGGGTAGGCGGGGGTGTCGGCCATGGCGGTTGCGGCTCCTGGTGCGGCAGTGGATCGGCTGGGCCGCTGCTGCGCTGGAGCGGCTGGGTTGACGTGCGGTTTCGGGTGTTCGGGTCCACGATACGACCCGCCGGGCGGGCGGGCCGGGCGGGGCCCGGGGTGGGGGCGGGGTTCGGGGCGGGCGCGGGGCGGGTCCGGGCCAGGCGGGGGCGAGGTCGGACGGCGGTTCGGCCGGGCGGGGGGCGGGTCCGGGCCGGGCGGGGGCGAGGTCGGACGGCGGTTCGGCCGGGCGGGGGCGGGGCCAGGCCGGGCTGGACCGCGGGGGGCGGGGTTCGGGCCGCGGTGCGGCCGGGCGGGGCCGGTGGCGGTGGGCCGGGGCGGGGGGCGTGCCGGGCGGGAGCCGCGGTGGATCCTGCGGGGTGGGGGGTGCGGGGTGGGGGGTGCGGGGTGGGGGGTGGGGGGTTGGGGGGGGCGGGGCCGGGCTCGGGGGCTGGGGGCGGGATGCCGGGGCGGGGCTGTCGGGTGGGGCTCCGGATCGGGGCGGGGGTGGGGGGCGGTGCCCCTCCGGGGAACCGACGGCCCCAGGGGGCCCCGGGCGTGCCCCGGGCGTGCCCCGGCATGCGCCGGGCTGTCCGGATGCGGCCCGGGGGCCGACCCTTGGCTTGCTCTTCCGCGTTGCCGGGCTGCCGGCTCGGACCGGGGGGCCAGCCCTGGATGTGACCCCGGCCTGCCCGTCGCTTGGGACCGGGGCCAGTCCCGACTGGGCCCGGGAGGCCAACCCTTGGGCGTGCCCCGGTCCGTCCTGAAGGCCCAGGCCGGCCCGGGGCCGTCGGGCTGGCGACCGGGGGCCCGGCCCTCGGTGTGCCCCGGGGCTGCCCGTTTGGGGCCGGGGGCGGTCCTCGGCGCGCTCCCGGCTGCCCGACTGGGCCTCCGTGTGCCCGGGGCTGGCCGGTTGCGGCCGGGGGCCGGTCCTTGGATCGGTCCCGGCTGCCGGGTTGCGACCGGGGGCGGCCTTGGGCGGGCGCCGGGGCTGTTGGCGGGGGCCGGGGGCGGGCTCGGGCGGGTGGGGAGCGGCCTGGGGGCGGGCTACTTTTCCGTTACTCCTGCCGAGTCGAACGTGGCGACCTCGTGCATCGCCCGGGCCGCGCTCTGGACCAGCGGGAGCGACAGCAGCGCGCCGGTGCCCTCGCCGAGGCGGAGGTCCAGGTCGATCAGGGGGCGCATGCCGAGCGTGTTCAGGGCCGCCACGTGGCCCGGTTCCGCGCTGCGGTGGCCGGCGATGCACGCCGACAGGGACTCGGGGGCGATGGCGCGGGCCACCAGGGCGGCTGCTCCGGCGCTGACGCCGTCCAGGATGACCGGCGTACGGAGGGAGGCTCCGCCGAGGAGGAGTCCGACGATCGCCGCGTGCTCCAGGCCGCCGATGGCCGCCAGGACGCCGATCGGGTCCGCCGGGTCGGGCTGGTGGAGCTCCAGGGCGCGGCGTACGACCTCTACCTTGCGGGCGTGGGTCTCGTCGTTGATGCCCGTGCCGCGGCCGGTGACCTCCAGCGGGTCGACCCCGGTGAAGACCGAGATCAGCGCCGCCGACACCGTGGTGTTCGCGATGCCCATCTCGCCGGTGAGCAGGGCCTTGTTGCCCGCCGCGACCAGGTCGCGGGCCGTCTCGATGCCGACCTCGATGGCGGCGACGGCTTCCTCGCGGGTCATCGCCGGGCCGGTGGAGAGGTCCGCCGTGCCCGCGCGGACCTTGCGGGGCAGGAGGCCGGGGGTGGCCGGGAGGTCGCCCGCGACGCCCACGTCGATCACGCAGACCTCGGCGCCGACCTGGTTGGCGAAGGCGTTGCAGACCGCGCCGCCGCCGAGGAAGTTGGCCACCATCTGGGTGGTGACCTCCTGCGGCCAGGGGGTGACGCCCTGGGCGTGGACACCGTGGTCGCCGGCGAAGATCGCGACGGCAGCGGGCTCCGGGATCGGCGGCGGGCAGACCCGAGAGAGGCCGGAGAGCTGGGCGGAGATGATTTCGAGCATGCCCAGGGCCCCGGCGGGCTTGGTCATGCGCTTCTGCCGCTCCCAGGCCTCGCCGAGCGCCTTGGCGTCGAGGGGGCGGATACTGGCGACCGTCTCGGAGAGCAGGTCGTGCGGCTCCTCGCCGGGCAGGGCACGGCGGCCGTACGTCTCCTCGTGGACGACCCAGGAGAGCGGGCGGCGCTGGGACCAGCCGGCCTGCGCCAGCTCGGGCTCCTCCGGGAACTCGTCGACGTAGCCGACGCACAGGTAAGCGACGACTTCCAGGTGGTCCGGGAGACCGAGCTCGCGGACCATCTCGCGCTCGTCGAAGAAGCTGACCCAGCCGACGCCGAGGCCCTCGGCCCGGGCGGCGAGCCAGAGGTTCTCGACCGCGAGGGCGGAGGAGTACGGGGCCATCTGCGGCTGGGTGTGCCGGCCGAGGGTGTGGCGGCCGCCGCGTGTCGGGTCGGCGGTGACCACGATGTTCACGGGGGTGTCGAGGATGGCCTCGATCTTCAGTTCCTTGAACTGCTTGGCCCGGCCCTTGGGCAGCGACTTCGCGTACGCCTCGCGCTGGCGCTCGGCGAGCTCGTGCATCGTCCGGCGGGTCTCGGCGGAGCGGATGACGACGAAGTCCCAGGGCTGGGAGTGGCCGACGCTGGGCGCGGTGTGGGCCGCTTCCAGGACGCGGAGCAGCACCTCGTGCGGGATGGGGTCGGTGCGGAAGCCCTTGCGGATGTCGCGGCGCTCGCGCATCACGCGCAGGACGGCCTCGCGCTCGGCGTCGGCGTAGCCGGGCGCGGCTTCGCCGGCCTGCTCGCGTACGGCGTGGCCGTCGGCGGCCGGGGCGACCGCGGCGGGCTCGGCCGGGAGCGGATCGGGGGCGGCCTCCTGCCCGGGGAGGCCCGCGGCGGGTTCGGCGAAGGGCTGCGGGGCGGCGACCGCCTCGGGCCCGGTCCCGTCGGCGGGGTCCGTCCCGGCGGCGGCCGGGGCCTCGGGCGCGGCGGCCTGCTCCGGCGCGGGCTCGGCGGCCGCCTCGGGCGCGGCGGTGGCGGGCTGCGGCGCGGGCTCGGCGGCGGCCTGCGGCTCGGCTCCGGCCGGGGACTCCGGTACGGCGGCGGGCTCGGGCTCGGCGTCGGGCTCGGGTACGGCGACGGCCTCGGCGGCGGCTTCCGGAGCGGCTTCCGGCGTCGCGGCGGGCTCGGCCGGGGGCGCCTGGAACGCGACCGGCTCCGCGGGGGCGGGCTCGGCGGCGGCCGCGAGCGGCTCGGGCTCGGCCGGTGCGGGGGCCGGGTCCGCGGGGGCGAGCTCGACGGGGGCCTCGACGGCCTCCGGGCCCACGGGCGCCCCGGGGGCCTGAACCACCGTTTCTGCGGGTGCGGGCAGCGGCTCCGCCTCGGGGGCTTCGGCGGCGGGCGCGACGGTCGGCGGCTCGGCCGGGGTCTCCTCGGGCGCGGGCGTACCGGCCGGGACCGGCTGCTCCGGGGCGGCGGCCGCGAACGGCTCCGCGTCCGGTACGGCGGCGGGCTCGGGCTGCGGCTCGGCGGCCGCGGGGACCCCGGCGGCGGCCGGCCCGGCGTCCGAGGCGGCCGCGGCGTCCGTGTCCGCGACCGGCGGCCCGGGCTCGGGGGCGGGCTCCGGCGCGGGAACGGGCTCTGAGGCGGGAACGGGCTCCGGCGCGGAGACGGGCTCCGGCGCCCACGCGGCGCCGGCCTGCGGCGGGATCTCGCCCAGCTGCGGGGCGGGCTCCGCGGCGGCCTCCGCGCGCGGGACGTCCAGGTACTCGGGATCCGTGACCGGCGGTCCGGACGGGCGGGCGGGGGCCGGCACGGACGGGGTGTTCAGCAGGGAGACGGCCGGGACGGCGGGCGCCGGCGCCGCGGCGGGGCCCCGGTCCGCGAGGGACCGTACGACGCCGCCGGTGGCCTCGGGCACGGGCGGGCCCATGTGCAGCGGGCGGCGGAGCGGAGCCGCGGGGGCCGCCTGCGCGACGGGCTCCGCCGGGGCCTGGCCGACGAGCCCTCCGAGGTCGAGCGCCCCGGAGTCGCGGCCGCCCGCCTCGTGAGCGCCGGCGCGGTAGGAGGCGTCCGGGAACCCGGGCTGCTCCGGGAACCCGGAGGGGTCGGGGAAGACCGGCTGGTCGGGGAAGACCGGCTGCGCGAAGCCGGCGTACGCGGCGGGCTCGGCGTACGCCGCCGGAGTGCCCGGGTAGGCGGGCTCGGTGCCGTAGGGCGCGTCCGCGTACGGGGCCGGGGCGGGGAAGACGGGGGCGGGCGGGACGACCTGGGGGTCGCTCCAGGCGCCCTGGCCGCTCGGCATCAGCAGCAGTTCCTCGTCCTCCGGCCCGGCCGGGTCGTCCACGAGGTCCTGGAAGGCGTAGCCGGGGGGAAGCGGCGCCGGGATCTGGACCGGAGCGGGGATGCCTGGCTGATCCACCATGCCCGCGTTGTCCGGGAGACCCTCGCCCGGAACCTGGCCGGTGTCAGTCATGCGTACCCCTCGCCCATCGGTGTTGCCTCTTCGATCGCCCGGTCGCCCACGAGGCCGACGGGCGGAGTTGCCGTGCGGGTTCGCCGTCCGGCGCGTCCGCCTCGCGCACGCCCCGGCGACAACCACTAAGCATTGTCGCGCCCGTTCGCCACCGTGGCGGCCATTACCGCCGCGGTCCGTTGTGGACTGCGCCACGTCGCGCGTTCCGGCGGTGTCGCGGTGCCCGAATCGTCCTGGGCGGTACGACGATCGGCCAGCCTACCCCGGGCCCCGTCTCAGCGGGTCACAGGGCGTTCCGCAGACAGCAGGAAGACCACGGAACGCTCCTGTTCGGCCCAGGTCTGGGGGTCCAGGCCCACCGACTGGAGCAGGGCGCACTCGACGGCGTACCCGTGTTCGGTGAACGCCCGGCCGATGGCCTCCGCCTCGTCGCGGGTGGAGGCGTGGCCGACGATCCGTTCGGGGCGGCGGTCGGCGACCGCGCGGACGACTTCGGCGCCGCCGCCGCCGACGCGGACGACGTCGGGCTCGGGCAGGTCCTCCAGTGCGTACGGCGCGCGTCCGGTCACGACCTGGAGCTGTACGCCCCGCTCGCGCGCGGCCGCGGCCACCCGGGCGCAGGCCTCGGGGTCGGCGTCCACCGCGATGACGGCGGCGCCGAGGGCGGCGGCGTCCAGGGCGACCGCGCCGGAGCCCGTGCCGATGTCCCAGACGAGGTCGCCGGGGCGCGGGCCGAGCCGGGCGAGCTGGGCCGCGCGCAGCTGCGCGGTCTCGCCCTCGCGGCTGTCGGCGCGGGGGCGGGCCCAGCCGCGGTCGGCGCTCTGGGCGGCGGCCTGGGCGGCGCTCTGGCCGAACAGCCAGCCGGAGTCGGCGGCCGCGGCCTGTCCGGCGCCGCCGATGACGATGACGACGTTGGGGTCGTGCCAGGTGTGGTCGGCGGCCTTGTCGGAGGTCAGGACGCTGACCTGTTCCCGGTCGGTGCCCAGTTCCTCGCAGACGACGAAGGTGCGGTGGATCCCGCCGAGGAGCAGGGCGAGTTCGGCGGGTCCGGCACCGGGCGAGGTCAGGACGGCGACCTTGCCGTGCGCGCGGCAGACGTTGACGGCGCGGCGCAGGGTGCGGGGGTGGGCGACGACGACCTGGGCGTCGTCCCAGGGCATGCCGGCGCGGGCGAAGGCGGCGGCGACGGCGGAGACCGCCGGGACCACCTCGACCTCCAGGCCGTGCTCCGGGGCGCGCAGGGTGCGTACGACGCCGAAGAAGCCGGGGTCACCGTCGGCGAACACGACGGCGGTGCCGCGGTGGCCGGCGATGCGGCCGGCGGCGAGGCCGAGGCTGCCGAGGCGGACGCGCTCGGCGGTGGGCGGGACCTCGGAGAGCGCGAGGTGGTGGGGGGCGCCGGCCACGAGGGTGGCGGCGGAGAGCGCGGACCGGGCGGCCGCGGTCAGGGGCGAGCCGTCCCAGCCGATCACCGTGACCCGGTCGGCCATCGTCGTCAGTCTCCTGGTGTGGGGGCAGGGGAAGCTTCGTCAGGGGGCGGGCACGGTGAGACTACCCGGTCATCGGGTGGGCGCCGGTCGGGTCAGTGCCAGTCGGCGCCGACGGCGTAGCCGTTCGCGTCGGCCCGCCGCCCGGGGGCGGCGCTGCCGGCGTAGGCGTCGTACCCGTCGTAGCCCTCGTACCCGTCCGTTTCGTCGAGGTCCTCGGGGACGAGGCTCCACACGATGAGGTCGGTGCGGGTGTCGGTCCAGGTGCCCTCGGCGGTCTGGGTGCGCACTATCCACGCGTTGCGCAGGACGCCCTCGCTGATGCAGCCGATCTTCTGGGCGACCTGCTGGGAGGCGGTGTTGTCGGCGGCGGTGCGCAGTTCGAGGCGTTCGAAGCCCTGGTCGCGGAACAGCCACTGGGCGACGGCGAGCACGGACTCGCTGGCGTAGCCCTCGCCGCGGGCCCAGGGTGCGGTGAGGTAGCCGACCTCGGTGGCGCGGGTGCGCCAGTTGGTGTTCTGGAGGTGGACGATGCCGACGAGGCGCTGGGTGAGGAACTCGGTGACGGCGAGGACGATGCCGCGGCCCTCGGTGCGTTCGGCGTGGGCCTGGCGGGTGGCCCAGGCGTGTGCGTCGGCGAGGGTGTAGGGGTGCGGTGCGGAGGTCCAGGCGGTGATCTGCTCGTCGTTCATCATCTCGGCGAGCGCGGTGACGTCCTCTTCCTCGAAGGAGCGCAGCACCAGCCGGTCCGTGCTGATGGTGACGTCCGGGAAGGTGGTAGTCATGCGCAGCTCCAAGCCTGGGACCGTGGTGCGACCGTGGTGCGGTACGACCCCGTGCGGGCCCGTTGGTGACGGACCGTCGTACGGGTCGTAGGCCACAGCATGCAGCATCGCCCGGGGGAAGTGCAGGGCCGGGGTTGCCCGGAAGCGGGCACGGCTCGGCCCCGCGCGCCGCCGGGCGCGCGGGGCCGCGACGGTCAGGCCTGCGGAGTGCCGAAGGCCGGGGTGACCGAGCCCTGGTACTTCTCCTCGATGAACTTCTTGACCTCGTCGGAGTTCAGGAGCTTGGCGAGCTTCTGGATCCGGGGGTCGTCCTGGTTGCCCTCCTTGACCGCGAGGAAGTTGGCGTAGGGGTTGCCCTCGGCCTTCTCCAGGATCAGCGCGTCCTTGGCGGGCGACAGGTTGGCCTCGAGGGCGTAGTTGCCGTTGATGACGGCGGCGTCCACGTCGTTCAGGGCGCGCGGGACCGTGGCGGCCTCCAGCTCCTTGAACTCCAGGCCCTTCTTGTCGGTGATGTCGGACAGCTTGGCGCTGGTGCCGACGCCCTCCTTGAGGGTGATCAGGTTGTTGGCCGCGAGGAGCTGGAGCGCGCGGCCCTCGTTGGTGGTGTCGTTGGGGACCGCGATGGTCTGGCCGGGCTTGATGTCCGTGACGGCCTTGGCCTTCTTGGAGTACAGGCCGAGGGGCTCCAGGTGCACGTTCACGACGGGCACGATGTGCGTGCCGTTCTTCTTGTTGAAGTCGTCGAGGTACGGCTTGTGCTGGAAGTAGTTGCCGTCGACCTGGCCCTGCTCGGTGGCGGTGTTCGGCAGGACGTAGTCCGTGAACTCCTTGACCTCGAGCTTCAGGCCCTCCTTCGCCGCGAGCTTGTCCTTCACGAAGTTCAGGATGTCGGCGTGCGGGCTCGGGGAGGCCGCGATGACGAGCGGCTTGCTCTCGTCGGTCTTGCCGCCCTCGGCCTTGGTGGAGGACGGGTCCGAGGAGCTGCCGCAGGCGGTGAGGCCGAGGGCGAGCGCGGAGGCGGCGGCGGCGGCGAGGGCGGTGAGCTTGACGTTCTTACGCACGAAGAGTGCCTTTCTTGCTGAACAAGTTCCGAAGACTTGCTGGTGGTGGCCCAAGCACGACAAGTGCGGGCTTTCTGGGTGGGAAAGTCTGTGGGCCGGCCGGTGGAGGCGGCGGTCTCAGGCGGTCCGGCCGCGGCGGGCCAGGAGGCGGACCACGCCGTCGCCGATCAGCTGGATCACGGTGACGAGGGCGATCAGGACGACGACGGTGGCGACCATGAAGCCGGTCTCGAAGCGCTGGAAGCCGTACGTGATGGCCTTGGAGCCCAGTCCTTCGCCGCCGACCGCGCCCGCCATGGCGGAGTAGCCGACCAGCGTGATGACGGTGGTGGTGACGCCGGCGACCAGGGAGGGCAGGGCCTGCGGGAGCAGGACCTTGCCGACCAGGGTGGGGACGGAGCCGCCCATGGACTCGACGGCCTCGATCAGGCCGTGGTCCACCTCGCGGACGGACGTCTCGACGAGCCGGGCGAAGAAGGGGATGGCGCCGATGGCGAGCGGGACGATCATGGCGGTGGGGCCGATGAAGGTGCCGACGACGGCCGTGGTGACCGGGATGAGGAAGATCAGCAGGATGATGAACGGCAGTGAGCGGCCGATGTTCACTATGACGCCGAGGACCTTGTTGAGCGGCTGGTTCTGCAGCAGTCCGCCCTTGTCGGTGAGGACCAGGAGGATGCCGACGGGCAGTCCGCCGAGGACGGTCACCAAGGTGGACCACAGCACCATGTAGAGGGTGTCGTACGTGCCCTGGGTGAGCAGGGGCTGCATCTCGGACCAGGTCACTTGGCACCATCCTTGACCAGTGCGGCGATCTCGGAGTCGAGCCCCGCGTCGATGTCGGCGTCTTCGGCGTCTGCTTCGGCGTCGACGACGTCGACCTGGAGGCCCTGCTCGCGCAGGAAGCCCACCGGCACGACGTTGTCCTCGTAGCGGCCGGGCAGCTCGATGCGCATGCGGCCGATCTGCCTGCCGGCGACGGTGTCCATCGCGGCGCCGAGGATCGAGATGTCGATGTTGTACGTCCGCGACAGCTGGGAGATGACCGGCTGCGCGGCGGCCTCGCCGTGGAAGGTGACGTCGACGACCGTGCGGTCGGGGCCGGTCGCGGCGCCGGTGACCGGGAAGAGTTCGCCCGCGAGCTCGGAGCCCGGGGTGGCGAGCAGTTCCGAGACGGTGCCGGACTCGATGACGCGGCCGTTCTTCATGAGGGCGGCCGAGTCGCAGACGGACTTGACCACGTCCATCTCGTGCGTGATGAGCAGGACGGTGAGGCCGAGCTGCTGGTTGAGGTCGCGCAGCAGCCGGAGGATCGAGCGGGTGGTCTCGGGGTCCAGGGCGCTGGTGGCCTCGTCCGACAGCAGCACCTTGGGGTCGCCGGCCAGGGCGCGGGCGATGCCGACGCGCTGCTTCTGGCCTCCGGAGAGCTGGCCGGGGTAGGCCTTGGCCTTGTCGGCGAGGCCGACCAGGGCGAGGAGTTCGAGGGCCTTGCGGGAGCGTTCGCGGCCGGAGACGCCGAGGATCTCCAGGGGCAGCTCGATGTTGCCCTGGACGGTGCGCGAGGACAGCAGGTTGAAGTGCTGGAAGACCATGCCGATCCGGCTGCGGGCCTCGCGCAGCTCCTTCGAGGCGCGGCGGCCGCGGCCGGCGAGGGCGGTCAGATCGACCCCGTCGACGCTCACGGTGCCGGTGGTGGGGCGCTCCAGCAGGTTCACGCAGCGGATCAGGGAGGACTTGCCGGCGCCGCTCTGGCCGATGACTCCGTAGACCTCGCCCTCACGGACGTGGAGGTCGACGCCGTCCAGGGCGGTGACCTCGCGGCCACGGGACTGGTAGACCTTCGTGAGGCCCGATGTGGTGATCACAGGATTTCCGTCGCTGTCGAGTGCACGGCGCAGCGGGTGCCGGGCACGGGGCAAACATCTGGGGACGCGATACGGGTCGAACCGTCAGAAAACGATCATGTCGACTCGTGCGTGGGGCAGGAACGATCCGCGGTGCGGGAAGCGGTGGCGGAGCGGCTCCGCCGTCTCACTTCGGGGCGCGAGGTTCGGTGGGGGGCCCTCAGAAGGCGCACATTCGACACATACAACGAGCACCGGGCGTCATCGTCGCCTCGGTCGCAAGGGTGCGGCTGCTCGTCGTGGTCATGGGCCCAAGTAAAGCAGAACTCTCCCGTGACCGATCAACGCCGTCCGGTATCCGGACGTTTTTCGACCACATACCGGACAACGGCGGGCAGCTTCAGCCGCTCGTCCCGACCCTCAGACCGGTGGCGCTGACCTGCACGGACACGGCCGACAGTCCCGCACGACCACGTCCGCGTCCAGCTCCGCCGCGGGGTGCGTTGTGGTCAAGCCCACGGTCCGCATGCCGGCCGCCCTCCCGGCCGCGAGGCCCGCCGGAGCGTCCTCGCAGACCACGCACGGGGCCGGGCCCACGCCCAGGCGCCCGGCCGCCGGCAGGAAGGGTTCCGGGTCGGGTTTCCCGCGGCTGACGTCGCCTGCGGACACGACCACCGGGGAGTCGATGCCCGCCTCGCGCAGCCGGGCCTCGGCGAGCGGGCGGGTGGCGGAGGTGACCACGGCCCAGCGGCCCGCGGGGAGCGCGGACAGCAGGTCCTCGGTGCCGGGGAGAGCAAAGCGCGGGCCCAGGGGTGCGCGCATCGGGTCTTTCGGCCCGTAATACCCTCGCTGCATGCTCGACGCCCTGACGGTCGCCATCGGCGTGGCCGCACTCGCCCTCGCCGCCTGGTGCGGCCACGCCGCCTGGCGGGACCAGCCGACCAAGGACTGGCACTTCATCGGCATGGCCGTGGTGACCGCGCTGGTCCTGGCCCAGCTGGTGGTCGGGCTGGTGAAGCTGGCCGGCGGCGGCGAGCCCGACGAGGGCACGGTGATCTTCGTGGCCTACCTGCTGGGTGCCTTCGCGACGGTCCCCGCCGCCGGGATGCTCTCGCTGACCGAGCGCACGAAATGGGGCTCGGTGACGGTGGCCGCGGGCGCGCTGGTCCTCGCCGTCCTCGAAGTACGGCTCTACGACATCTGGGGAACCACCGGTGCCTGACACGACGACCGACACGCCGGCCGGCCGCAAGCGGCTCGTCTCCGGGCCCGGGCTGCTGCTGGTCTGGCTGTACGGGGTCATGGTGGTCGGCGCCGTCTCCCGGTCCGCCTACCAGATCTCCACCGAGTTCGACCGGGCGCCGCTGGCGTACGCGCTGTCCGCGGTCGCCGCGCTGGCGTACGCGTTCATCACGTACTCCCTCGTGCGCGGCGGGGAGCGGGCCCGCCGGGCCGCGCTGGTCTGCTGCGCTGCCGAGCTGGCCGGCGTACTGGCCGTGGGGACCTGGACCCTGATCCGGCCCGAGGCCTTCCCCGACACGACGGTGTGGTCGCAGTTCGGGATGGGCTACCTGTTCATCCCGGTGATCCTGCCGATCACCGGGATGCTCTGGTTGCGCAAGCGCAAGCGCTGACGCCGGGGTCCGGGGACGGGGAGCCGGGGCTAGGCGCTGACCGCGAAGTCGGTGGCGTCCTTGGCTTCCTTCTCCAGTATCACCAGCTGGACCCCGTCGGACGCCGTGCGGCCGCCGACCCGGGTGTAGCCCGCCTTGCGGTAGAGCCGCAGGTTGGACTCGCTCCGGTGCCCGGTGTGCAGGCGGAAGCGGACGGTGCCGCCGTCGCCGGCGAGGGCCTCCTCGACGGCGCGCAGCAGGCGGGCGCCGAGGCCGTGGCCCTGGAGCCGCGGGTGGACGCACAGCTTGGTGATCTTGCCGGTGCCGTCCTCGTCGACGCTGCCGCGGACGGAGCCGACGACCTCGCCGCCGAGCCGCGCCACCAGGACCGTGTCCGCGGCGAGCTCCCCCTTGAGGGAGTCCAGGGACTGGGTGAGCGGCTGGATGAGGTAGTTGCCGTACAGCTCGGCCTCGCGCTGGAAGGCCAGGTACTGCAGTTTGAAGATCTGCTCGGCGTCCTCGGCGGCCGCCGCCGAAATGGTCACGCTCATGCCCATGTGCGCATGCCTCCCGCTCACCTGGTAGCCCGTCGGTCTACCGCTCCTTTCCCCGCAGGCCAGGAGCCGCAACCTCTGCAGCCAGCATTCTGCGCAGACATCCCAGGCAACGGGAACGGACGGGTCCCAAACTTCCTTGTGAGATACCCAACTCTCCTGCGATTTCACGGTAAGTGAGGTCTCGGGGCGAGAGAAGTGCCTGCATGAGTTCCGGACAGCGTCCGGGCAGCCGGGCCACCGCCGACCGCAGGGCCCGGTTCGTCTCGCCGTGCAGGAGCGCGTCCTCCGGCTCCGCTCCCCTGCCCGCGGCCGCTCCGGCCGCGGCCCCGGAAGGCGGGCCGCCGTCGCCGGAGCGGCGGCGCCTGCCCTCGGCGACGGGGCGGCGGCGCTCGTTCGGGTCGTACGGAACCTCCCGGCGGACGCGGCGGCGGGCCAGGCGGGCCTCGGCGCGTACCGCCCGGCGCAGCCAGCGCGCGGGCTCGGCCGGGTCGGCGGGGTCGGGGGCGCGGCGGCCGCTCTCCAACAGCCTGACCCAGACGGCTTGTTCCAGGTCGGCCGCGTCGACTCCGGTGCCCGGGGCCTCCGCGGCCGCTTCGGCGGAGAGCAGTGGTCCGAGGTTCTCGAAGAGGTCGGCCTTCTTCAGCAGGTCCATGCCGGGCGGGACGAGCGGGCCGGGCCCGGCGGTTTCCGCGCCGGGCCCGGGCCATCCGTTCGAGGAGTCCCGGTCAGCGGTTGACAGGCCGGCGGCCCGGGCGGAAGTCCTCGGCGGCGAGCAGACCGGTGTCCGGGTTGTCGGTGAAGATGCCGTCGATGCCCTGCTCGAAGTACGTGCGGAACGCGCCGAAGGCGTCGCCGTAGGCGGCCGGATCGGTGCCCTTGCGGTATTCGGCCGGCAGGAAGCTGTTCTCGTTGCGCGCGGTGTAGGGGTGCAGGAGCAGTCCGCGGGCGTGGGCGTCCCTGACGAGGGTGGTGGGGGCGCCGAGCCGTCCGGACGCGTCGCGCGGGAGGATCAGGTCCATGGTGGGGCCGATGCCCTGGGCGAAGCCGGCGATCCACTTCAGCCCGGCGGGCGTGACCAGGTCGGCGACCGTACGGGGGTCCTTCGCCAGCTCGAAGTCCCAGGGGCGGGTGTTCGCGGCGGAGAGCAGCACCACGCGCGGGGCGGAGACCAGCCGGGAGAGCCGCTGGATGCTGGACGGTTCGAAGGACTGGAGGAACAGCGCGGCGTTGCGGCCGTCGCGTCCGTGGCGGCGCAGCAGTTTCGCGAGGGGCTCCTCCAGGCCGAGGCCGATGCTCCGGAAGTAGCTGGGGTGCTTGGTCTCGGCGTGCAGCCAGACCCGCTTGCCGCGCCGCCTGCCCTCGCGGTCGGCCCAGCGCAGCACCTCGTCGAAGGTGGGCACGGCCCAGCGGCCGTCGTAGAGGGTGTTGCGCTGGCGGACGGCGGGGATGCGCTCCTTGGCCCGCAGCGTCTTCAGCTCGGCGAGGGTGAAGTCCTCGGTGAACCAGCCGGTGACGGAGACCCCGTCGACGGACTTGGTGGTGCGCCGGGAGGCGAACGCGGGGTGGTCGGCGACGTCGGTGGTGCCGCCGATCTCGTTCTCGTGGCGGCACACGAGGTGGCCGTCGCGGGTCGGGACGAGGTCCTGTTCGATGACGTCGGCGCCGAGGTCGAGGGCGAGCTGGTAGGAGCCGATGGTGTGCTCGGGGCGGTAGCCGCTGGCGCCCCGGTGGCCGATCACCGTCGGGACGGGGAGGTCCCGGAAACCGCCGTCGCCGCGGTCCGCTTCCGCTGCCGACGCGGTTCCCGCCGGGATGCCCGCCACTGCTCCGCCCGCCGCCAGGACGGCCGCTCCCAGGACCGTGCGCCGTGCTGTCCCACGCTGCGTCATGCGTGCCACTCCCCGTCAGAAAAGGGCCGCGGGTCCCGGGATCTCTGGTGTCACGCGGCCCCCGATCGGCGTGCCGATGGTAGGCAGGGGGTGGTGGCCGGCGGACGTGTGCCGGGGGAACATGGCGGAAACGCGCGTCAACACCGCGTATCCGACGCGTGAACCCGATGTGCGATCAGAGCCGACCCGCGAGTATCGTCCTCACCTGCACTACCGCCGTGTGGTGGCGTGTGCGAACCGCTTTTCGATGCCGGAGGGCCCACGTTGTTCCGTACCGCGCTCATCAAAGCCACTGTCGGACCGGTCATGCGCATGATGTTCCGCACCCGTGTGGAGGGCATCGAGAACATTCCCGGGACCGGGCCGGTGATTCTGGCGGGCAACCACCTCACCTTCATCGACTCGATGATCCTGCCGCTGGTGTGCGACCGTACGGTCCACTTCATCGGCAAGGACGAGTACGTGACGGGCAAGGGGGTCAAGGGCCGCCTCATGGCGTGGTTCTTCACCGGCTCCGGGATGATCCCCGTCGACCGCGACGGCGCCAACGGCGGGGTCGCGGCCCTGATGACCGGCCGCCGGATCCTCGAAGAGGGCAAGGTCTTCGGCATCTACCCCGAGGGCACCCGCTCCCCCGACGGCCGCCTCTACCGCGGCCGCACCGGCATCGCCCGGCTGACCCTGATGACCGGCGCCCCCGTGGTCCCGTTCGCCATGATCGGCACCGACAAGCTCCAGCCCGGCGGCGCCGGCATGCCGCGGCCGGGACGGGTCACGGTCCGCTTCGGCGAGCCGATGGAGTTCTCCCGCCACGAGGGCATGGACCGCGACCGTTACGTGCTGCGCGCCGTCACCGACTCGGTGATGGCCCAGGTCATGCGCCTCTCGGGCCAGGAGTACGTGGACATGTACGCCACCAAGGCGAAGGCCGCGTAGGGCCGCGGCTACTGCCGTTGGAGGGACCGGCTGACACCCGCCGCCGTCGTGGTGGCGAGGATCCAGCCGGTCACGATCAGCAGGTACGACAGCCACTGGTGCCAGCCGCTCGGCGCGTACGCGGACTCCTGTCCGAAGCCGACGATCGGCAGCATCAGGTCGAGCGTGTAGAACACCGGGTTGAAGTCCGGCGCCTCCCCCGCCTTGAGGGGCCGCGGCGGACCGGTCCAGTAGGCGACGACCCCGGTGGCCAGCAGCGCCAGCAGCCAGCCCGCCGCGCGCATCGGCCGGAACCCGTAGCCCACGGTGACGTCCTGGAGCAGGCCCCAGGCGCGGGCGTGCCGGGGCAGGGTGCGGCGGTGCCGGCGCAGCTTGGCGAGCTGGACGGTACGGGCGGCGGCCTCGTCGCCGGCCGTGCGGTACGCCGCGGCGAGCTGTTCGTAGGCGTACGGCAGGTAGCCCGTCTCCTCGCGTTCCAGCGCGGGGAGCCGTTCCTCGGCGGGGAGGTGCGGGGCCAGGGTCCGGTAGGTGAGTCCGTCGATGCGGATCTCCTGCGGCCAGGTCTCGGGGGGCATGTGCAGCCGGTCGAACTGGGAGCGCCGCAGGTTCAGGCTGCCCTGGATGGTCTCGCAGGAACGCAGCCACACCTCGCCGACCAGGCAGCTGGAGGCGCGCAGGGCGACGCCTCCGGGGTTGAGGAAGCGGGCGTAGGCGAAGTTGAGCTGGCCCGGTATGCGGGAGCCCGTCAGGTTGACGCGGCCGCGGGCCTCCATCCGCATGGCGCGCAGGTCCGTGCCGACGGTCAGGGTCTCGGCGTGCAGGGCGGTGCCGCCGGGGGCGAGCAGCCGGGCGCCGTCGAGGTTGATCTGGCCGCCGACGGTGGCGCCGTTGATGCGGGTCTGGCCGTGGACGGTGAGGTCCATCGCGATGACGTCGGTGCCGATGTCGGCGTGGTTGAACTGGAGGATCGGTTCGCCGCCCTCCTCCTCGACGCCCGGGCGGCCGATGACCGCGCGCTGGAGGAAGAGGCCGCCGGCTATCCGGGCGCCGGACAGCCGGACGGGCCCGGTGATCGTGCAGCAGGGCATCCGCAGGACGACGTCGATGCTGACGGAGGTGGCGGTCAGCCCGGGCAGCGCCGAGTCGCTGAGCACCAGGGCCCGCAGCTGGGCCCCGTACACGAGGGGTTTGCGCTCGAACCAGCAGCCGCGCAGCCGGATCGCGTGCTCCACCACGGCGTACTTCAGGTCCAGCTTGCCCGTGATCCGGGCGCCGCGGACGTTGAGTCCGGCGACCAGGCCGGGGGTGCTGCGGCCGTTGATCAGCAGGGCCGTGATCACCTCGGCGCGCACGGTGCGCTCCGGACCCCAGCCGTCGCCGTCGGCGGCGTCCTCGTCCGGGCCGGCCCGGAAGTCGACGCGCTCGCCGCGCGGAAAGGCGTCCCACAGGCGGCGTTCGGCCGGGGTCAGATCGTTGATCTCCATCGCTGGGGATGGTGTCCCGCGGTCCACGAACTGTCAACTGTGTGCAGGGCGGAGCCTTTTGGCCGGATCACACCTGGTCAGTGCTCGATTCCGTCCTGGAGCTTCTGGCCCTTGAGCAGGAACCAGGTGGCCGCGGCGGTGGCCAGCAGGACGGCCGCCCCGACCCCCGAGGCGAGCCGCAGGCCGTCCACGAAGGCCTCCTGGGCCGCGCCCACCATCTGCTCGGCGGTCTGCGGGTCCAGCTGCTTGGCGGCCTCGACGGCTCCGCCGAGGGATTCGTGGGCGGCGTCCGCGACGGGTGCGGGGACCGAGGCGGGGGCCGTGAAGCTCTGGTAGACGCCGGTGACGACGGAGCCGAGCAGGGCGATGCCGAGCGCGGCGCCGAGCTCGTACGCGGTCTCGGAGACGGCGGAGGCGGAGCCGGCCTGCTCCTTGGGGACGCTGGAGAGGATGACGTCGGCGGTGACGGTGAACGAGAGGCCTGCGCCGAGGCCGACGGCCAGCAGGGCCGCGCCGAGCAGCGGGTAGCCGGTGTCCTTGTGGATCACGGTGAGGACGCCCAGGGCCAGACCGATGGCGGCCAGGCCGCCGACGACTGTCGAGCGCACCGAGTACCTGCGGGCGTAGCGGCCGGCGAGCAGGCCGGTGACCACCGCGCCGACGGCGGCGGGCAGCTCCGCCAGGCCCGCCTCCAGCGGGTCGCGTCCCTGGACGAGCTGGAGGAACTGGGAGAGGAAGAAGACGAGTCCGGAAAGGCCGAAAACGGTCAGCAGGTCGGCGAGGACGGCGCCGGAGAAGCCGCAGTGCTTGAAGAGCCGCATGTCGAGCAGCGGGGACGGCAGGCTGAACTGGCGTCGGACGAACGCGTACAGGCAGGCGCCGCCGATGACGGCGGCCGCCCAGACGCCCCAGGTCGGGCCGTGGGTGGCGACTTCCTTGACGGCGTAGACCACGCCGATGACGCCGACGAGGGAGAGGGCGACGCTGACCAGGTCCCAGGGGCCCGCGACGGGGTTCTTGGACTCGGGCAGCAGCTTGACGCCGACGACGACCAGGACGATCATCACGGGCAGGTTGATGAGGAAGACCGAGCCCCACCAGTAGTGCTGGAGCAGTGCCCCGCCGACGACCGGTCCGACGGCCGCCCCCGCGGAGGCGGCGGCGCCCCAGACGCCGATCGCGAGGCTGCGCTCCCGGGGGTCCTGGAAGATGTTGCGGATCAGCGCGAGGGTGGACGGCATCAGGGTGGCGCCGGCGACGCCGAGCAGGGCCCGGGCGACGATCATCATCTCGGGGCTGGTGGCGTACGCGTTCAGGACGGAGACGGCGCCGAAGGCCGTGGCGCCGACGAGGAGCAGCTTCTTGCGGCCGATGCGGTCGCCGAGGGAGCCCATGGACACGAGCAGGCCGGCGATGACGAAGGAGTAGATGTCGCCGATCCACAGCAGCTGGGTGCCGGACGGCTGGAGGTCCTCGCTGAGGGCCGGGGTCGCGAGCCCGAGCACGGTGGCGTCCACCGCGACCAGCAGGACGGCCAGGACCAGCACGCCGAGCGCAAGCCAGCGCCCGGGGCTCCTCCCCTCCGCCCCCTTGTGCCTGCTCAGCTCTTCGGTTCGGCTCATCGCTCCACACTCCGTCGTGCCCCACCGAGCAGCAACTCGATGATCATGTACTGAAAGTCCTTGGCGGCCACCCGGCCGTCCATCACGGCCCAGGCGCAGGTGCCGATGAGCCCGTAGAGGGCCTCGGTGAGCCAGGCGGGGCTCAGGTCGATCCGGATGTCGCCCTCCTGCTGGCCGCGCCGGAAGAGCGCGCCGACGCGGGCGTCCAGGCGGGCCCATCCCTCGTGGATCCCGTCCCCCTCGAACAGCTGGTTCTCGGTGACGAGGAAGGCCAGCAGCTCCGCGTTGGGTTCCGCCTCGGCGACGAGGCGCCTGAGGGCGTCCACCGCCGTGTCCTCGTCGAGGCGGGCGTTGTCGAACGCCACCTCGAACTCCCGGATGCCGAGCTCTTCGAGCGCGCGTACGAGGGCGTCGCGTCCGGCGAAGTGCCGGTGGAGGGTGGCGCGCCCGATTCCGGCGGCGCGCGCGACCTCGTCCATCGTCGCGGTCGATTTGCGGGAGAGCAGGGCTGCCGCGTCGCGGAGCACCTGGTCACGATCCATGGCCATGAGACAACCATAACCCGAATGAGACACCACTGTCTCATTCACTGGAAAATGGGCTGCCCCCCGGGCCGCCCGGAAGGAATGCTGCCGAGATGAATCCGCCGAACGCGCCCAGGCCGCTGCTGCTGATCGACGTGGACGGGCCGCTGAACCCGTACGCCGCGAAGGCCCGGCGCCGCCCCGAGGGCTACACCACCCACCGGATGCGCCCGACGGGCTGGCGCGAGGCCGAGAGCGCGAAGCCGCTGCGGGTCTGGCTGGACCACGGGCACGGCGAGGAACTGCTCGCCCTGGCGCGGACGTACGACCTCGTGTGGGCGACGACGTGGAAGGACGAGGCCAACGACTGGATAGGCCCGCACCTGGGGCTGCCCCGGCTGCCGTTCATCGACTGGCCGGTGATGCACGGACGCGCCCCGCGCGGGACCTTCTGGAAGACCCAGTACGTCCTGGAGTACGCGGGGACGCGCCCCTTCGCCTGGATCGACGACGACATCAGGGCCGCGGACCGCGAGTACATCGGCATGCACCACCCGGCCCGGACGCTGCTGCTGCGCATCGACGAGCAGGTCGGGCTGACCCGGGCCGACTTCGACGCCCTGGCGGACTGGGCGGAGTGACGGGCGCCTGGCGCGGGCCCGGCCCGGAGGTCCGGAACGCCGGAGGGGCGGCCGGAGCGGATGCTCCGGCCGCCCCTGCGGGCCCGCGGCTACTGCTTGTGGATCGCCCAGGCGTGCTGGATGACCAGGTCGGCCTTCAGCTCGGTCAGCTGGACCGCGACCGCCGACGGGGCGGTGCCTCCGCGGCCGCTGCGCGAGGCCAGGGCGCCCCTGACGTTGAGCACGGTCCGGACCTCCGGGGTCAGGTGCTGCGAGATCTTCGCGAACTGGTCGTCGGTGAGCTGGTCGAGCTCGATGCCCTCGCCCTCGCAGACCTTGACGCACTCGCCGGCCACCTCGTGCGCCACCCGGAACGGCACGCCCTGCTTGACCAGCCACTCCGCGATGTCGGTGGCGAGCGAGAAGCCGGCCGGGGCCAGCTCCTCCATCCGCTCCCGGTTGACCGTGAGGGTGGCCATCATGCCGGTGAAGGCCGGCAGCAGGACCTCCAGGGTGTCGCAGGAGTCGAAGACCGGCTCCTTGTCCTCCTGCAAGTCCCGGTTGTACGCCAGCGGCAGCGCCTTCAGCGTGGCGAGCAGGCCGGTCAGGTTGCCGATGAGACGCCCCGACTTGCCGCGCGCCAGCTCCGCGATGTCCGGGTTCTTCTTCTGCGGCATGATCGACGACCCGGTCGAGAAGGCGTCGTGCAGGGTCACGAAGGAGAACTCCTTCGTGTTCCAGATGATGATCTCCTCCGCGATCCGGGACAGGTTGATCCCGATCATCGCGGTGATGAAGGCGAACTCGGCGACGAAGTCCCGCGAGGCCGTGCCGTCGATCGAGTTGCCGACCGAGCCGCGCTCGAAGCCCAGGTCGGCGGCGACCGCCTCCGGGTCCAGGCCCAGCGAGGAGCCCGCGAGGGCGCCCGAGCCGTACGGGGAGACCGCGGTCCGGGTGTCCCACTGGCGCAGCCGCTCGGCGTCCCGGGACAGGGCCTGCACGTGGGCCAGCACGTGGTGGGCGAAGAGCACCGGCTGCGCGTGCTGGAGGTGGGTCCTGCCGGGCATGGCCACGTCCGCGTGGCTCTCGGCGAGGCCGACCAGGGCGTCCTGGAGGTCGGCGATCAGACCGCCGACGATCCGCGCGTGGTCGCGCAGGTACATCCGGAAGAGGGTGGCCACCTGGTCGTTGCGGGACCGGCCCGCCCGCAGCTTGCCGCCGAGGTCGGCGCCGAGCCGCTCCAGCAGCCCCCGCTCCAGGGCGGTGTGCACGTCCTCGTCGGCGATGGTGCCGGTGAAGGAGCCGCTCGCCACGTCGGCTTCGAGCCGGTCCAGGCCGCCGGTCATGCGGTCGAGCTCTTCGGCCGTGAGCAGGCCCGCCTTGTGCAGCACGCGCGCGTGGGCCCGGGAGCCGGCGATGTCGTACGGGGCGAGGCGCCAGTCGAAGTGGACCGACGCGGACAGCTTCGCGAGGGCCTCGGCGGGGCCGTCGGCGAAGCGGCCGCCCCAGAGCCGGACGTCACCGTTGTTGCTGCTCACAGCTACTGCTCCTCAAGGGGGTGGGTGTGCGACGGCCTCCCCGCCGCGGAGGGTGCGGGGAGGCCGTCGGCGTACTGCCGGTCCTGCTGATGCTGCCGATGCTGCTGATGTTGCCGGTCCTGCTGGTCCTGCCCGCAACTGCCCAACGACTCGGGCGGGGTCGCGATGCGCGACGGTCGCCAGGGACGGGCCGGGGCCCTCCGTACGGCGCATCCAACGGCAGGCATAACTATGCATTAGTCCGTATGTTTCGTCAATCGAGCCCCACCGCACCTCTGTGACCAGCCCGAATATCGGAGGCGCCGCTCCCACCCGCGGCCTAGGATCGGTACGTGACACACCCGGGGGAGGGCACATGGGCGCCAAGGGGCGGCAGGAGACGGAGCGGGGCCGGGCGGCGGCGCAGGCGGTCCTGAGCGGCGCGGCGGGCGGAGCCGGCCCGGTGCTGCCCGTCGCGGGACCGGACGCGTGGACCGCCTTCGACCAGGAGATCCGCGCGTTCCCCCCGTACCGGTACGCAGGCACCGCCCGCCCCGAGGCCGCGCTCTGCCACCCCGACGGACGGATCCGCCAGCAGGCCTTGAGCGCCCCGCACCCCACGCCGGAGCTCGTCGCGATCCGGTGCGCCGACTGGGTTCCCGCCGTACGGCGGCGGGCCCGGCGCGTCCTGGCCGACCTGCTGGCCGCCGACCCGATGCAGGCGCTGCTCCGGCTGACCCCGCTCGTCCTGCGGCTCGGCCGCCGCGAGCAGGGCGCATGGGCGCTGGAGCTGTTCGAGGGGGCGCTGCGCGCCGGGGCCGGCGGCCCCGCCCTGGCCGGGCTGCACGACAGCCCCGACCTGCCCACCCGGCGACTCGCCGCCCGGGTCGCCGTCGGGGCCGGGGCGCCGGACGTACGGGAACTGGCCCGCCGGGCCGCCGCGGAGCGCGACCCGGCGACGGGCCGGACGTGGACGGACGCGGCCCTGGCCCTGGCCGCGGCCGCCCCCGGCGGGCCGGACGCCGAGGCCGTCGACACCCTGCTCGGCGGGCACGGCCCGCTGGTCCGCTCCGCCGGGGTCACCCTGCTGCGGCGGGCCGGACGGGGCGCGGAGGCCGGGCGGTACCTCGGCGACCGCTCCGGGCTGGTCCGGGCCTGCGCCCGCTGGGTGGTGCGCCAGGACGGCGGCGACCCGTACGCCCTCTCCCTCGCGCGCGTCACGGGCCCGGGGCCCGTCACCTCCGCCGCGGTGCTCGGCTTCGCCGAGTGCGCCGGCCGTGAGGACGCCCCGCTGCTGCGGACGCTGCTGGAGCACCCCGTCGGCGCGGTGCGGGCCGGCGCCGTCGCCGGGCTGCGGCTGATCGACACCCACGACACGGGCCTGCTGGAGCCGCTGCTGGACGACCCCGCGCCCGCCGTGGCCCGCGAGGCCTCGCTGAGCCTGCGGGCCTCCGCGGACCGGCTGCACCCCGGCCGGCTGCTGGAGCGCCTCGCGCCGGGGCGCCCGCCGCACACCCGCCGCGCCGCCTACCGGCTGCTGCGCGCGCGGGGCGGAACGGTCTCGCTGCGCGCGTCGGTGGACCTGCTGGCGGACGGCGACGCGGACCTGCGCCGGATCGCCGGGCAGTACGTCCAGAGCCTGTGGTCCCCGTACGGCACCCCCGCCCTGCCGACCGGGGACCCGGAGGTCGGCGTCCTGCTGGACCGGTGCACGGGCCTGTTCAGCGAGCACGTCGTGCACCAGATGCGCCGACAGCTCGGACTCCCCCTCCGCGGGTCCCCGACGAACTGATAATGATCTCCATGGGAAAACTCCACGCACGCATAGACGACCGGCTCCGCAGGTTCATCGAGGAGCAGCCCGTCTTCTTCACCGCCACCGCCCCGCTCGCGGGTGACGGACACGTCAACCTCTCCCCCAAGGGCCGCTCGGGGACCCTCGTCGTCATCGACGACCGGACCCTCGCCTACCTGGACTTCGGCGGCAGCGGCGCCGAGACCATCGCCCACGTCCGCGAGAACGGCCGGATCACGCTGATGTGGTGCGCGTTCAGCGGGCCGCCGAACATCGTGCGGATTCACGGCGAGGGCGAGGCGGTCTTCCGCGACGACCCCCGCTGGGCCGGGCTGGTCTCCCTGTTCGGCGACGCCGACGGACCGGCCGCCCGGGCCGTCATCGTCGTGCGGGCCCGCCGGATCACCGATGTGTGCGGGTACGCCGTCCCCTTCATGGAGTACCAGGGCGAGCGCACCCTGCACGCGGAGTACTTCGGCCGCAAGACGGACGACGAGTTCGCCGCGTACTGCGAGAAGAAGGATTTCATCGGGACCAGCGTCGACGGCCTGCCTGCGCTGCCGCTGCCCCTTCCGCCCCGTACCGTCTGACGTGTGCTGCGTACCGCTCTCGTCACCGGCTCACTGATCGTCACCGCCCTGCTCCCCCAGGGCTTTTCGCCGCTGCCCGCCCGGCTCGCCGACACCGGAGGGGGCAGTCAGCTGATCACCGCGGTCGCCCCCGCGCCCGGGTCGACGACCGGGCGGGTCACCTGGTGGGACCGGCGGGCGGGCCGCTGGTTCGAGGCCGGGAGCGCCGAGGCCCGCTTCGGGGCGAACGGGCTCACCGAGGGCGCGAGCCGCGTCCAGGGCACGAACACGACGCCGACGGGCCTGTACGCGCTTCCCTACGCCTTCGGGATCCGGAGCGCGCCCGCCGGTACGCAGTACCGCTACCGCCGGGTGACGGACGATTCGTGGTGGTGCCAGGACAACGCCTCCGGCAGCTACAACCGCTGGACGGAGCCGCTGCCCGCGGACTGCGCGCCGGGCGAGGCGGAGCACCTGGCGGACTACGGCACCCAGTACGCGCACGCGCTGGTCGTCGCCTTCAACTACGACCGGCCCGTCCGCGGCCGGGGCGCCGGGATCTTCCTGCACGTCAACGGCAGGGGCGCGACGGCCGGTTGCGTGTCCGTACCGGACCGGGCCATGCGGGCGCTGCTGCGCTGGGCGGACCCCCGCCGGCGCCCGCACATCGCGATCGGCACCGGGTCGGGGACCCTGGCGGTGACCCGCTACTGACCCGCGGCCCGCGGGCTGCCGACGCGCCGGCGACCTGCGGCCGACCCGCGGCCGGCGGGCCCGGCGGCGACCGCGCCTGCCGGGCCCCTCCCCCGTGGGGTCAGCCTTCCTTCTGGGCCAGGCGCAGCAGGTGGTCGGCGAGGGCCTGGCCGCCCAGCGGGTCCCGGCTGATCAGCATCAGCGTGTCGTCGCCGGCGATCGTGCCGAGGATCTCGCGGAGTTCGGCCTGGTCGATCGCCGACGCGAGGAACTGCGCGGCCCCGGGCGGGGTGCGCAGGACCACGAGGTTGGCGGAGGCCTCGGCCGAGATCAGCAGTTCCCCGGAGAGCCGCCGCATCCGCTCCTCCTTCGCCGACTCCCCGAGGGGGGCCTGCGGGGTGCGGAAGCCGCCCTCGCTGGGAACCGCGTAGATCAGCTCGCCGTTGGTGTTGCGGATCTTCACGGCCCCGAGCTCGTCGAGATCGCGCGAGAGCGTCGCCTGGGTGACGCTCAGCCCGTCGTCCGCGAGCAGTTTGGCCAGCTGGCTCTGGGAGCGGACGGGCTGCCGGTTGAGGATGTCCACGATCCGCCGGTGCCGTGCGGTGCGGGTCTGCGGGACGGCCTGCCCGACGTGGTCGTTCTCCTGCGCCTGGGTCATCGTCGTCTCATTCTCCGGATCCGTCCCCGTGGGCTGTGTCGAGGATGCCGGGCAGGGCCCGGAGGAACGCGTCCAGCTCGGCCTCGGTGAGTACGTACGGGGGCATCAGCCGTACGACGTCGGGGGCGGGCGCGTTCACCAGGAAGCCGGCGTCCTGAGCCGCCTGCTGCACCTGGGGCGCGAGGGGCTCGGTCAGCACGATACCCAGCAGCAGCCCGGCGCCGCGGACGTGGGAGACGAGCGGGTGGCCGGTTCCCTCGATGCCGGAGCGCAGCTGCTCGCCGCGCTCCTTGACCCGGTCGAGGAGCCCTTCGGCGGCGATCGTGTCGATGACGGCGAGGCCGGCGGCGCACGAGACGGGGTTCCCGCCGAAGGTGGTGCCGTGCTGGCCCGGCCGGAGCAGGTCGGCTGCGGGCCCGAAGGCGGCCACGGCGCCGATCGGCAGACCGCCGCCGAGGCCCTTGGCGAGGGTGACGAGGTCGGGCTCCACGCCCCCGTGGGCCTGGTGCTCGAACCACTGGCCGCAGCGGCCGATGCCGGTCTGGACCTCGTCCAGGACGAGCAGGGTGCCGGTGGCGCGGGTGATCTCGCGGGCGGCCGTCAGGTATCCGGCCGGGGGGACCACCACGCCGTTCTCACCCTGGATCGGCTCGATGACGACGAGCGCGGTCTCCTCGGTGACGGCGGCCCGCAGGGCCTCCGCGTCGCCGTACGGGACGTGCGTGACGTCGCCGGGCAGCGGCAGGAACGGCTCCCGCTTCTGCGGCTGGCCGGTGAGGGCGAGGGCGCCCATGGTCCGGCCGTGGAACCCGCCGTCGGTGGCGACCATGTGGGTGCGCCCGGTCAGCCGGCCGATCTTGAAGGCGGCTTCGAGGGCCTCGGCGCCCGAGTTGCAGAAGAAGACCCTGCCGGGGCGGCCGAAGAGCTGGAGCAGTCGCTCGCCGAGCGCCACGACGGGCTCGGAGACGTAGAGGTTGGAGACGTGGCCGAGGGTGGAGATCTGTCCGGTGACGGCCTCGACGATGGCGGGGTGGGCGTGGCCCAGCGCGTTGACCGCGATGCCGCCGACGAGGTCGGTGTACTGCCGGCCGTCCGCGTCCCAGACCTGGGCGCCGTCGCCCCGTACGAGGGCCAGGGCGGGCGTCCCGTAGTTGTCGGTCAGGGCGCCCCGCCAGCGGTCGCGGTACTCCTGGTTGCCGGTGTGCGCGGTCACTTCGCTCCCCCTTGCGGCTCGTCCGGCACGACCATCGTGCCGATTCCCTCGTCCGTGAAGATCTCCAGCAGGATCGAGTGCTGGACCCGCCCGTCGATCACGCGGGCGGTGGTCACGCCGTTGCGGACGGCGTGCAGACAGCCCTCCATCTTCGGCACCATGCCGCTGGACAGCTCGGGCATCAGCTTGTCCAGCTCGCTGACGGTGAGCCGGCTGATCACCTCGTCGCTGTTCGGCCAGTCCGCGTAGAGGCCCTCGACGTCGGTGAGGACCATGAGCGTCTCGGCGCCGAGGGCGGCGGCGAGGGCCGCGGCCGCCGTGTCGGCGTTCACGTTGTAGACGTGGTGGTCGTCGGCGCTGCGCGCGATGGAGGAGACGACCGGGATGCGGCCGTCCGACAGCAGTGCCTCGATGGCGCCGGTGTTGATGGAGGTGATCTCACCGACCCGCCCGATGTCGACGAGCTCGCCGTCGATCTCCGGGCTGTGCTTGGTGGCGGTGATGGTGTGGGCGTCCTCGCCGGTCAGACCCACGGCGAGCGGCCCGTGCTGGTTGAGGAGCCCGACCAGCTCGCGCTGGACGTGGCCCGCCAGGACCATCCGTACGACGTCCATGGCCTCCGGGGTGGTGACGCGCAGGCCCGCCTTGAACTCGCTGATGAGGCCCTGCTTGTCGAGCTGGGCGTTGATCTGGGGGCCGCCGCCGTGCACCACGACCGGCTTGAGGCCGGCCTGCCGCAGGAAGACCACGTCCTGGGCGAAGGCCGCCTTCAGGTCCTCGTCGATCATGGCGTTGCCGCCGAACTTGATGACGACGACCTTGCCGTTGTGGCGGGTGAGCCAGGGCAGGGCCTCGATGAGGATCTCCGCCTTGGGCAGCGCGGTGTGCTTGCGCGCCGTGCCGGGGTGGGCGCCGGTGCCGGTGCCGGGCTGTCCGGCCTTGTCGCCGCTCATGAGCTGTACGCGCTGTTCTCGTGGACGTACTCGGCGGTGAGGTCGTTTGCCCAGATCACGGCGGACTCGGCGCCGCCCGCCAGGTCCGCGGTGATGCGCACCTCGCGGTCCTTCATGCTCACCAGGTCGCGGTCCTCGCCGACCGAGCCGTTCCTGCAGACCCAGACGCCGTTGATGGCGACGTTCAGCCGGTCCGGGTCGAAGGCGGCCGCGGTGGTGCCGATGGCGGAGAGCACCCGGCCCCAGTTGGGGTCCTCGCCGTGGATGGCGCACTTGAGGAGGTTGTTCCGGGCGATGGACCGGCCGACCTCGACGGCGTCGTCCTCGCTGAGCGCGCCGACGACCTCGATGCGGATGTCCTTGCTGGCGCCCTCGGCGTCGCCGATCAGCTGGCGGGCGAGGTCGTCGCAGACGGTCCGTACGGCCTCGGCGAACGCCTCCTGCTCCGGCACCCGGCCGGACGCGCCGGAGGCCAGCAGCAGCACGGTGTCGTTGGTGGACATGCAGCCGTCGGAGTCGATCCGGTCGAAGGTGGTGCGGGTGGCGGCGCGCAGCGCCGTGTCGAGGGCGGCGCTGTCCACGTCGGCGTCGGTGGTGAGGACGACGAGCATGGTGGCCAGGCCGGGGGCGAGCATGCCCGCGCCCTTGGCCATGCCGCCGACCGTCCAGCCGTCCTGCGAGACGGTGGCGGTCTTGTGCACGGTGTCGGTGGTCTTGATGGCGACGGCGGCGGCCTCGCCGCCGTCGGCGGTGAGGGCGGCGGCCGCGGTCTCGATGCCGGGCAGCAGCTTGTCCATGGGGAGCAGGACGCCGATCAGGCCGGTGGACGCGACGGCGATCTCGCCCGCGTTGAACTCGGCGCCCGTGCCGAGCGCGTTGAGGACGTCCGCGACCTTCTCGGCGGTGGCGTGGGTGTCCTGGAAGCCCTTGGGGCCGGTGCAGGCGTTGGCGCCGCCGGAGTTCAGGACGACCGCGCTGACGGCGGCGCCGCGCAGGACCTGCTCGGACCAGTGCACGGGCGCGGCCTTGACGCGGTTGGAGGTGAACACGCCCGCGGCGGCCAGACGCGGCCCGTTGTTGACCACGAGGGCCAGGTCCGGGTTGCCGTTCGCCTTGATCCCGGCGGCGATGCCCGCCGCCGTGAATCCCTGTGCTGCCGTGACGCTCACGGTGCTACTCCGATCGTGGAAAGGCCGGTCTGTTCGGGGAGCCCGAGGGCGATGTTCATGCTCTGCACCGCGCCGCCGGCGGTGCCCTTGGTCAGGTTGTCGATCGCGCTGACGGCGATGATCCGCCGGACGGACGCGTCGTAGGCGACCTGGACCTGGACGGCGTTGGAGCCCGTGACGGACTGGGTGGCCGGCCACTGCCCCTCGGGGAGCAGCCGTACGAAGGGCTCGTCGGCGTACGCCTTCTCGTAGGCCGCGCGGAGCTGCTCGGCGGTGGTGCCGGGGAGCGCCTTGGCGGAGCAGGTGGCGAGGATGCCGCGCGCCATGGGGACGAGGGTCGGCGTGAAGGAGACGCAGACGCGCTGTCCGGCCACCGGGGAGAGGTTCTGCACCATCTCGGGCGTGTGGCGGTGTCCGCCGCCGACGCCGTACGGGCTGACGGAGCCCATGACCTCGGAGCCGAGCAGGTGGGGCTTGAGGGCCTTGCCGGCGCCGGAGGTGCCGGTGGCGGCGACGATCACGGCCTCGGGCTCGGCGAGCTGCGCGGCGTACGCGGGGAAGAGCGCGAGCGAGACGGCGGTGGGGAAGCAGCCGGGGACGGCGACCCGCTTGGCCCCCGCCAGGGCGGCGCGGGCGCCGGGCAGCTCGGGGAGGCCGTAGGGCCAGGAGCCGGCGTGCGGGGCGCCGTAGAAGGCGTCCCAGTCGGCGGCGTCCTTCAGCCGGTGGTCGGCGCCCATGTCGACGACGAGCACGTCGCCGCCGAGCTCGGCGGCGACGGCGGCGGACTGGCCGTGCGGAAGCGCGAGGAACACGACATCATGTCCCCCGAGGACCTCGGCGGTGGTCGCCTCCAGGGTCCGCCCGGCGAGCGGGCCCAGGTGCGGTTGCAGGGAGCCGAGCAGCTGTCCGGCGTTGGAGTGCCCGGTCAGTGCCCCGATCTCCACCTCGGGGTGCGAGAGCAGCAGGCGCAGGAGTTCCCCGCCCGCATACCCGCTCGCTCCGGCCACCGCTACACGTACTGCCATCGGACCCTCCTCGTCGATGGCATGACTATACGTATCACCGCAGTATTATGCAAAGACACCGCCAACCCCTCCTGCCCCCCGGGGTCCGCGGCCATTCCCGGCCTGTCGCGACGGGCCCCGGCCTCTGCCAGAGCGCCGTGCCCGCATTGCGCGGATATCGTGGGACATGTGATCGAGTCTGGACGACCGCGGCTCCGCAGGCGCCCCGGCCCGGGAAGACTTGTGCGGCTGTCGCCGGTGATCCTGACCGTCGTCATCGCCAGCCTGGCCTACGCCACTCCGCCGGAAATGGCCTTCAGCCGCCTCCTGCCCGCGGCGCCGGCCCTCGCGGCGGCCATGTGGCCGGTGCTCCCCACCGTCCTGCTCGGGACCGTCTGCCTCTTCCTGATGATCGGCCTCGGCCTCGTCTTCCCCGACCTGGGGACGTGGTGGACCGCCGCGGGGATCATCGCGGTGACCGTGGCCGCCGCCTACGGCAGCCACGTCCGGCTCCAGCGGGAGCGCACCCTCTTTCAGGTGCGGCTCGTCGCCGACGCGGCGCAGCAGGTGGTGCTGAGCCCCATGCCGCGCCGCTTCGGCAGCATCGCGATCGAGTCGCTGTACCTCGCGGCCGCGGCGGAGGCGCGCATCGGCGGGGACTTCTACGAGGTGGTCGACACGCCGTTCGGGGTCAGACTGCTCATCGGCGACGTGCGGGGCAAGGGCCTTCCGGCGGTGGGGGCGGCCGCGGCGATCGTCAACGCCTTCCGGGAGGCGGCGTACGACGAGGGCGACATGGTCGACATCGCCCGCAGGCTCGACGCCAGCAGCACCCGGTACAACGCCGCCTTCCCTCCCGAGGGGCCGATGGAGCGCTTCGCCACCGCCCTCCTCGTCGAGATCCCGCACGGGGGCGGCCGGATCGACGTCCTCAACTGCGGACACCCCCCGCCCCTGCTCCTGCACCGCGGGAAGGTCCGCGTCCTCGAATCGGTCACCCCCTCGCCGCTGCTCAGCCTCGCGGAGCTGATCGGCGAGCGGTACACCGTCGACACCTTCGCCTTCGCCCCCGGCGACCTGCTGCTCCTCTACACCGACGGGATCGCCGAGGCCCGCGCCCGCGACGGCGAGTTCTTCCCGCTGGCGGCCTGGATGCACCAACAGCCCCCGACGCCGCCCCGCGAACTGCTCGCGGCGCTCCACCGCGACCTCGTGCGCTACAGCAGGGGACGCCTCGACGACGACATCGCCGCCCTCGCCGTGCGCCTGTACGAGTCCTGAGGCGGGGAGCGGCCGCCCCGCGGGTCAGCGGGCGGTGGGGAGGGAGAGGTACCAGCGGCCCGGACTGCCCGTGAGGGTGAGCGTGGACAGGGGGCGGACGTCGACGTTCCAGTAGGTCAGCGGGGGCGCCTTCAGTACGAAGACCAGGGCCGCCCGCACCACCGCGGGCTCCGTCACCGCCACGATCGCACTCCCGTCGTCCGCGGGCCGGGTGTCCAGCCAGCCGCCGACGCGGGAGATGAAGGCGCGCAGCGACTCGCCGCCGTGCGGGGCGGCCTCGGGGTCGGTCAGCCACGCGTCGACCGCGTCGGGTTCGTGGGCGGCAGCCTCGGCCAGCGTCAGCCCCCGCCAGCGGCCCATGTCGCACCCGCGCAGCGCGGGTTGGGCGAGGGGCGCGTACCCGAGGGCCTCGCCCGTGGCCCGGCAGCGCGGTGCCGGGGAGCAGTAGCGCAGGTCGGCGGCGCCCAGCGGCACCAGGCCCCGGGCGGCGGACTCCACCGCGAGGCGGCCGGCGACGTCCAGCGGACGGTCGTCGTCGAAGCGCTCGGCGAGCAGCGGGCAACCACGGGCTGCGGCAACGAGCGAAACCCGAACATGCATGCGGTGATGGTGGGGCGCGGCGCCCCCCGGGTCAAGCGTCCGGGGCGGCCGGGTCCGCGAGGGCGGCCCGCAGCCGTACGGCCGCCTCCACCAGTTCGGCGGGGCCCGCGACGGCCGCGAAGCTCATCCGTACGTGGGGCGCGGGCGGCTCCGCGCAGAAGTACGGGCGCCCGGGCGTGACCGCGACCCCGGCCCGCAGCGCCGCAGCGGTCACGGCGGTGTCGTCGCCGCCGACGGCGGGCCGTACCCACAGCTGGAAGCCCCCGGAGGGCGGATGGGGCACCTTCAGGCCGGGCAGCTCGCGCCGCAGCGCCCCTGTGAGCACGTCCCGGCGGTGCCGCAGCTCGGCGGCGACCGTCCGCAGGTGGCGCGGCCAGGCGGGTGCGCCGACCAGCTCCAGGGCCGCCTCCTGGAGCGGGCGGGGCACGAAGAAGCTGTCCACTACCTGGATGGCGCGCAGCCGGTCCAGGACCGGGCCGCGCGCGGCCAGGGCGCCCACCCTCAGGCTGGGCGAGGTGGCCTTGGTCAGCGACCGCACGTGGACCACCACCCCGTCCGCGTCCTCGGCTGCGAGGGTGGCGGGCAGGGGGCCGGCGTCTTCGTGCGCCAGCGCCCGGGCGTAGTCGTCCTCGACCACGAAGGCACCGGCGGCCCGCGCGATCCGCAGCACCTCGGCCCGCCGCGCCGGGGCCAGCACCGCGCCGGTCGGGTTCTGGAACAGCGGCTGGCACACGAACACCCGCGCCCCGGTGGCCTCGAAGGCCGCGGCGAGCAGGTCGGGCCGGACCCCCTCGGCGTCCACCGGTACGGGAACGGGCCGGCATCCCGAGGCGCGGGCGATGGCCAGCAGCCCCGGGTAGGTCGGCGACTCCACCAGGATCGGCGCCCCCGGCGGGGCGAGCGCCCGCAGGGCGGTCGCCAGTGCGTTCTGCCCGCCCGCGGTGACCAGGACGTCCGCGGCGCCGACCGCCCCGCCGATCTCCCGGGCGAACCAGTCCCGCAGCTCCGGCAGCCCCTCGACGGGCGGCCGCCCCCAGGCGCCGGGCCGCCGTCCGGCCCGGGCCAGGGCCGCCGCCATGGCCCGCTCGGGCTGCAGCGAGGAGTGGAGGTAGCCGCCGCTGAGCTCGATGACCCCCGGCGGCGGCATGGCGAGCGAGGCCAGCACCCCGGCGGCGTCCACGGACCGCGGGACGACCTCACCGGCCCCCTCCGCGCTGAGGGCGACCTCCTGCCAGGAGGTGTCCCCCGGCGCGGCGGCCTGCGCACGCGGCCGGGCGCGGAAGACGCCGGCTCCGGGGCGGGTGACGACGAGCCCCTCGGCGGCGAGCTGGGCGAGGGCCCGGGAGACGGTCACCGGGCTGACCCGGTAGCGGTCGACCAGGGACCTGCTCGACGGGAGCTTTCCACCAATCGAGTAGCGGTCCAGCTCCGCCCGCAGGGATTCAGCCAACTCCACCACACTGCTACGCTCGTACATGACAGCACAGAATAGCGCTATCCTCCCGCCGCCGATAGCGGTCGACGACTCTGTGAGCCGCCGGGGCACCCTCCTGGCCTCCCTGGGCGTCGTCGCCTTCTCGCTGACCTTCCCCGCCACCGCCTGGGGACTGGAGAGCTTCGGCCCCTGGTCCCTCGTCTCGTTGCGCAGCGCCCTCGCGGCGGTCCTCGCCGGCGGCTTCCTGCTGGCCCTGCGGGTCGCACCGCCCGCGCGGGCGCACTGGGGCGGGCTGGCGGTCGTCGCCGCCGGGGTGGTCGTGGGTTTCCCGCTGCTCACCACCCTCGCGCTGCGGACGTCGACCACCTCGCACGCCGCCGTGGTCGTCGGCCTGCTCCCGCTGACCACGGCCGCGCTCTCGGCGCTGCGTACCGGGGCCCGGCCCCCGCGCCGGTTCTGGGTGGCGGCCGTCGCCGGGGCCGCGGTCGTCCTCGCGTTCACCGTGGCGCAGAGCGGCGGCTCCCTCTCGGCCGGCGACGGCTACCTGTTCGGCGCGCTGCTGGTGTGCGCCGCCGGGTACACCGAGGGCGGGCGCCTGGCCCGGGAGCTGCCCGGCTGGCAGGTGGTCGGCTGGGCACTGGTGCTGTGCCTGCCGCTCAGCCTGGCCGGCTCCGTGCTGGGGCTGGCGTACGAGCCGGTGCACCTCACCGGGCACGGCCTGGCCGGCCTGGTCTGGGCGGCGGCCGGCTCCACCTTCCTCGGGCTGTACGTCTGGTACCGCGGCATGGCCGAGATCGGCGCGCCGCGGGCCAGCCAGCTCCAGCTCGCCCAGCCGCTGCTGACCCTCGTGTGGTCGGTGGCGCTGCTGGGCGAGCACCTTTCGCCCGCCGCGCCCGTGGCCGCCTGCGCGGTGCTCGTCTGCATCGCGGTCACACAACGGGCCAAGTGACGAACGGGTCAAACCACAACAGGACGACCTAAACTGCTAACACCGGATCGGACCGCCACCGAGGAGGTCGGACATGCACGCGACTGAGGGCGACCAGCTGGTGCAGCACGGCAGGATCGTAGGTCAGAACGACAAGGTCGGCGAGATCACCCAGGTCCTGGGGGACAACGGGACTCCCCCCTACCGGGTGCGCTTCCAGGACGGACACGAGGCGCTCATGGCCCCCGGGCCGGACTGCGTGGTCCGCCACCCCCACCCCGAGGCGGACGGGCACTGACGCCGCGGGCGCCGGCACGCCGGGCACCGGCCCGCCCGAAGCCACCCCGCCCGGCGCCGGCTCAGCGCGGGCGGACCGCCGATCCGTAGTGGTCGGCGACCACCCGGGCCATCGCCCCGTTGGGGTCCGCGGCCACCTGCTTCGCCGAGAACCAGAGGTGACCGCGGACCTCCGGGTACTGCCGCGCGAAGCGCACGTGCCGGGACGGCTCCGCCGGATCGCGCCAGGCGGCGGTGGGGCTGTTCGCGTCGCTCCGGTAGAGCGCCTCCCCGATGTAGAGGTCCACTCCCGTGCCCGAGACTGTCCGCGCCCACCACGGGACGACGTCGGCGTAGTCGGCGGTCGGGTGTCCGATGTGCCAGTAGACCTGCGGGGCCACGTAGTCGATCCAGCCCTCGGTGACCCACTTGCGGGTGTCCGCGTACAGGTCGTCGTACGTGCCGAGGCCCGCCTGCGTCGGTGAACCGAGCGGGTCCCGGTCGGCGTTGCGCCAGATCGCGAACGGGCTGATGCCGAAGCGCGCCGCGGGCCGGAGCGTCCGCAGCCTCCCGGACATCTCGCGGACCAGGGTGTCCGTGTTGTGGCGGCGCCAGTCCGCGCGGGAGGCGAAGGAGGAGCCGTACCGCTCGTAGGCCGCGTCGTCGTCGAAGGACTGGCCGTCCACGGGGTACGGGTAGAAGTAGTCGTCCCAGTGCACCCCGTCGACGGGGTAGCGGGCGACGGCGTCGAGCATCGCGTCCTGGACGAAGCGCCGCACCTCGGGCAGGCCGGGGTTGTAGTAGAGCTTCCCGCCGTACGGGACCGTCCAGCCGGGGTTGCGCCGGGCCGGGTGGGAGGGCACGAGCCGGCCCGGGTCGGTGTGGTTGGCCACCCGGTACGGGTTGAACCAGGCGTGCAGTTCCAGCCCGCGGGCGTGCGCCTCGGCGACGGCGGTGCCGAGCGGGTCCCAGCCGGGGTCGACCCCCTGCTCGCCGGTCAGCCACTGCGACCAGGGCTCCAGCCGGGAGGGCCACAGGGCGTCGGCCGCCGGGCGGACCTGGAGGACCACCGCGTTCAGGCGCCGCTCGACGGCCGTGTCGAGGAGGAACAGCAGCTCCTCGCGCTGCTCCGCCGCGGACAGCCCGGACTCGGAGGGCCAGTCCACGTTCTGTACGGAGGCGATCCACATCGCGCGGAACTCGGGGCCGTCCGCCCGGCCCGCCGGCCGGGGCCGCCCCGCCCGCACCGCGGTCCCCACCGCGCCGCTCGCCCCCGTGCCCGGCCCACCCGTAGCCCCCGCACCCGTCGCCGCTGCCGCCGCCGCGGCCGCCGTCGCGGCCGCGGCCAGCGCCCCCGCCGCCCCCGCCAGCAGCCCCCGCCGTCCGATGTACGCCATGTGACGACTCCGTTCCTTTGCGTGACATCCCTCTGCGTGCGCCCAGCATGCCCGCCCCGGCCCGCCACCGGGGTCAAGGTCGGGGGTAACGTCGGGGGGCGTGGCGGGCGCCGGAATGCAGTTACCACTGCCGAACACGGGGGACCCGCGATGGATGAGCAGCGAAAGGCACGATGTGACGGACCTCCCTACCCTCCCGACCGACATCGCTCGCGTCGGCGTAGTGGGCTGCGGCCAGATGGGCGCGGGCATCGCTGAGGTGTGCGCCCGCAGCGGCCTTGAGGTGATGGTCGCCGAGACCACCGGCGAGGCGCTGGAGATCGGGCGCACCCGGCTGCACAACTCCCTGATCAAGGCCGCCGAACGCGGCAAGATCAGCGAGGAGGAGCGGGACGCCACCCTGGCCCGCCTCACCTTCACCACCGACCTCGGCGAGTTCGCCGACCGCGACCTCGTGATCGAGGCCGTCGTCGAGAACGAGCAGGTCAAGACGGAGATCTTCCAGGTGCTCGACCAGGTGGTCACCCGCCCGGACGCGATCCTGGCTTCGAACACCTCCTCGATCCCGCTGGTCAAGCTGGCCGTCGCCACCTCGCGGCCCGACCAGGTCATCGGCATCCACTTCTTCAACCCGGCCCCGGTGCAGCAGCTCGTCGAGCTGATCCCGGCGCTGACCACGGGCCAGGAGACGGTCAAGCGCGCCGACGCCCTGGTGCGGGACGTGCTGGGCAAGCACGCGATCCGCGCCCAGGACCGTTCGGGCTTCGTGGTCAACGCGCTGCTCATCCCGTACCTGCTGTCCGCGATCCGGATGTTCGAGTCGGGCATCGCGAGCCGCGAGGACATCGACAACGGCATGGAGCTGGGCTGCGCCCACCCGATGGGCCCGCTGAAGCTGGCGGACCTGATCGGCCTGGACACGGTGGCCTCGGTGGCGGACTCGATGTACTCGGAGTTCAAGGAGCCCCTGTACGCCGCTCCCCCGCTGCTCCAGCGGATGGTCGACGCGGGCCGCCTCGGCCGCAAGACGGGCTCGGGCTTCTACCCGTACGCGTAGGCCCCCGCCCCGGGCCGTGCCCCTCGCGGGGCCGCGCCCTTCCCCGGACCGGGCCGGCACCGGTCCGGGGCACGATCCGTGCGGGACGGCCTAGCCCAGCCGCAGGTGGTGCAGCAGGAGCAGCCCGGCCGCCATGTTCGCGGCCGGGACCTCTCCGCGCGCGATCATTTCCGGTACGAGCTTCAGCGGGACCCACTCCCGGCGCGAGGACTCGAAGTCGTCCTCGGGATGGCCGGTGTAGGTGGCCCCGTCCGCCCAGTAGAGGTGGTGGCGGGCGTCCGTCAGCCCGTTGGACGGCTCCACGGTCATCAGGTGGCGGAGCGGGCCGGGCCGCCAGCCCGACTCCTCCTCCATCTCCCGCGCGGCCGCGGCCTCGACGGACTCGCCGTCCTCGACGACACCCGCGGGCAGCTCCCAGCCCCAGCTGTCGGTGATGAAGCGGTGCCGCCAGAGCAGCAGCACCTCGTCGGCCGCGTTGACGGCCGTGGCCACGGCCACCGGGCGCAGCCGGATCACGAAGTGGTCCAGGTGCCGGCCGTCGGGGAGCTCCACGTCCGCGAGGTTCACGTCGAACCAGCGGTTTCTGTACACGGTCTGCTCGTTCAGGTTCATCCACTGCACGGTCTTGCCACCTTCCGATCGGGTTGGTGGCAACATGGCAGCAGAACAGGCCCTCACAGGGGGACGCGCAGCGCCCCGTCGATGAGCAGGGCGGTCTCTTCCGCACCCGAACATCCGCTGGTCAGCAGCTGGGTGCGGACCGTCCGCAAGCGGTCGCGCAGGCGCAGCGACTCCATGCCCTTGGCGCGCTCGGCCATCTCGGCCGCGGCCGCCACGGCCCGGTCCGCCTCCCCCTGCCGCAGCTGGATCTCGCACAGCATCGCCAGCCGGTGCACCCGGCCGCGGTCGTGGGCGGGGGTTCCCACGGCGGCCGTCGCCTGCTCGTGCGCGCCCGCGAGGTCGCCCAGGCTGAGCAGTGCCTCGGCGACCTGGACGTTGACCAGTCCGGGCTGTACGTAGCCGGTCTCGTCCGGCTCGGTGCCCGGCCGGATCCGGTCGGCGGCCGACTCCGCCAGCCGGATGCACTCCAACGCGGCCCGGTGGTCTTCGAGTTGGGCGTAAGCCTTGGCCTGCATGGCGTACAGGTCGGCGGCCAGCGCCGGGGTGGTGTGCCGGCCCGCGGAGCGCAGCGCCGCCTCCGCGAAGGCGACGGCCTGGCGGTACTCCCGCAGGTGCAGGGACTGGTTGACGATCAGCGCGACGACGTACGCCCCGAGCCCCCGGTCCCCGCTGGCCTTGGCCAGGCGCAGGGCCTGGTGGAAGTAGCGCTGGGCCAGGCCGTGGGCGTCCGAGTCGTACGCGCAGATGCCCGCCACCGCCACGAGGGAGCCGGTGGCGCGGTGCAGGCGGCGGCCGACCTCGTCGGAGTAGCTCCCGCGCAGCATGGGCGCGGTCTCGCTGCCGAGGAAGCGGACCACGCGGTCCCGGGTCGCCACCCCGCCGGCCCGGCGGTACATGAGCTCGTAGTGCGCGCGGGCCGCCTTGAGGACCTCGATGTGCTCGGGCCCGATCCGGTGCGGGCCCTCGCGGGACACGTCGGCGTCCTCGGGCGGGTTCTCCCACTCCCAGACCGGGATGACGGCGGGCGTCCCGGTGACGGCCCCGGCGGCGAGCGCCCGGGACTTGGCCTGCCCGTCCGAACGCCACAGGGCCGCGGCCCGGTCGACGAACCCGCTGAGCGGGGAGCCGTGGAGGGCCGCGGGCCGGTCCGGCAGACCGAGCCCGATGTCGTCCAGCCCGACCGGGCGCCGCAGCCGGCCGCCGAGCACCTCGCAGATCAGGTCGGGAACCTGGCCGCGGGGGCGCTGGCCCTTCAACCACCGGGCGACGGCGGTGTGTTCGTAGCGTAGGGCGAGACCGCGGGTGCTGCCCGCCTGGTTCACGTACGCGGCGAGTCCGGCGTGGGACATGCCCGCCTCGGCGAGGAGGGCGTCGAGCAGGACATTGGGCTCCATGGGCCGCTCCAAGGGCTCTTCGGTCACAGGCTAGTGGGTGCGCGCTTCACACGGGGTGTACTGGGCCTGATTCACCCGGGGGTGGGCTGGGCCTGATCACACAGGGTGTACGGCGCCGGGTGCACACAGGGTGTACTGCACCTGATTCACACAGGGTGTGAACCACGTACGCGCATAAATGCGATCCGCACCCTCCCGCGGGAAACCCCGCGCGCGCTTCACTTAAGGGCCTCGCCAAGAGGTAGCCCGGGTCGTCGGCTCCCCCTCGTACAGTGCGACGACCCGTCATCGCGCCGCCCGCCCTGCTGTCTGCCCGACACTCCATGGCAGGCGGGCGGCGCGTTCGGGCTCCGTCGGCGCCCGGTTGGTCGCCGGGCCCCGGCGAGCCGGCCGACGCGCGCCGGGTCCATCCAACCGGCCCCGGCGCGCGGTTCGGCTCCCGCCCGGGCCCTCCGGCCCGGCCGTCGCGGGGCACCGGCAGGGCGGTTCGTCGGCGGGCCGCCCTTCCGGTGCGCCGCGTCGCGCACGCCCCCGGCCCCTTCCGCCGGCCCCGATCACGCGCGAGGGGCGCGCCCGGTGGTTCCGGACGCGCCCCTCGTCTTGCCGTGCGGGTGGGTGGCTACGCGCCCCGGAGCACCGCCCCGGTCAGCTCGCCGGCCAGTGCCACCGCCGCGTCGCGCGCGGCCGTGGACTCCTCCGCGGTCAGCGTGCGGTCGGCCGCGCGGAAGCGCAGCGCGTACGCCAGGGACTTCTTGCCCCCGCCGACCTGCTCACCGGTGAACACGTCGAACAGCCGCAGGGACTCCAGCAGTTCGCCAGCCCCGCGGCGCAGCGCGTCCTCCACGGTCGAAGCCGGGACGGACGCGTCCACGATCAGCGCGACGTCCTGGGTCGCCACCGGGAAGGTGGAGATCCGGGGTGCGTGCAGGGAATCGGCGCCGGCCGCCCCGAGGCGGTCCAGGTCGAGCTCCATCGCACTGGTGCGGGCCGGCAGGCCGAGCGCCTTCACCACGCGCGGGTGCAGCTCGCCGGCGTGGCCGATCACCTGCTCGTCACCGTCGACGGTGACGACCAGCTCGGCGCAGCGGCCCGGGTGCCAGGGGCCGTACTGACCCTGGCGGACGACGAGTTCGGCGCCGGCCTCGACGGCCAGCGCGCGGGCGGCCTGGACCGCGTCCGCCCAGTCGGCCGGGCGGCCCTTGCCCCACCAGCCGTCCTGCTCGCGCGCACCGGCCAGCACGACCGCGGCGTACCGCGGCTGCGCGGGCAGGGCCGCGTCCAGGGTCGCGATCTCCTCGTCCGTGGGACGCCGGTCGACGGGCAGCCGTACGGCGACACCCGCCCGCCCGGCGCCGAGGAAGACCGAACCGGTCTCGAAGAGCGCGAGGTCGTGGCTGCCCCGGCTGTCGTTGCGGCGCAGCGCGCCGAGCAGACCCGGCAGCAGCGTGGTGCGCAGCGCCGACTCCTCGTCGGAGATCGGGTTGACCAGCTTGACGACCCGGCGGGCGGCGTCGTCCGCGGGAAGCTGGAGCTGGTCGAAGACCTGCTCCCCCACGAACGGGTAGTTCAGCGCCTCGACGTAGCCGGCGCCGGCCAGCGCGCGGCCGACCCGGCGGTGCAGCTGCTGGCGGGCCGTGAGGCCGCGCCCGGAGGGCACCTGCGGGAGGGTGGACGGAAGGTTCCCGTAGCCCTCCAGCCGGATGACCTCCTCGGCGAGGTCGTTGGGCTCGGCGAGGTCGGGCCGCCACGACGGGACGGTGACGACGAGCTCGTCCTGGCCGTAGACGTCGCAGCCGACCTCCTGGAGGCGGCGCACGACGGTCTCGCGGCCGTAGTCCATGCCCGCGACGCGGTCCGGGTGGTCCGCGCTCATCGCGATGGAGCGCGGGGCACCCGGGGCGAGGAACTCGGTGACGCCGGCCTCGGCGGTGCCGCCCGCGAGCAGCACGAGCAGGTCGACGGTCCGCTGCGCGGCCGCGGCGGCGGCCTGCGGGTCGACGCCCCGCTCGAAGCGCTTGGAGGCCTCCGAGGAGAGCTTCAGGCGGCGGGCGGTGCGCGAGATCGACACGGAGTCGAAGTGCGCGGCCTCGATGACGACGTCCGTCGTCCCGACGACCTGTCCGGTCGCGGTGTCGGTGACGGAGTCGGCGATCTCGGTGTTGGCGCCGCCCATGACGCCGGCGAGGCCGATCGGCCCGCGGCCGTCCGTGATCACCAGGTCTTCGGCGTCGAGCGTGCGCTTGACCCCGTCGAGGGTGGTGAACTTCTCGCCCTGCTCCGCGCGGCGGACGCCGATCGTGCCGTCGATCCGCGAGCGGTCGTAGGCGTGCAGCGGCTGGCCGAGCTCCAGCATCACGTAATTGGTGATGTCGACGGCGAGCGAGATCGGGCGCATGCCCGCCTTCTGCAGGCGGCGGGTCAGCCAGATCGGGGAGCGCGCCTCGGGGTCGAGGCCGGTGACCGTACGGGTGGTGAAGCGGTCGCAGCCGGCCGGGTCGTCGACCTTGACCGGGTAGCCGTACGAGTTCGGCACGGGGACGTCGAGGAGCGCCGGGTCGCGCAGCGGCAGGCCGTACGCGGTCGCCGCCTCGCGGGCGATGCCGCGCAGGGACATGCAGTAGCCGCGGTCCGGGGTGATGTCGATGTCGAGGACCTCGTCGACGAGCTCCAGGAGCTCGATCGCGTCGGTGCCGACCTCGTGCTCGGGCGGCAGCACGATGATGCCGTGCGTGCCGTCGTCGCCCATGCCCAGCTCGTCGCCGGAGCAGATCATGCCGTGCGAGGTGCGGCCGTAGGTCTTGCGCGAGGCGATCGCGAAGTCGCCGGGCAGCACCGCGCCCGGCAGGACCACGACGACCTTGTCGCCGACGGCGAAGTTCCGGGCGCCGCAGACGATCTCCTGCGGCTCGCCGGTGCCGTTGGCGGTGCCGACGTTGACCGTGCAGAAGCGGATCGGCTTGCGGAAGCCCTCGAGCTCCTCGATGGTCAGCACCTGGCCGACGACGAGCGGGCCCTTGAGCCCGCCGCCGAGCTGCTCGACGGTCTCGACCTCTAGGCCGGCGTCGACCAGCTTGGCGGCCACGTCGCGGCCGGTCTCACCCGCGGGGAGGTCGACGTACTCCCGCAGCCAGGAAAGCGGGACGCGCATCAGATCTCACTCCCGAACGGCCGGGTGAAGCGAACGTCACCCTCGACCATGTCTCGCATGTCTTCTACGTTGTGACGGAACATCAGCATCCGCTCGATGCCGAACCCGAAGGCGAACCCGCTGTACTTCTCCGGGTCCACACCACAGGCGGTGAGCACCTTGGGGTTGACCATGCCGCAGCCGCCGAGCTCGATCCAGCCCTCGCTGGAGCAGGTGCGGCACGGGCGGTCGGGGTTCCCCACCGACGCGCCGCGGCACACATAGCACTGCATGTCCATCTCGGCGGACGGCTCGGTGAAGGGGAAGAAGTGCGGGCGCAGGCGCGTGGTCGTGCCCTCGCCGAACAGCTCCTGGACCATGTGGTCCATGGTGCCCTTGAGGTCGGCCATGGTCAGGCCCTCGTCCACGGCGAGCAGCTCGACCTGGTGGAAGACCGGGGTGTGCGTCGCGTCGAGCTCGTCGGTGCGGTACACCCGCCCCGGACACACGATGTAGACGGGGGGCTTGCGCTCCAGCAGCGAGCGCGCCTGCACCGGGGAGGTGTGGGTGCGCAGCACGACGCCGGACTCGGTGCCCGAGCCCGCCGCGGAGCCGCCGGCGGACAGGTTCTCGGGCCCCTGGACGAAGAAGGTGTCCTGCATCTGGCGCGCGGGGTGGTCGGGCGTGAAGTTGAGGGCGTCGAAGTTGAACCACTCCGCCTCGACCTCGGGTCCTTCCGCGACCTCGTACCCCATGGCCGTGAAGATGTCCGCGATGCGGTCCATCAGCGTGGTCAGGGGGTGCCGGGCGCCGGAGGGCACGCGGTCGTAGGGCAGCGTGACGTCCACCGCCTCCTCGACGAGCACCCGCTCGTCGCGCTCCGCCTCCAGCTCGACCGTGCGGGACCCGAAGGCCTTGTTCACGGCGCCGCGGGCCTGGCCGACGCGCTTGCCCGCCTCGGCCTTGGCCTGGGGCGGCAGGGCGCCGATCTCGCGGTTGGCGAGCGCCAGGGGCGAGCGGTCGCCCATGTGCGCGGTCTTCGCCTCCCGCAGCGCGTCGAGGTCGCCGGCGGACGTGAAGGCGGCGAGCGCCTCGTCCCGCATGCGCTCGATCTCTTCCGGTTTCAGTGCCTCGACCTCGACAGGGTCGTACGACTTGTTCGGTGCCGACATCTCTTCCCGTACTTCCGGTGGCTGGCTGGTGGTCCCCGACGACTTGATCGACCTGATCGACACAAGGACACAAAGGTGCCAAAGGTCGAGTCTAAAGGCCGCCGGGGGTGAAGAAGCCCGTGGGCCGCCTGGCGAGACGCTCCGCAGTGCTACTGCGTGAGGTAGGCCGGGGCGCTCACGGGCAGAATAAATCGGAACTCGGCTCCGCCGCCGGGCCCCCGGCCGACCGCGATGGTGCCGCCGTGGGCCTCCACGATGCCCTTGACGATGTACAGGCCCAGGCCGGTGCCGCCGCGCTTGCTCCCCCGCCAGAAGCGGGTGAAGACGCGGCCCATCGACTCCTCCGGGATCCCGGGGCCCTCGTCGGACACGGTGACGGCTGTTCCCTTCTCGTGCGGCGCTACGTCGATGGTGACCGTTCCCTCACCGTGCCGCACCGCATTTTCGAGGAGGTTGCCGAGGATCTGGTCGATCTTGTCCGGGTCGGCCCACAGATCGGGGAGCGGACGGCAGACGCTGACGAGGAACCGTTCGGGGGCCTGCCCGTTCGCGGTCAGCGCCTGGACGTGGCGGGCGACGGCGGTGCCGATGTCGACCGGCTGACGGCGCACCTCCAGGCGGCCGGAGTCGATGCGGGAGATGTCGAGGAGCTCGGCGATGAGCCGGGTGACGCGGTTGGCGTCGGCGTCGACGGTCTCCAGCATCAGCCGCTTCTGGTCGTCGGTGAACCGCTCCCACTTGGCGAGCAGGGTCGCCGTGAAGCCCTTGACGGAGGTCAGCGGGGAGCGCAGTTCGTGCGCGACGGTGGCGATCAGCTCGGCGTGGCTGCGCTCGGTGCGGCGACGGGCCTCGGTGCCGCGCAGGGTGACGACGAGGCGGCGCAGCGGACCGGTGGGGTGGGTGCGCACGTAGCGGGCGGAGACGAGCACCTCGCGGCCGCCGGGGAGCAGCAGGTTGCGCTCGGGCTGGCCCCGCCGGGTGGCCAGGCCTCCGTACGGGTCGGTCAGCGCCCACCAGCGGCGGCCTTCGAGGTCCTCCAGCGGCAGGGCGCTGTCGATACGGGTGCCGAGGGCCCGCGCGGGGTCGGTGGCGGTCATCCGGGCCGCGGCGAGGTTGAAGCAGATGACCCGCCCGGAGGCGTCGGCGACGACGAGCCCGTCGGGCAGGTCGTCGGGGTCGATGCCGCCGCCCAGCCGCTCGCCGGCGGCGTCGCCGGGCCCCGGACCGACGGGGATTCCCGGGCCGGGGGCCCCGGACTCGGCCGCGGCCCCGGCGTCGTACGCCGGTCGCGGCACGCGCGGGGTGTCCGGGACGGGCGTACGGGCCGCAGCGCGGGCCTGTCGCGCTCCGGCGCCCGGCCCGTCGGCGGCCTCGGCCCCGGCTCCGGGGGCGGGGCGGGCGGGACCCGACTGGGGTGGGACTCCGGCCAGGGCGGCGCGGACGTCCGGGAGACGCTCGGCGGCGGGGCCGGTGGTCCTGCCGGCCTGCGGCGAGCTGTTCGTACCGACGGTCATGTCCCCGTACCCCACATCTCCGAGTAGCGCAGTGGGCCCCCCGGGCCGCCACATTACTAGCTGGGGGTCACGGAGCGGCACCCTCCGGGCGCCCGCTGTGCACGCGCGGAGGCGTAGAGGCACACGGCGGCGGCCGTCGCGAGGTTCAGGCTCTCCGCCCTGCCGTGGATCGGAACCCGCACCACGGCGTCCGCCAGCGCCCGGGTCTCCTCCGGCAGGCCCCAGGCCTCGTTGCCGAAGACCCAGGCCGAGGGGGTGCCCATGGTGCCCGCGTCGAGCTCGGCGTCGAGGTCGTCCTCGCCGGCGCCGTCGGCCGCGAGGATCCGTACGCCGGCCGCCCGGAGGCCTGCGACGGCCTGCTCCACCGGGACGCCGACGGCCACCGGCAGGTGGAAGAGGGAACCGACGGAGGCGCGTACGGACTTGGGGTTGTACAGGTCGACCGAGGCGTCGGTCAGCACCACCGCGTCCGCGCCGGCGGCGTCCGCGCAGCGCAGGACGGTACCGGCGTTGCCGGGGTCGCGGACGTGCGCGAGGACGGCGACGAGCCGGGGCCGGGCCGCCAGGATCTCCTCGAAGGGGGAGTCCAGGAAGTGGCAGACGCCGACGAGCCCCTGCGGGGTGACGGTCTGGGAGACCTCGGCGAGGACCTCGTCGCCCGCGTAGTGGACCCGGGCACCGGCGGCCAGGGCGGCGTCGATGATGTCCGCGTAGCGCTCGGCGGCCTCGACGGTCGCGAACAGCTCGATCAGGGTGGTCCCGCCCGTGGCCCCGCGGTGTTCGACGGCCTCGCGGACGGCCTGCGGACCCTCGGCGATGAACCGGCGCTCCTTGGTGCGGAAGTTGCGCCGCGCCAGTCGCCTGGCGGCGGCCACCCGCGGGGATCGGGGGGAGATCAGCTCGGCGGGGGTGCCCATGGTGTCTGCGGTTCTCTCTCGGGTCCTGGTGCGGAGGGAAAGCACACGGACCCGCAGGCGAATGCCTGCGGGTCCGTGGGGGCCGGCCCCGTGACTGCCGGGCCGGCTAGCCCTTAGGCAGCGGCCTTGGGGGCGTTGACGTCGGCCGGAAGCGCCTTCTGCGCGACCTCGACGAGCGCGGCGAACGCGTTGGCGTCGTTGACGGCCAGCTCCGCGAGGATCTTGCGGTCCACCTCGATGTTGGCGGCCTTCAGACCCTGGATGAGGCGGTTGTACGTCATGCCGTTCTGGCGGGCAGCGGCGTTGATGCGCTGGATCCACAGCTGACGGAAGTCGCCCTTGCGCTTCTTGCGGTCGTTGAAGTTGTAGACCAGCGAGTGGGTGACCTGCTCCTTGGCCTTGCGGTACAGGCGCGAACGCTGACCGCGGTAGCCGGAGGCCGCCTCGAGGATCGCCCGGCGCTTCTTGTGGGCGTTTACTGCCCGCTTGACGCGTGCCACTTTTTAACTCCTTGTAGCGGGGCCGTGGTTGTCTTCACACGACCCGAATTCGATGGGGTCCCGGTCTTGACGTCCCGCTCCCGGAAGGGGAGCGGAGGGCGTCACTTGCCGAGAAGCTTCTTGATCTTCGCGGCGTCGCCGGGGGCCATCTCCGCGGTGCCGGTCAGGCGGCGGGTGACACGGGACGACTTGTGCTCGAGCAGGTGGCGCTTGCCGGCGCGCTCACGGAGCACCTTGCCGGAGCCGGTGATCTTGAAGCGCTTCTTGGAACCGCTGTGCGTCTTGTTCTTCGGCATAGCGCCGTTGTCTCCTCGTCGGTGGCGCTCCCGCCGGTCCGCTGCGGACCGGCTCCGGGAGCGTCATGTCGTGTTGGTGATCCGAGACGGGCTGCCCCGGAATCAGGCCTGGGTGTTCGCCTCGTCGGCGGGCGCCTCGTCGGCGGCCGCCTCGTCGGTGGGGGCCTCGGTGACCTCGGCGGCCTCGGTCTCCTCCGCCTCGAGCGGAGCGTCCTCGGAAGGAGCCCCGTCGTCGGTGTAGGAAACACCGTCCTCGGTGTAGGCGACGCCCTGGCGCTCGGCCTTGCGGGCGGCCTGCGCCTCGCGGGCCTCGGCCATGGCCTCGGTCTTCTTCTTGTGCGGACCGAGAACCATGATCATGTTTCGGCCGTCCTGCTTCGGGTTCGACTCGATGAACCCGAGGTCCTCGACGTCCGAAGCGAGACGCTGCAGCAGCCGGAAGCCGAGTTCCGGCCTGGACTGCTCGCGACCACGGAACATGATCGTGATCTTGACCTTGTCGCCCTGCTTGAGGAACCGAACGACGTGACCCTTCTTGGTGTCATAGTCGTGCGGGTCGATCTTCGGCCGGAGCTTCATCTCCTTGATGACCGTGTGCGCCTGGTTCTTGCGCGCCTCACGGGCCTTCATGGCCGACTCGTACTTGAACTTGCCGTAGTCCATGAGCTTGCAGACCGGCGGGCGTGCGGACGCCGCGACCTCGACCAGGTCGAGGTCGTACTCCTGCGCGAGCTCGAGCGCCTTCGCAAGCGGCACGATGCCGACCTGCTCGCCGCTGGGCCCGACAAGCCGTACCTCGGGAACGCGAATCCGGTCGTTGATGCGGGGCTCGGTGCTGATGGATCCTCCTCGGTAGCACCACACGGCTGCCTGGCAGACAGCCGCTGACGTGTATGTCCGTCAGACCTACCGCGGCGGGAGAATGAAAAAAGCCCCGCCGGGCACAGGCAGGGGCTCCAGAACAACCGGAGCACCGCCGCGTGCGAACCGCGGGGCGCAATATCGGGCGGCTTTCCATCGTCCGTACGGAACGATGGATACCGCCTGACCGGATGACCCGCCACCCCGGAGGGCGGTCGGGTGGGAGAACGGAGCCTCCACTTGTGGGCCGGGCACAGCGATGTCACAGCAGTGTCCGGCCGGTCGAAGTACATACTAGCACCCGCGTGGCAAGCCCGCCGCACGGCATATCGTGGGCCGTATGACTGACGCGACCCCCTCCACCGACCCCGCTGCCGACGCCTCCCCCGACTACGACGCAATGACCCGCGACATCGCGGACGTCCCCGCGGTCGAGGTGATCACCACGGTGGCCGTACACCTGCTGAGCGCCGCGGCGGTCAATCTGGGCCTGGACAAGCCGGACTCCGAGCACAAGGACCTCGACGAGGCCCGCAAGCTGATCACGGCCCTGGCCGGCCTGGTCACGGCGAGCGCCACCGAGATCAGCTCGTTCCACGCCGCCCCGCTGCGGGACGGCCTGAAGTCCCTCCAGCTCGCCTTCCGCGAGGCCTCGATCGTCCCGGACGAGCCGGGCCAGGGCCCGGGCGAGAAGTTCACCGGCCCGGTCTTCGGCTGAGCCCCGCACCACTCCGTACGGCGACGGCCGGCGCGGCCCCGAGGGGGCGCGCCGGCCGTCTTCGTACGGTCGAACGGTCCTGCGCCGTGCGCGGGCGGGCGGCAGCGGTCAGCGGGTGAACAGCGGTTCGCCGGACGGCGCCGGGGCGTCCGCGGGCAGCAGCGCCAGGTCCAGCCCCCGCACCAGCCGGGCCCGCAGCGTCTCGTCCGCCGCGAGGGCCTCGGCGAGCCGCCGGGCGGCCGCGGGGGCCTGCGCGGTCCCGCCGGCCAGGACCACGGCGAGGGTGCCGTCGGCCCCTGCCGCGGCCGGGCCCAGGTGGGCCCGCAGCACGTCGGGTTCCCCCGCCACGGCGGCCCGTACGGCCTCCCGTACGGCGGGGTCGGCCAGCGGGTCCGCGTCCGTGCGGCCCTCGGCGAGCGCGAGCAGCGCGGGGCCGGTCAGCTGGTAGGCGACCGGTCCGGCCAGGTCCAGGACCACGGTGTCGGCCTTCTCGTGCGCGGCGGCGGCGAGGGCCTGGTGCAGCGGGACGGCCACGGGCCGGGCGGCCGGGTCCCAGAGCGCCAGGGAGGCGGTCGAGGTGAAGGCGGGCAGCGCCCGGCGGTCGCCGGCCCGCAGGGTGGGGACGGCCATGTCGCTGGTCTTCTCGCGCCTCAGGCCCGTCCCCGGGTCCGTCTCCACCTCGCCGAGGACGGCGACGACGGGGACCAGCAGGCGGGCGCCCTTGAGGGCGGCCAGCACCTCGGGCTCCTTGGCCCGGTCCGCGGCCCAGGCGGCCAGGGCTGCGGTCAGCCGGGGATCGGCGGAGCCGTCGTCGTCGGAGAAGCCGGGGTCGGGAATGTTCTTGTTCGCCATGTTCGCCACAGTGACCCGACCCTACTGTGCCGCGTACGGGTCCCGGCCCCGGCCCCGGGCGGCCCGCCGCGGGCGCCGCGCCAGTACGGCTGCCAGCGCGAGCAGCGCCGCCCCGGCGAGCGCGGCCTGCGGGGCGCCGAACCGGGCCTCGCGCTCGGGCGGACGGGCCGGTTCGGGCCCGGAGCCGAAGTAGGGGCGCTCGGCCGGGGCGGGTGCGGGCACCGGCGCTTCCGGCAGCATCGCCTCGGCCACCTGGAGCGCGGCGAGGGGGTCGACCGTGCCGTGGCCCCGGGCGTCGTCGCGGCCGCCGGCCGGGGAGTCCGAGGCGGTGTCCTCCAGCAGCTTCTTGACCTGGGCCGGGGAGAGGTCCGGGTGGGCGGCCCGGACCAGGGCCACCGAGCCGGAGACGAAGGCGGCCGCCGCGCTGGTGCCCCAGCCCTCGTAGTACGACCGGTCGGGGTCGGCGATGACCACGTCCACGCCGGGGGCGCTGACGGTGGCGTACCAGTTCCGGGTGGAGAAGGCGGCCTTGCGGCCCCGGCGGTCGACGGCCGTCACCGCGATCACGCCCGGGTAGGCCGCCGGGTAGGAGACGCGGTCGCCGCTCTCGCCGCCGTTGCCCGCGGAGGCGACCACGACCACGCCCTTGGCGAGGGCGTACTGGACGGCCTCGTCCTCCCCCGCCTCGTGGTGCGCGGAGTCGCTGTCGTCCCCGAGCGACAGGTTGATCACGTCCGCCCCGTGGTCGGCGGCCCAACGGATGCCCTCGGCCAGGGCGCCGCCCTTGCTCTCGCGGGCCTTGGCGCGGCCCGGGTCGCCCTCCTCCAGGATCACCCGGACCGGCAGGATCTTCGCCTGCGGGGCGATGCCGAGGACGCCCTGGCCGCGGCTTGGACCGTGCCCGTGCCCGGCGATGATGCCGGCCATGGCGGTGCCGTGGCGGGCCCAGGCGCGGTCGCCGCGGCCGGCGCCCATGCCGATGAGGTCGGTGCCGGCGAGGACCTGGCCGGCGAGGTCGGGGTGGGCGTCGTCGACCCCCGTGTCCAGGACGGCGACGGTGACGCCGTCGCCCCGGGTGGTCCCCCAGGCCTCCTCGGCGCGCAGGGCCAGCAGGCCCCACTGGCGGTCCCGGACGGTGTCGGCGGCGGCCGGGGGCGCGACCGCCGCGGACACGAGGAGCGCCGCGGCGGTCAGGGCGGCGGCGCCCGGCGCGAGCGCCCGGGCCGGGCGGCGGCGGGTCATCGGGCGGGCTCCGGGACGGCGGGCGGGGCGGCGAGCGCCCGCAGGGCGGCTTCGATCCGGTCCGCGACGGCCTCGGCCTCGTGGCCGAGGCCCGCCTGGGCGACGGCTCCGGTGGCGTCCTTCTGCGCCGCCGCCTCCGCGGGGCGGGGCGCCTCCACGGCGCGGCCGTCGCCGAAGGCGGAGACGGTGTAGACGACGACGGGGGCCTCGGCGAGCACGGCGACGCTCCAGGCCGCGCGCTGGGCGTCGGTGAACCCGTACGCGGGCGGGGCGGTGAGGCGCGTGGCGGCCGCGGCCATGGCGGCGGCGTCGGCGGGGGTGAAGACCATGCCGACCGCGACCAGGGAGGAGCGGGTGGCGTCGGTGTAGGTGGCGCGCAGCACGCGGGTGCAGCCAGTGGCGGCCAGCCGGTCCCGCCACTCGGCGGAGAGGGCGCCCGCGCAGTCGGCGTCGGGGGCGACGGCGATCCGGGTCCACGTGCGGTCGGCGCCGCCGGGACCGGCGTCGGGGCCGGCGAGGACGGTGGGGAAGAGGCTGTCCACGGGGGCGGTGTGCCACAGCGACCCGGCCGCGCGGTAGGCGGCGTCGGGGGGCAGGGGCCGGTGGGCGGCGCGGTGTTCGGCCCAGGCGGCGGCTCCGGCGCCGCCGGCGAGGCCGGTGCCGAGGAGGGCGCACAGGACGGCGGCGAGGACGCGTCCGGGGTGGCGGCGCGGGCGGGCTTCGCGGAGCGGGAGCGGCTCGGGCTCGCCCGGCAGCTCGGTCCGCGGTGTCGTCGTGGTCATCCGGCGGCTCCGCCCCCCGTTCCGTACGGCTGCCTGCCCGTACTCTACGGCTCCCTCCGGCGGTGCGCGGGCCCCGGGTGTCCGGCGGTCCGGTCGGGAACGGGGCGGGGAGCGGGCGGCGGCGCCCCGGCGACCGGGGCAACGACGGCGCGGGGGACGGGCGGCGGCGCGAGGCGGCGGCGACGCGGCGGCCGGTGGCGCGGGCGGGCGGTGCGGCCGGTGACGCGGGTGCGGGCAGCGGGGTGGGAGACGGGCGGCGGCGGTACGGGGCGGGCGGCGGCGCGGGCGGCGGTGCGGGCGGGCGCGGCGGCTGGCGGCGCGGGCGGGCGGTGCTGGTACGGGCCTCCTCGACCCCTACCCACCGGTAGTGCGGTCTGGCAAGCTGCCGCCCATGAACTCCCCCGCCGCCGACCGGGCCCGGTACGACCGGGCGACCGCGCACCTCGACGCGCCGCTGGCCATCGTGGACCTCGACGCGTTCGACGCCAATGCCGACGACCTCGTGCGCCGGGCCGGCGGGAAGCCGGTCCGGGTGGCCAGCAAGTCCGTCCGGTGCCGGGCCCTCCTCGAACGGGTGCTGGCCCGGCCCGGGTTCGCCGGGATCATGTCGTACACCCTCGCCGAGTCGGTCTGGCTGGCCCGCTCCGGGTTCGAGGACGTGCTGCTGGCCTACCCGTCCGCGGACCGGGCCGGTTTCGCCGAGCTGGCCGACGATCCGAAGCTCGCCGCGGCGATCACCGTCATGGTCGACGATCCGGCCCAGCTGGAGCTGATCGACCGGTCCCGTGACGGCGGCACCGAGGAGATCAGGGTCTGCCTGGAACTGGACACGGCCCTGCACCTGTTCGGCGGCCGGGTCCGGGTCGGGGCCCGGCGGTCGCCGCTGCGCGAGCCGGAGCAGCTGGCCGCGCTGGCCCGTACGGTCTCGGCCCGGCCCGGCTTCCGGGTGGTGGGGCTGATGGGGTACGAGGGCCACGTCGCCGGGGTCGGTGACGCGCTGGCCGGGCGTCCGCTGCGCTCACGGGCCGTCCGGCTGATGCAGAGCGCGGCCCGCAGGGAGCTCGCCGCCCGGCGTGCGGAGACCGTACGGGCCGTCCGCGCGGTGGTCCCGGACCTGGAGTTCGTCAACGGCGGCGGGACCGGCAGCGTGCAGCAGACCGCCGCCGAGGAGGCGGTGACGGAGATCGCGGCCGGGTCCGGGCTGTACGTGCCGCGCCTGTTCGACAACTACACCTCGTTCCGGGGGCGTCCGGCGGCGCTGTACGCCCAGCCCGTGGTCCGGCGGCCCGGCGTCGGCGTGGTCACGGTGCTCGGCGGCGGCTACCCGGCCTCCGGCGCGGCCGGCGCGGACCGGCTGCCCGTCCCGTACCTGCCGCAGGGGCTGCGCTACGACCCGCAGGAGGGCGCGGGCGAGGTGCAGACCCCGCTGCTCGGCAGCCCGGCCGACGACCTGCTGATCGGCGACCGGGTGTGGTTCCGGCACGCCAAGGCCGGGGAGCTGTGCGAGCGCTTCGACACGCTGCACCTGATCGGGGGCGACCGGGTGACGGCCACCGCCCCGACCTACCGGGGCGAGGGCCGCACCTTCCTCTAGTCCCCCCGCCAGGCGGTGCCTTCGGCTAGGTGGTCGCTTGCGCGTACACGGAGTCGGTCTGGTCCGGGATGACGCTCGCGTCGCCCCGGCGGACCGGGCCCGGCGTGCCGTCGTGGTCTACGTAGCCGGTGGTGGAGCACGGATAGGGGCCGGTCTTCTGCTTCTTTGGCTCGATGAACATCGGGTTCACGATCCACTTGCCGTCGCTGTCGTCGTACGCCCGGCACATCAGCTCGTTCTTGTTGCGGTTCAAGACGAGCCGCAGGGCGGTCGCGTCGCGCAGGAACGAGATGTCCGTGTCCGAGTCCCCGGCGGCGAACACCTGGCGGCGGGCGGGCGGCTGGACCTGCTCGGCGGCCGCGCCGCGGACTCCGAAGACCTCCTGGTTGATCCAGCAGCGCTTGCCGTCGATGTACGTGATCATCGTGTCGGCGCCGTCCCGGACCGAGCCGCAGCCCTTCAGGTGGGCGGTGAGCCTGCCGTCGCGTGCGGTGGTGTTGCGGATGCCGATGACGTGGCCGGCGTCGATCCCGACGCCCCGCGCCCAGACCTCGACGACCGGCTGGGGTGAGGCCGAGCTGATCCAGACGTCGAAGCCGGCCTTCTGCAGGCCCGCGACCAGGTCCTTCTGCTGGTCGTAGTAGCGGACCCAGCCGGTGGCGGTGCCGCTGCCGACCCGCTGGACGGCGCCGACCGGCGCGGCCAGGTTCTCCGCACGGGCGGCCGCGGCGAACCCCCGTACCTCGCGGGCGGTCCAGCCCTGCGTCAGCTGCGCGAGCCAGGCGTAGCCGGGCTCGGTGGTGCGGCGGTCCCAGCCGGCGAAGGCGGCGGCGCCGGACCGGGTCGCGGCGGTGCCGTAGACGGCGTTGACCTCGTCGGCGCAGCGGTCGGCCGCGGGGGTGCCGGCGCCGGTGGGCAGCGGGGCGCCGGGGCGGGCGAGGCGGCCGCAGGCGTCGGCCAGGGCGCCGGCGGCGGCGGGGGTCAAGAAGCGGCTGGTGGTGGACCAGTCGCCGCGGGCGGGCTGGCGGATCCTCCCGTTGCGCAGCAGCCAGAACATGGTGGCGTCGCCGACGTCGTTCTTGACGACGGTGTTGTCCCAGTCGAAGACGGCGACGGGCTTGGCCCGGCCGGGCCGGCGCGGGGCGCAGCGGCCGTACGTGTCGATGAGCCGCTGGAGCCGGGCCTGGTTGTCGCCGTACCAGCCGGCCTTGAGCTGCGGGGTGGCGCAGGGGGTGCCGGGGCGGTGCGCCGGGGCGGCGGGGGCCGCGGGGACGAGGGTGCCGGCGGCCAGCAGGGCCGCGGCGACCGTTCCGAGCCGCCGGGTGCTGCGGGGTGGGATCACTGGGTGGACACTCCTGTTCCCTCTTCCTACGAAGATCGTCGCGGGTGGTGGAGCACGGCAGCCGGGCGTCGTCGTGACGCCCGGCTGCCGGGAGGGTGCGGTCCAGGTGGCCGGTGGGGAGGGCCCGCCGGCCGGGACGGCTACAGGGGGGTGACGTACGCGCCGGAGATGCCCCCGTCGACGACGAAGTCGGCGGCGTTGACGAAGGAGGAGTCGTCGCTGGCGAGGAAGGCGACGGCGGCGGCGATCTCCTCGGCCTCGGCGAAGCGGCCGACGGGGATGTGGACGAGGCGGCGGGCGGCGCGCTCGGGGTCGCTGGCGAACAGCTCGCGCAGGAGCGGGGTGTTGACGGGTCCCGGGCACAGGGCGTTGACGCGGATGCCGTCGCGGGCGAACTGCACGCCGAGCTCGCGGGACATGGCCAGGACGCCGCCCTTGGAGGCGGTGTAGGAGATCTGCGAGGTGGCGGCGCCCATGAGGGCCACGAAGGACGCGGTGTTGATGATGGATCCGCGCCGCTGGGCCTGCATGTAGGGGAGGGCGGCCTTGCAGCACAGGTAGACGGACGTGAGGTTGACGTCCTGGACCCGCTTCCAGGCGTCGAGCTCGGTGAGGAGGATCGAGTCGTCGTCGGCGGGCGAGATGCCGGCGTTGTTGAAGGCGATGTCGACGGAGCCGTAGGTGTCGAAGGCCGTCTTGAAGAGGGCGTCGACCTGCTCCTTGTCGGTGACGTCCACCTGGACGAAGAGGCCGGCGACCTCTTCGGCGGCGGCCTTGCCCGCGACCGGGTCGACGTCGGCGCAGACGACGTTGGCGCCTTCGGACGCGAGCCGGCGGGCCGCGGCCAGACCGATGCCGCTGCCGGCCCCGGTGATGACGGCGGTGCGGCCGACGAGGCGGCGGCAGATGATCTCTTCGGTGCGGTCGGTCATGGGGTTCAGGCCTCCGTGCTGATGAAGACGTTCTTGGTCTCGGTGAAAGCGGTGAGGGCGTCGGGTCCGAGCTCGCGGCCGAGGCCGGACTGCTTGTAGCCGCCGAAGGGGGTCGAGTAGCGGACGCTGGAGTGGGAGTTGACGGACAGGTTGCCCGCGGCGACGGCGCGCGAGACGCGCAGTGCGCGGCCGATGTCGCGGGTCCACAGGGAGCCGGAGAGGCCGTACTCGGTCGCGTTGGCCAGGCGTACGGCGTCCTCCTCGTCCTCGAAGGGGAGGACGACGGCGACCGGGCCGAAGACCTCTTCGGTGGCCACGGGCGCCGTGGGGTCGACGTCCGTGACCAGGGTCGGCGGGTACCAGAAACCGGGGCCCTCGGGGGCGGCGCCGCGGACCGTGGTGAGGCCGTCGGTGACGTAGGACCGGACCCGCTCCAGCTGTGCGCGCGAGATGAGCGGTCCCATCCGGGTCTTCTCGTCGGCCGGGTCGCCGACGACCACGCTCTCGATGCCCGGGGCGAGCAGCTCCAGGAACCGGTCGTAGGCGGAGCGCTGGACGAGGATGCGGGTGCGGGCGCAGCAGTCCTGGCCGGTGTTGTCGAGGAAGGCCATCGGGGCGGCGGCGGCCGCTGCTTCGAGGTCGGCGTCGGCGAAGACGATGTTGGGGCTCTTGCCGCCGAGTTCGAGGGTCACCCGCTTCACCCGGTCGGCGCACTTGGCCATGATCTGCTTGCCGACGCGGGTGGAGCCGGTGAAGACGATCTTCGCCACGCCGGGGTGCTCGACGAGCGCGTCGCCCGCTACCGCCCCGCGGCCGGGGAGCACCTGGAAGAGGTGCTCGGGGATCCCGGCTTCGAGGGCGAGTTCGGCGAGGCGCAGGGCCGTGAGCGGAGTGGTCTCGGCGGGCTTGAGGATGACGGCGTTGCCGGCGGCGAGGGCCGGGGCGAGGCCCCAGGCTGCGATCGGCAGGGGGAAGTTCCAGGGGGCGATCACACCGATGACGCCGAGGGGTTCGAGGAAGGTGACGTCGATGCCTCCGGCGACGGGGATCTGGCGGCCGGAGAGCCGTTCCACTCCCCCGGCGGCGAAGTCGAGGAGGTCGCGCACGTTGCCGGCTTCCCAGCGGGCGTTGCCGATGGTGTGGCCGGCCTCGCGGACCTCCAGCAGGGCCAGTTCTTCGATGTGGCCGTCGACGACCGCGGCGAAGCGGCGCAGCAGCCGGGCCCGGTCGGCGGCCCGGGTGACGGCGGCGTCGACGTCGTCCCGTGTGGCGGCCGGGACGGTGGCGACGACTTCCTCGGTGGCCGGATTCAGGACTTCCAGCACATCGGTCACGTGGTGCCTCACAGACTTTCGGTTCGGTGGCGTCGACGGGGCGGCGTCGAGGGGCGGCGGGGCGAACGGACGACCGGCGGGTCGACGGGGCGACGTCGATGGGCGACGGGGCGACGGGCTACCGGGCGACGGGCTACAGGCGCTCGAAGGAGCGGCGCAGTTCCCAGTCGGTCACGGCGGAGTCGAAGGCGTCGAGTTCGACCCGGGCCATGTTCCGGTAGTGGGCGACCACCTCGGGGCCGAACGCGGCCTTGGCGATCTCGCTGTTCTCCCAGAGCTCGGCGGCTTCGCGCAGCGTCGTGGGGACGTGGGCGTAGTCGCCGGTGTAGGCGTTGCCCGCGCACGCCTCCGGGAGTTCCAGCCGGTGCTCGATGCCGTAGAGGCCGGCCGCGACCAGGCCCGCGACCGCGAGGTACGGGTTGACGTCCCCGCCGGGCAGGCGGTTCTCGAAGCGCATGGAACGGCCGTGGCCGACCACGCGCAGGGCGCAGGTCCGGTTGTCCACGCCCCAGGCGACGGCGGTCGGTGCGAAGGATCCCGGCCGGAAACGCTTGTACGAATTGATGTTGGGGGCGTAGAGAAGGGAGAAGTCGCGCAGCGCGGCCAGCTGACCGGCCAGGAAGTGGCGCATCACCGGTGACATTCCGCCGTGGTCGTCCGGTCCGTCCCCGGCCATGGCGTTGCGTCCGTCGGAGTCGCCCAGCGAGAGGTGGATGTGACAGGAGTTGCCCTCGCGCTCGTCGTACTTGGCCATGAAGGTGAGCGAGACGCCTTCCTGGGCGGCGATCTCCTTCGCACCGGTCTTGTAGACGGCGTGCTGGTCGCAGGTGGTGAGCGCTTCGTCGTAGCGGAAGGCGATCTCGTGCTGCCCGAGGTTGCACTCCCCCTTGGCCGACTCGACGACCAGGCCCGCGGCCTGCATCTCGTTGCGGATGCGCCGCAGCAGCGGCTCGACGCGGCCGGTTCCGAGGACGGAGTAGTCGATGTTGTACTGGTTGACGGGGGTCAGCTCCCGGTAGTTGGCGTTCCAGGCCTGTTCGTAGGTGTCCTGGAAGACCATGAACTCCAGCTCGGTGCCGACCATCGCGGTGTACCCGTGCTCGGCGAGGCGCTCCAGCTGGCGGCGCAGGATCTGCCGGGGGGCCGCGACGACGGGCGAGCCGTCGCTCCAGGCGAGGTCGGCGACGAGGAAGGCGCTGCCGGGGTTCCAGGGGAGGCGGCGCAGGGTGGCGAGGTCGGGGTGCATGGCGAAGTCGCCGTAGCCCCGGTCCCAGGAGGACATCTCGTAGCCGTCGACGGTGTTCATGTCGGTGTCGACGGCGAGGAGGTAGTTGCAGCCCTCCGTGCCGTGTTCGAGGACCTCGTCGAGGAAGAACGGTGCGGCGAACCGCTTCCCCTGGAGGCGCCCCTGCATGTCGGGGAAGGCCATGACGACGGTGTCGATCTCGCCGCTGGCGACGAGCAAGCGGAGCTCTTCGGGCGTCAGCGGCGGCGTGCGGTCTACCACGGGAATCTCTCCTTCGGTGAGCCGAGAAGGCCTAAGGTATTGAATAGAACCATTGCTTGGGAAGGGGAGGGGCCGAGATGACCGACACGGCGAGCGAGGGCGGGGCCGTCGCCCGGCTGAATCCCGTGCTGCGGCAGGTGCGGGCGGGCAACGGTTTCGAGGAGGCGCTGGAGCAGATCCTCCAGGTCGTCCGGCTCGGCCTGGTACCGGGCGGCGAACGGCTGCCGCCCGAGCGCGAACTGGCCGAGCGGATGGGGATCAGCCGGGTCACGCTGCGCGAGGTGCTGAAGGTGCTGCAGGACCAGGGGCTCGTGGAGGCACGTCGGGGACGGTACGGCGGAACCTTCGTCCTGCCCCGCCCCGACACCCCGGCGGGCGGCACCGAGGAGGAGCTGCGCCGGCGCGTCGCGGGGGTGGACATCGAGGACGCCCTGCGGTTCCGCGAGGTCCTTGAGGTGGGAGCGGCCGGACTGTGCGCCGCGCACGGCCTGACCGAGGAGGGGACCGAGCGGCTGCTCGCCGCGCTGGCCGCGACCCACGACGCCCCGCTCGCCGACTACCGGCGCCAGGACACCCTGTTCCACCTGACCCTGTGCGAACTGGCCGGATCCGCCACTCTGACGGCCCAGTACGCGGCGGTCCGGGCGACCGTGAACGACCTGCTGGACTGCATTCCGCTACTGGTGCGCAACCTGGAGCACTCGCAGCAGCAGCACACCGCGCTCGTGGAGTCGGTGCTGGAGCGGGACGCCGACGGGGCCCGCGCGACGATGCGCGAGCACTGCTGCGGCACCGCGGCCCTCCTGAGGGGGTTCCTGGCCTGATCACGCCCCCGAATGGCGCGTTCCCGGCGGATCCCCGGCGGACCTCCGTCGGATCTCCGTCGGATCTCCGGAGGCACGCCGGAGAGGCATTCGTTACTTCCGTTTAACGCAGAGGTCTTGCGCACTCCACCCCACTGCGGCAAAGGTACGCCCCACAACCATTGCCCCGAGGCAGGAGCGCACGATGGCCGACGACATCGAGGCACGGCTGGAAGCCGTGCCCGCACCCACCGATTCCCCCGAGGGCGGCGACGACTACCTGAAGCGCCGCACCCTGCGCCGCGGCAGCGCCGGCTGGCTGCTGCTCACCGGCCTCGGCGTCGCGTACGTCGTGTCCGGCGACTTCTCCGGCTGGAACCTCGGCCTGGACAAGGGCGGGTTCGGCGGGCTCGCCATCGCCACCGTCCTGATGGGCGCGATGTACGCGTGTCTGGTCTTCTCGCTCGCCGAGCTGTCCACCATCCTCCCCACGGCGGGCGGCGGCTACGGCTTCGCCCGGCGCGCGCTGGGCCCCTGGGGCGGCTTCCTCACCGGTACCGCCATCCTGATCGAGTACATCCTGGCCCCGGCCGCGATCGTCATCTTCATCGGCGACTACGTCGAGTCCCTCGGCCTCTTCGGCCTCACCTCCAGCTGGCCGGTCTACCTCGCCTGCTTCGCGGTCTTCATCGGCGTCCACCTCTGGGGGGTCGGCGAGGCCCTGCGCTTCAGCCTCGTCGTCACCGCCATCGCCGTCGCCGCACTGCTGATCTTCGCGGTGGGCGCCTTCACCGAGTTCGACGCGGCCGGCCTCAACGACATCCCCGTCGACGCGGAGGCGTTCGGTTCGAACTCCTGGCTGCCGATGGGCCTCCTGGGCATCTGGGCCGCGTTCCCCTTCGGCATGTGGTTCTTCCTCGGGGTGGAAGGCGTGCCGCTGGCGGCGGAGGAGGCCAAGGACCCGGTCCGCTCCATGCCGAAGGCGCTGTCGATCTCCATGGGCATCCTCGCGCTGCTGGCGCTGATCACCTTCTTCGCGGCGACCGGCGCACAGGGCGCCGACGCGGTCCGTACCGCCGGCAACCCGCTGGTCGTGGCCCTGGAGGGGGACGGCGGCCCCACCGCGCTGAGCCGCTTCGTCAACTACGCCGGCCTCGCCGGGCTGGTGGCCTCCTTCTTCTCGCTGATCTACGCGGGCTCGCGCCAGCTCTTCGCCCTCTCCCGGGCCGGGTACCTGCCGCGGTTCCTCTCGCTCACTTCGCGGCGCAAGGCCCCGTACCTGGGTCTCGTCATCCCCGGAGTGATCGGCTTCACCCTGGCCGCAGCCACCGGCGACGGCGCCCGCATGCTGAACATCGCGGTGTTCGGCGCGACCATCTCGTACGCCCTGATGGCCCTCTCGCACATCGTGCTGCGGCGCCGGGAGCCCGGACTGGAGCGCCCGTACCGCACCCCGGGCGGGATCGCGACCTCCTCGGTGGCCTTCGCGCTCGCCCTCTCGGCCCTGGTCGCCACCTTCCTGGTGGACAAGGACGCGGCGTTCATCGCGCTGGGCGTGTACGCCGTCGCCCTCGCCTACTTCGCCTTCTACAGCCGGCACCACCTGGTGGCCTCGGCGCCCGAGGAGGAGTTCGCCGCCCTCGCCGAAGCGGAGGCGGAACTCGCGCGCGACTGAAATCCTGTCCCTTGACCGCCGCCACCACTCCCGTCCCGGAGGTAGAGAACGTGCCCAGGCCGCTCATCGGCATCAGCACCTATGTGGAGGAGTCCACCCGCTACGGCGTGTGGGACCTCCCGACGTCCCTGGTCCCCTCCGGGTACTACGAACTCGTCCAGGCGGCGGGCGGCGCGGCCGTGCTGCTCCCGCCGGACGAGCCCGGAAGGGCCGCGGAGGTGCTGGGCCGGGTGGACGGCCTGGTCGTCGCGGGCGGTCCGGACCTGGACCCGGTCCACTACGGCGCCGCCCGCGACCCCCGTACGGGCGCCCCGGCGACGGTCCGCGACCGGTGGGAGCTGGCCCTGCTGGACGCCGCGCTGGCGGCGGGCCTGCCGCTGCTGGGCATCTGCCGGGGCATGCAGGCGCTGAACGTGGCGCTGGGCGGCACGCTCGTCCAGCACATCGACGGGCACGTCGCCGCCCCGGGGGTGATGTCCCGGCACCCGGTCCGCCCGGTGCCGGGCACCCGGTACGCGGCCGCGGTCCCGGAGGAGGCGCAGGTGCCGACGTACCACCACCAGGCCGTCGACCGGCTGGGCCGGGGCCTGGTCGTCTCGGCCGACGCGGTGGACGGCACGGTGGAAGCGATCGAGCTCCCGGGCCCGGAGCACTGGGTGCTGGGCGTCCAGTGGCACCCCGAACGGGACCGGGACACCCGCGTGATGGGCGCGCTGGTAGAGGCCGCGGCGGCCCGCGCCGCCCTCCGCACACCGGACCGCGTCCCGGTGGCGTAACGGCCCCGCGGCGCGCGGCCGCCCCCCGAACACGGGATCACCGGGGCCGGGCGCGCGGCGCCGCGCCGCGGGCGCAGCGTGGGAGGCCCCCCGCCACGGCACTCCGGGCGCGGAACTGCCGGGGGCGGGGGCTGTCGAGCTGCCGGTCCGGGCACTGTGCGCCGGCTACGGCGTCAGGCGTGTGACGTCCGGCCGCGGCACACAGGAGCAGTACGCGGCACCCGGGACCTCCGGCGTCCGACGCGCCCACGGGGCCCGGCGCCGCGACACCCGGACCCTCCGGCGTCCGGCGTGCCTCCGGCGTCCGGCGCGCCTACGGCGCCGGGCGGCGGGTGAGCGACAGGAGGTCCCGCGCCGGGCCCGCCGGGCGGGAGCCCGCGGGCCACACGGCCCGCAGCGCGCGGTCCAGCGGCGCCCCGGCCACGGGCACCTCCACCAGCCGGCGCGCCGCGAGCTCGTCCCCCACGGCCAGCTCCGACAGCACGCACGGCCCGGCCCCGCTCAGGGCCGCCGCCTTCACCGCCGTGGTCGACGCGAGTTCCAGCAGCGGCTCCCCGAGCCCTCCGCACCCGGCCAGGGCGGCGTCCAGCACCTGCCGCGTCCCCGACCCCCGCTCCCGCAGGATCAGCGGGGCCGAGGCGAGTTCGGTCGCCGTCACGCCCTTCGAGCGCCGCGCCCACGCGTGGCCCGGCGCGACCGCCACCACGAGGCGGTCCTGCGCGATCACCGCCGAGTCCAGTCCGTCGGGCACGGTCAGCCCCTCCACGAAGCCGAGGTCCGCCTCGTGCGCGAGGACCCGCTCGGCGACCACGGCCGAGTTTCCGGCGTGCAGGGACACCGCCGTGTCCGGCCGCTGCCCGCGCAGCGCGATCAGCCACCCCGGCAGCAGGTACTCCGCGATGGTCATGCTGGCCGCCACCCGCAGCCGCGAGTCCCGCCGGCCCCGCAGGGCCTGCGCTCCCGCGTCGAAGGCCTCCGCCGCCTCCACGACCCGCCGGGCCCAGTCCGTGACCAGCGCACCTTCGGCCGTCAGCGTCGAGCCGCGCGGCGACCGGTCGACGAGGGCCACCCCCAGCCGCGTCTCCATCGCCCGGATGCGGCTGCTGGCCGCGGGCTGCGTGATGCCCAGCCGCCGCGCCGCGCCGCTCAGGCTCCCGACCCGCGCGACCTCGAGCAGCAGTTCCAGCGCGCCCAGATCCGGCACCCGGTGCGCCAGCGGAACCCACTCCTCATTACCCATAACATCAGTTTATGGCCTCATAGGGAGATGCCCTCTGCCACCCGGCCCGCGCCCGCCGGAACCTGGAGTCATGGCCACCACCCTCGCGCTCCCCCGCACCACCCGCTCCGCGGCGACCGCCCCCCGGGCCCACGAGGCCCTGCGGAACCTCGGGCCGAACTGGTACGCCTCCGTCATGGGCACGGCGATCATCGCCACCGCCGGCGCGACGCTCCCGTACCAGCTCCCCGGCCAGCGCGTGGCCTGCCAGCTCGTCTGGGCGCTGTCCGCCACCGTCCTCGCCGTGCTGCTCACGGCCCGGGCCGGGCACTGGATCCACCACCGCGACCAGGCCCGCGCCCACCTCCTCGACCCCTCCGTCGCCCCGTTCTACGGCTGTCTGTCCATGGCCCTGCTGGCCGTCGGCGGCGGCACCCTCATCGTCGGCAAGGACCTCATCGGCCTGGACGCGGCCGTCGCCGTGGACGCCGTGCTGTTCAGCGCCGGCACCGCGATCGGCCTGCTGACGGCCGTGGCCGTCCCGTACCTGATGATGGTGCGCCACCAGGTCGAGGCCGCGCAGGCCACCCCCGTCTGGCTGCTCCCGCTGGTCGCCCCGATGGTCTCGGCGGCGCTCGGGCCCCTGCTCGTCCCCCACCTGCCCGCCGGGCAGGCCCGCGAGGCGATGCTGCTGGCCTGCTACGCCCTGTTCGGCGTCAGCCTGCTGGCCACCCTGCTGATGCTCCCCCTGATCTTCGCGCGGCTGGTCTTCAGCGGTCCGCTGCCCCTGCTGCTCACCCCGACCCTGTTCCTGGTCCTGGGCCCCCTCGGCCAGTCCACCACCGCCGTGAACCAGCTCGCCGACGTGGCGCCCGGGGCCATCGGAGCCCCGTACGCGGAGGGCCTCGGCGCCTTCGCGGTCGTGTACGGAGTCCCCGTGATGGGGTTCGCGCTGCTGTGGCTGGCCCTCGCCGCGGCCATGCTGGTCCGCGCGGCCCGGCGCGGAATGGGCTTCTCGATGACCTGGTGGGCGCTGACGTTCCCCGTGGGCACCTGCGTCACCGGCGCCGCCGGACTGGCCCGCCACACCGGCCTGGCCGCCTTCGCCTGGCTGGCCGCCGCCCTCTTCGCCTGCCTGCTGACGGCCTGGCTGCTCGCGGCCGCCCACACCCTGCGCGGCCTGTTCACCCGCAGCCTGCCGGCCCGCTGACCCCCGGGCCTACGCGGCGCCCGTGAGCCGGTCGCGCTGGATCCGGTGGGCGAGGGCGCGCCGTACGGAGGGGGACCCGGCGGGGGGCGGTCCCTCCGGGGCCGGTGCGCCCGCGGGTGCTCCGGCGAGGACGTCGAGCCCGCGGCCGATCCGGTCGTAGGCGGCCCGGCAGCCGCCGGGCAGCTCGTCCTGATGCCGGTCCAGGTCCTCCTCGACGAGGCGCCTCAGCTCGTCGACGCTCCGGGGGGTGAAGCGCTGCCCGCCCCGGGCGACCGCGTCGACGAGGCGCGTACAGCGGGCGTCCCCGTCGAGGGACTCGGAGATCTCCTCGGCGAGGCCCCAGAGGCGGCCTTCGAGCCAGGGGCCGTCGCGCTGGTCGAGGGAGAGTCCGGCCGGGGGCGACGGATCGCCCTCCCGGTACTTCGCGACCTGCTTGGAGACGGCGGGCTGGCTCATGCCGGTGAGCCGGGCGATCTTCTCCTGGGTCCAGCCGAAGCCCACGAACAGCTGGATCATCTCGCCGCGCAGCCTGCGCATCTCCTCACCCGCGCGGATGACCTCGTTCATGTCGGCGAGCATCCGCCCGGCCTGTTCCTCGGTCAGCTCGCCGGGGTTCCGGTACGCGCCCTCATCGCCTGTCATAGCTCGGTTATACACCCGCGCGCCCGGATTTGACCGCCACGCCATAACCAGGTTGTACAACCTGGTTATGACTGGCAGGATCCGCGGCATGCCCAGCTTCACCGCTCCCGACGGCACCCGCCTCGCCTACCGCGCGACCGGCGCGGGCGACCCCCTCGTCCACCTCCCGGGAGGTCCCGATGGCGCCGGGGCTCGGTCAGCGCGCCTCGCGCAGGGCCTGCGCCAGTACCGCCGGAGCTTCGGCGAGGGAGGGCCCGTACCAGGTCAGGTGGCGTCCGGAGACCAGCGCGGCGGGCATTCCCGGGAAGGCCTCCGGACCGTCCGCGGCCGTGAAACGGTACGGCTCGTCCGGCAGCACCACCAGGTCGCAGCCGCTCGCCGCCAGCTCCTCGACGGAAATCCGGGGGTACCGCTCCGTGTGCCCGGCGTAAACGTTGCGCACCCCCAGGCGGGCCAGCACGTCCCCCGCGAAGGTGTCCCGGCCCAGCACCATCCACGGCCGCCGCCAGACCGGCACGAAGGCGGTCACGAACGCCGCCGGCTCCGCCGCCCGGGCCCAGGCCGCCTCGGCGTCGGCCAGCCACCCCGGCCTCGTCAGCCCCAGTACGCCCACCAGCAACCGGTCCAGCTCCCGCAGCGCCTGAGGGAGGTCCCGCACCTCGGTGAGCAGCACCTCCAGCCCCGCCGCGCGCAGCGCCGCCAGGTCGGGGGCCCGGTTCTCCTCCTCGTTGGCGATCACCAAGTCCGGGCGCAGCTCCGCGATCCGCCGTACGTCGGGGTTCTTCGTCCCGCCGATCCGCACCGCGCCCCCGAGGTCCGGGGGGTGCGTGCACCAGTCCGTGACCCCGACCAGCAGGCCCGGCGCGCTCACCGCGACCGCCTCGGTCAGCGACGGCACCAGCGACACGACCCGCCGCACTCCGCTCAGCGCCCGGGGGACGGCGGCTCGGACGTGGCGTGGATGTGCTCGCCGACCGCGACGACCAGGATCCGGGTGTCCTCGGTGACGGCCCGCCAGCGGTGCCGCACCCCGCCGGACAGGAACAGCGCGTCCCCGCTCTCCAGCCGGTACGCCCGGCCCTCGGCCTCCACCTGGCAGGCGCCGGCGACCACGTACATCAGTTCGTCGTTGCGGTGCTGGTACTCCCGGCCGGCGTCCTGGTCCCCGGTGAACTCCAGGGCGTGCAGCTGGTGGTGCCCGCGCACGAGGGGCCGCACGCCGGGCACGGGGGTGAGGGCCGAGTCGTCACCGGCCCGTACGAGGTCCACGGTGCGGGCCGTGTCGGAGGCTGCCAGCAGTTCGACGGCCGTGGTCTCCAGCGCGTCCGCGACCCGTTCCAGGGAGCGCATGCTGGGGCGGGCCCGCTCGTTCTCTATCTGGCTCAGGAAGGGGACGGACAGGCCGCTGCGCGCCGACACGGCGGCCAGCGTCAGCTGGAGCGCGCGGCGCCGCTTGCGCACGGCCACGCCCACGCGGAGCGGCTCCCTGGCGTCCTTGTCCTTGCCCTTGTCGTCCTTGCCATCCGGCGTGCCGTCCGTGCCGTCCCTGTCGTTCATGTCGGGGCTGCCCTCCCCTTGTCGGTCGCACATCGGTGTGCTGTAAGCACCTTACGCAGCAACCGCCTCCGGTTTCGCGTGCACGAGCGCACCGACCCCCCGCCACCGGTGATCACCCGTGCCCGCCCGGTCACCTCCCGTGGTCGTCCGCGGGCCGCCACCGTACGCCGTCGCCCTCGAGAACGGCCGGGGTCCCGCCGGGGCGGACCGGCGGCGAAGGGGCTGCGGCCCGCCCCGGCTGCCCGGCGGTCCGGCCCCCGGGGTGCGGCATCATCGTCTGCGTGACGACACGACGCCTGATGCTCCTGGACACCGCCTCCCTCTACTACCGCGCCTACTTCGGTGTGCCGGACTCCGTGAAGGCCCCCGACGGCACCCCGGTCAACGCCGTGCGCGGACTGCTCGACTTCATCGGCCGCCTGGTCCAGGACCACCGCCCGGACGACCTGGTGGCCTGCATGGACGCAGACTGGCGGCCGCACTGGCGGGTGGAGCTGATCCCGTCGTACAAGGCGCACCGCGTCGCCCGGGAGACCGAGACGGGTCCGGACGTGGAGGAGACCCCGGACACCCTCGCCCCACAGGTGCCGATCATCGAGGCGGCGCTGGACGCCTTCGGCATCGCCCGCGTGGGGGTCGCCGGGTACGAGGCGGACGACGTGATCGGCACGCTGACCGCCCGCGCGACCGGCCCGGTGGACATCGTCACCGGCGACCGGGACCTCTACCAGCTGGTGGACGACGCCAGGCGGCGGCGCGTGCTGTACCCCCTCAAGGGCGTGGGCACCCTCCAGGTCACCGACGAGGCGTGGCTGCGCGAGAAGTACGGGGTCGACGGCTCCGGCTACGCGGACCTGGCGCTGCTGCGCGGAGACCCCAGCGACGGCCTGCCCGGCGTCCCCGGCATCGGCGAGAAGACGGCGGCGAAACTGCTCGACGCGTACGGCACGCTGGCCGGGATCATCGCCGCGATCGACGACCCGAAGTCGAAGCTGACCCCGACCCAGCGCAAGCGCCTGGACGAGTCGCGGCCGTACCTTGCCGTGGCCCCGAAGGTGGTCCAGGTAGCCGGGGACGTGCCGATTCCCCAGTTCGACCCGGCCCTCCCGTCACTTCCGTCACACCCGGACGTGGTCGACGCGCTCGCCCGCCGGTGGGGTCTCGGCGGAGCCGTGTCCCGCCTGAGCGGCGCGCTGCGTACCTGAGGTGCTAACTTAGGTGAACCTAAGTTTCAGCGGAGTCAGGGGAGACACCGTGGCAGAAGGACGCGCCCGCGCAGTCGGCACCGCCGTCGTCGTACGCACCGAGCGGCTCACGCCGCACATGGTGCGGATCGTGCTGGGCGGTGACGGTCTGGCCGGATTCGGCGCGGGCACGTACACCGACCACTACGTCAAACTCCTGTTCCCGCCGCAGGGCGTCACCTACCCCGCGCCGTGGGACCTGGAGCAGATCCGCGCCGACTTCCCGCGGGCGCAGTGGCCGCGCCAGCGCGCGTACACCGTGCGGGCCTGGGACCCGGCCCTCCGGGAGCTGACCCTCGACTTCGTCGTCCACGGCGACGAGGGCCTGGCCGGCCCCTGGGCGGCGCGCGTCCAGCCGGGTGAGCTCGTGCGCTTCCTCGGCCCGGGCGGCGCGTACGCCCCGGACCCGAGGGCCGGCTGGCACCTGCTGGTGGGCGACGAGAGCGCCCTGCCGGCGATCGCCGCGGCGATGGAGCGGATGCCGGCGGGTGCGCGGGTGCACGCGTTCGTGGAGATCGAGGGCCCGTACGACGAGCAGAAGACCGCCACGCCGGACGGGGTCGTCCCGGTCTGGCTGCACCGCGGCGACCGCCCGATCGGCGAGGCGCTGGTGGAGGCGGTCACCGCCCTGGAGTTCCCGTCCAAGGACGTGCACGCGTTCGTCCACGGCGAGGCGGGCTTCGTCAAGGAGCTGCGCCGCCACCTCCGTCTGGAGCGGGGCGTGCCGCGCGAACGGCTGTCGATCTCGGGCTACTGGCGCCTGGGCGAGACGGACGAGGGCTGGCGCGCGATCAAGCGCGACTGGAACGCGGCGGTGGAAGCCGAACAGGACCACGCCACAGCCGCCTGACCCCGCCCCCACTCCAGCCCCGCCGCCCGTTTCAGCCCCGCCGGCGTTCGAGGCGCGGGGCCCGGGGCAGCGCACCGCAACACCGCACCATCGCCGCACCACCCCAACCGCGGCGCCGGGGGACCGGGCACGACGGGCGCGTTCACCCGTACGGCGGGAGAATGGGCCGCATGCGTACGCTCCGCGCACTCGGCTCGGTCGGGGCCGCGATCCTCCTGACCGCGACGGCGGCGACCGCCACCCCGGCGGCCGCCGCGGCCCCGCCCGCCACGGCGCCGACCGCCCCCAGCCCGCCCCCGGCCCCGAAGCCCCAGATCACCGACGCCCAGGTCGGCAAGGCGGTCGCCCGTCTCGACCGGACCGTCGAGGACATGATGCGCCGCACCGGTGTTCCCGGGGTGTCCGTGGCCGTCGTCCACAAGGACAAGGTGGTCCACCTCAAGGGCTACGGCGTCCGCCGCGTCGGCGAGCCCGGCGCGGTCGATCCGGACACGGTCTTCCAGATCGCCTCCCTCTCCAAACCCGTCTCCTCCACCGTCGTCGCCGGCACCCTCACCGCCCCCGACGGGTGGGACCGCCACACCGCGCTCCCCGGGTTCTCCCTCAAGGACCCCTGGGTCACCGGCCACGTCACCACCGCCGACCTGTTCTCCCACCGCAGCGGCCTCCCCGACCACGCCGGGGACCTCCTGGAGGATCTCGGCTACGACCAGTCGTACATCCTCGACCACCTCCGCCTGGAATCCCTCGCTCCCTTCCGCGCGAGCTACGCGTACACCAACTTCGGCCTCACCGCCGCCGCCGAGGCCGTCGCCCGCGCCGAGGGAAAGTCCTGGCAGAAGCTCAGCCAGGACACCCTGTTCAAGCCCGCCGGCATGACGCGCACCAGCACGGAGTTCTCCGCCTTCGCGAACTCCCCCGACCACGCCGTCACCCACGTCAGGAACCCCGACGGCACGTGGAGCCCCCGCTACGTCCGCGACCCCGACGCCCAGGCCCCCGCCGGCGGGGTCAGCTCCACCGCCGGCGACCTGTCCCGCTGGCTCCGCCTCCAGCTGGCCGACGGCACCCTCGACGGGCAGCGGATCGTCCCGGCGGACACCCTCTCCCGCACCCACCTGCCCGAGATCGTGTCGCAGCCGCCCTCCGGCCCCTCCGCCCGCACCGGCTTCTACGGCCTCGGCTGGAACGTCTCGTACGACGACGCCGGCCGGCTGCGCCTGAGCCACTCGGGGGCCTTCGCCCTCGGCGCCAACACCAACGTGACGATGCTCCCCCTGGAACAGCTCGGCATCGTCGTCCTCACCAACGGCGCGCCCGTCGGCCAGGCCGACGCCATCGCCCTCGACTTCTTCGACTTCGCCGAGCACGGCAAGGTCACCACCGACTGGCTGGAGCTGGCCGCCGCGCTCTACGCACAGGTGGACGACGCGGGCCGCTCCCCCACCGACTACGCCCGCCCGCCGTCCGGCGCCGCACCGGCCGGGGACAGCGCCGCGTACACCGGGACGTATGACAACCCGTACTACGGCCCGCTCACCGTCACCGCCGACGACAAGGGCGCCCTCACCCTCTCCCTCGGCCCGAAGCCGCTGCGCTTCCCCCTGACCCACTACGACGGGAACGTCTTCAGCTTCGAGACCGCCGGCGAGAACGCCGTGGGCCGCACCGGCGTGACCTTCGCCGACGGCACCGTCCGCGTCGAGTACCTCGACACCACCGGCCTGGGCACCTTCACCGAGCGCTAGGGGTGTCGTCAGACTCTCCTGCCCCGCGGCGCCCGGCACGCACGCTCGCCGCGCCGCATAGCCTGTCCCCGATGACCCGCAGAGCCCAGGCACCCCCCTCGCCCCTCCCGCAGCGCGCCGGTATCGACCCGGTCCGGCTGCGCCTGCCGCCCGACCCGGACGGGACGTGGCCGGACCTCGGCGGGTACCTCACCGCCCGGTACGCGGCCGGCGCCGGCGCGGAGGCCGTCGTCCGGCTGCTGGCCGCCGGCGGCATCGTCGACCGGGACGGCCGGGTGCGCCGCGCCGGGGACCCGTACGAGCCGGGCGCCTACCTGTGGTTCCACCGCGACCTCCCCGACGAGCCGGTGGTGCCCTTCGCGATCCGCGTCCTGTACCGCGACCCGCACCTGCTCGTCGTGGACAAGCCGCACTTCATGGCGACCACACCGCGCGGCAGCCACGTCACCCAGACCGCCCTCGCCCGGCTCCGCCGGGAGCTGGACCTGCCCGGACTCAGCCCGGCCCACCGGCTGGACCGGCTGACCGCGGGGCTGGTGATGTTCAGCGTCCGGCCCGCCGACCGCGGCGCGTACCAGCTCCTGTTCCAGAACCGCCGGGTGCACAAGGAGTACGAGGCCCTCGCACCCCACGACCCCTCGGTGGAGCTCCCGCGCACGGTCCGCAGCCGGATCGAGAAGACCCGCGGGGTCATCGCGGCGGTCGAGGTCGCGGACGGCGTGCCCAACGCCGAGACCCTCGTCGAGCTGACCGGGACCGCGGGCGCGCTCGGCCGCTACCGGCTGACCCCGCACACCGGCCGGACCCACCAGCTACGCGTGCACATGAACGGCCTGGGCCTGCCGATCCTCGGGGACCCGGTGTACCCGCAGGTCACCGACCCCGCGCCGGACGACTACCGACGCCCCCTGCAACTCCTGGCCCGGGTACTGGCGTTCACCGACCCGGTCACGGGGACCGCGCACCGCTTCGAGAGCGCCCGCACCCTCCGGGCCTGGGACGACCGCCCGTCCTGGGAGTCCGGAGCCGCCGACCCGCCGCCGGCCGGCCGCCGCTAGGCCGTCCGCACCCCCGACCCGACGCCCGCGATCCGCAGCGCCGCGTCGGCGGTGGCCTCGGCGAAGACGGCGACCGGCCGTGCGGGAGCGGCCCGGTGGATCAGCATGACGCCCTCGATCAGGCCGAAGACCAGGTCGTTGCGGAGCGCCAGCCCGGCCCGGTCCCCGGCCAGTTCGGCCCCCGCGCAGGTGCCGCCGAGCAACTCCCGGTAGGCGTCGCGCAGTTCCCCGCGCATCCGGTGGAACCGGGCCAGCCGCGCCCCGCCCACCTCGGGCAGCAGGTAGAGCGCGCCCAGGTTGTACGGTCCCCCGCAGAGCAGCAGGACCTCGGAGCGGCACAGCTCCCACAGCCGCCGCGCGGCGGGCCGGCCGGTGTCGGCGAGCAGCTGCCGGGCCAGTACCAGCGAGGGCGCGACCGTGGATTCGAGGAGTTCGGCGAGGAGGTCCTCCTTGCCGCCGAAGTAGTGGTACATCGTGGCCTGGCGCATCCCGGCCCGTTCCGCGACCGACCGCGTGGTGGTGGCCGCGTACCCCTGGGCGGTGAACAGTTCGGCCGCCGCGCAGAGGAGTTCCTCGCGCGGCGGCCGGCCGCTCTGCGGCCTCAGCCGGTCGGCGCGCGGCCGACCGACCCGTCTCGGACCTTCGTCTGCTCCCCCACTCATGCGCCGATCGTCGCACAGTGCACGCCGATTCGATCATGGCAAGAGATCAGATCGGGCCATGCCCACTCTCGGAGGAAGCCCCAAAAGCGCCTAGCCGACCGAGCTGTAGGCCACTACACCCCGCAGCAGTCCGTCCACCGCCTTGCGGGCGTTCCGCGCCACCGTGCTCCCACTGTCGCCGGAGGCGGAGGGCGCCGCCGCGGCGACCTGGCCGAGCACGTCGATGACCTGCTTGCACCAGCGCACGAAGTCACCGGCCGGCATCTCCGCCTCGCGCAGCACCTCGTCCAGGCTCTTGTCGGAGGCCCACTGGTAGGCCGCCCACGCGAAGCCGAGGTCCGGCTCGCGCTGGCCCACGCCTTCCGTCTGGCTGATGCCGTGCTCCTCCTCCAGCGCGTCGAGCCGGCCCCAGATGCGGATCATCTCGCCCAGCGCCGCCTTCGGCGCGCCCCCCGGGACCTTCGGCGCGACCGCGTCGTCGGACTGCCGGGCCTCGAAGACCAGCGCCGAGACGCAGGCGGCCAGTTCGGCCGGGCTCAGCCCCTCCCAGACGCCCTCGCGCAGGCATTCCGACGCCAGCAGGTCGAGCTCCCCGTACAGCCGGGCGAGCCGCTTGCCGTGCGCGGTGACCTCGTTCTCGCGCAGGTAGTCCAGATCGGTGAGCAGCGCGTGGATGCGGTCGAAGGTGCGGGCGATGGTGTTCGTCCGGCCCTCGATGCGCCGCTCCAGCTGCTGGGTGTCGCGCTGGAGCCGGTGGTAGCGCTCCGCCCAGCGGGCGTGGTCCTCGCGCTCGTCGCACCCGTGGCACGGGTGCGCCCGCAGCGCCGCGCGCAGCCGCGCGATCTCACGGTCGTCGGCCGCCGCGGCCCGCCCGCGGGGCGCCCGCCCGGGCCTGAAGTCGCCCGCCTTGGTGCGCAGTTGCGAGGCCAGGTCCCGACGGGACTGCGGGGAACGGGCGTTGAAGGTCTTGGGGATCCGCATCCGGTCGAGCGGCTCCACCGGAACCGGGAAGTCGATCGCGGCGAGCCGCTTGACCTGCCGCTCGGAGGTGAGCACCAGCGGCCGCGGCCCCTCGGTGTACTCGTGTCCGCGGTGCCCGTTGACCCGCCCGGCCGGCACACCCGGGTCCAGGACGAGCGCCAGCCCGGCGAACTTGCCGCTCGGCACGTGGATGATGTCGCCCGGCTTGAGCTTCTCCAGCGAACTGGCCGCCTGCGCCCGGCGCTGGGCCGCACCCTGCTTGGCCAGGTCGGTCTCGCGGTCCTTGAGGTCGCGGCGCAGCCGCGCGTACTCCTCGAAGTTCCCCAGATGGCAGGTCATGCCCTCCTGGTAGCCCTCCAGGCCCTCCTCGTTGCGCTGCACCTGCCGGGAGATCCCGACGACCGAGCGGTCGGCCTGGAACTGCGCGAAGGAGGTCTCCAGCAGTTCGCGCGAGCGGTGCCGCCCGAACTGGCTGACGAGGTTCACGGCCATGTTGTACGAGGGCTTGAAGCTGGAGCGCAGCGGATACGTACGGGTGCCCGCGAGCCCGGCGAGGCCCACCGGGTCCATGCCCCGCTGCCAGAGCACGACGGCGTGGCCCTCGACGTCGATCCCGCGGCGGCCGGCCCGGCCGGTCAACTGCGTGTACTCGCCGGGGGTGATGTCGGCGTGCTGCTCGCCGTTCCACTTGACCAGCTTCTCCAGGATCACCGTGCGCGCGGGCATGTTGATGCCCAGCGCCAGGGTCTCGGTGGCGAAGACGGCCTTGACCAGGCCGCGGACGAACAGCTCCTCCACGACCTCCTTGAAGGTGGGCAGCATGCCCGCGTGGTGCGAGGCGATGCCCCGCTCCAGGCCTTCGAGCCACTCGTAGTACCCCAGGACGTGCAGGTCCTCGGTGGGGATGGAGGAGGTGCGCGCCTCGACGATCTCGCGGACTGATCGCCGTGCGGAGTCGTCGTTGAGCCGCAGGCCCGCGTACAGGCACTGCTGGACGGCGGCCTGACAACCGGCCCGGCTGAAGATGAAGTTGATGGCGGGCAGCAGCCCGTCGTTGTCGAGGCGGGCGATGACCTCCGGCCTCGAAGGGGTCCAGATCCGGCCGCGCGAGCGCCGCTCGCGCTCCCGGTCAGCCTCGCGGACCATCTTCCCGCGCCGCCGGTCCTTGGGGCTGTACGAGCGGCTGTTCTCCTCGCGCGCCATCCGCAGCAGGTCGGGGTTGACCTCCCGGCGCGCGGAGCCGCGGCCGCCGTGGTCGGACTCCTCCTCGAACAGGTCGAAGATGCGGCGTCCGGCCATGACGTGCTGCCACAGCGGTACGGGCCGCTCCTCGGAGACGATGACCTCGGTGTCGCCGCGCACGGTGTCCAGCCAGTCGCCGAACTCCTCGGCGTTGGACACCGTGGCCGACAGGGAGACCAGGGTCACCGACTCGGGGAGGTGGATGATCACCTCTTCCCAGACGGCCCCGCGGAACCGGTCGGAGAGGTAGTGCACCTCGTCCATCACGACGTAGCCGAGACCGCGCAGCGCCTGCGAGCCCGCGTACAGCATGTTGCGGAGCACCTCGGTGGTCATCACGACCACCGGCGCGTCGGCGTTGACGCTGTTGTCACCGGTCAGCAGGCCCACCTTGTCGGCGCCGTAGCGCTTGACGAGGTCCGCGAACTTCTGGTTCGACAGGGCCTTGATCGGCGTCGTGTAGAAGCACTTGCGGCCCTGCTGGAGGGCCAGGTGCACGGCGAACTCGCCGACGATCGTCTTCCCCGAGCCGGTCGGGGCGGCCACCAGGACGCCCTTGCCGGCCTCCAGGGCCTTGCAGGCCTCGATCTGGAACGGGTCCAGCTCGAATGCGTACATCTCGCGGAAGGGGTGCAGCGCGGTGGCCTCTTCGGCGGCGCGGCGCCGGAACGCGGCGTACCGGTCGGCGGGTGAGAGTTCTTCGGTCATCTTGGGATCGAGCCTACCCGCCACCCCTGACAACAGTCGCGATCATTTAAGCGGAGCACGACGGGGTTCCCGAGGGGGCTCCCGGCGGGGTTCCCGAAGGGGCTCCCGACGGGGCGCGCGGCGGACGCCACGGCCGCTGCACCAGGAGCCGCACGGCCCCCGCGAACGCGGAAGCGGCCGGCCGCGCGGCGTGCGCGCCCCGGCCGCGTCCTGCGGTGGGATGGACGAAACGGTGATCTCAGAGCTCACGCTCCGCAATACACCTGTCAGGTCGCGTCGTCGTACCCGTTGATCCGCTGGCGTCCGCCGTCGGCCTGGCCGGGCAGGGCCGCGGGGGCCGGGGCCGGTTCCATCCGCCCGATGGGCTCGGGTGTGAGGTCGAGCCGGGAGGCCTCGTCGTCGTCCAGTTCCGCGTCGGGGTTGTTGCGCCGGCGCCGGCGGTCGTTGACCGTGCAGATGCCGAGCGCGAGGAAGTAGAGGGCCACGATCGGGACGGCGAGGGACAGCATCGTGAGCGGGTCGCCGGTGGGCGTGGCGAACGCGGCGAAGACCGTGATCCCGAGGATCATGGCGCGCCACCAGCTCGCCAGCCGCTTCGCGGTGAGCGCTCCGGTGATGTTGAGCAGGATCAGCAGCAGCGGCAGCTCGAAGGCCAGGCCGAAGACGACGACCATGCGCGTGACCAGGTCGAGGTAGTCGTCGACCGGCAGCAGGTTGCGCGCGTTGTCGGGGGTGAATTCGAGCAGGACCGTCGCGGTCTGCGGGAGGACCTTGTAGGCGAGCACCGCGCCGGCGCCGAAGAGCGGCGCTCCGATCGCGACGAAGCTCATCGCGTACTTCTTCTCGTGGCTGTGCAGGCCGGGGGCGGTGAACGCCCACAGCTGGTAGAGCCACACCGGCGCGGACAGCACGACACCGGCGGTGAGGGAGACCTTCAGGGCGATCGAGAACGGCGCGATGAGGCCGTTCACCGTCATGTCGGCGCAGGGGCGGCCGTTGCGCTGCGAGACCACCCCGCCGGTGCAGCCGACGGAATCCAGCATCGGCTTCAGCATGAAGTCGATGAGGTCCTTGTAGAAGAAGGCCGACACGATGGTGATCAGGAGGATCGCCAGGACCGACTTCAGCAGACGGTTTCTCAGCTCACGCAGGTGCTCGACAAGAGGCATCCGCCCTTCGGCGTCCTTGTCCGCTTTCCCCTGCTTGCGGGCAGACTTGAGCAACCCACGTCCCTTGGCTCGTTGCAGTTGGCTGGAGTGTGCGGCTTGTGTCAGCCCTGGGCGGTGCGGTTCGGCTCGTTGACGGGCCGGGAGCTGGTGACGTCACCGGGCGCGGCCTGGATGGTGCGGGGCACGACCGGCTGCTGCGGGGCGGCGGCGTCCGCGACGGTGGGGGCGGCGGCCGCGTCGTCGGCCTCGCCCTCCTTCTTCATGGCCTTGGCCTCGCTCTTGAGGATGCGGGCCGACTTGCCGAGGGAGCGGGCCATGTCCGGGAGTTTCTTCGCGCCGAACAGGAGGATGATGACCCCGAGAATGACGAAGATTTCCCAACCCCTGAGGTTGCCGAACATAGGTATCTTCCTTTTCTCCGAGGTTCACAGCACACCCGACGGGCGCCTAGGGCTGTCTCTACCGACGATCGTAACCCCAGGGGGTTAACGCCCGGCAATCCCCCGGCGACGTCGCGCTCATCCCGGACGCCCTTCTTGATGCCCCGTTCACACGGTTTCGTCCCGCTTCTACGGGCGTACGGTGCGCCCCGCCCGGGCCAGGTCGGCCGCCGCCCGCTCCAGGTCCCCCGAGGCGTCGGAGATCCGCCGGCTCGCCCGCGCGACCTGGCCGGACAGCCTGCGCACCTCCACGTAGACCCGCAGCGCCAGAACGGCGAGCACGGCGACCCCGAGGAAGCCCAGGGCAATTGCGATCATCGGCCACAGCATGGAACGAGCGTAGGGCACCGGCCGCGTCAGACGCTGCGCAGGGTGCTTACGCCGCCCCCGGTCAGCAGCTCCACGATGCGCTCACCGGCGGGTTTGCGTACGGCGGCGCCGCACTCGGGACAGGTGAACGAGTAGAACGTGGTCCGCCGGCTGACGCCGATCGCCAGGCGCAGGGCGCCCGCGTCCAGCTCGAACCGGGACCGGCAATCGGGACAGGCCGCCTTGAAGGCGACAGGCCCGGACGTGCGCGACATCGACCGACGCTCCCCTCAGACCTGTTCCCCGTACCCCGCGAGCGCTTCTCGAGCGGCGCTCCGCGCGCTCTCCGCCAGCTCCGTGGGAACCACGATCCGGCCCTCGCGGCCCAGCCGCAGCGCGAGCCGGCGCAGCGACGCCGGATCCGGGCTGCGCAGGGTGATCCGCAGGCCCCCCTCGGGCAGCTCCTCGGCACTGTCGTGCGGGTAGTACTCGGCGACCCAGCGGCCGCCGGGCCCGACCTCGACCACGACCTCCGGGTCCTCGGCGGCCGGCTGCACGAGCCCCTCGGACAGGTCGCGGGGCTCGATCGCGGGCGGCTCGGCGCGCTCGTCCAGGATCCGGATCTCCGCGACCCGGTCGAGGCGGAAGGTGCGCCGGGCCTCCGAGAGGTGGCACCACCCCTCCATGTACGTGTGCCCCACCGCGAACAGCCGGATCGGGTCGACCTTGCGCTCGGTCAGCTCGTCGCGCGCGGGCGAGTAGTACCGCAGCCACAGCCGCCGGCGCTCCGCGATGGCCCGGTCGACGTCGGCGAAGACCCCGCCCTCGGACTCGAAGGTCACCGACAGCCGCGAGCTGGCCCCCGCGACCTCCCCCGCGGCCGCCTCCAGCTTGGCGGTGGCCCGCAGCAGGGCGTCCCGGTCGCTCTCGCGCAGGCCGGGCAGGGTGGCCACGGCGCGGGCGGCCACCAGCAGCGCGGTCGCCTCGTCGGCGGCCAGGCGCAGCGGCTCGGCGGTGGACTCCCCCGAGGCCTCGGGGTTGCGCCACCAGATGCGCTCCCCGTCGGTGTCGATGTCGAGCAGGTCGCCGCCGCGGAAGCTGGTCCCGCACATGGGCAGCACGTCGAGGTCCGAGATCAGCTCGTCCTCGGTGATCCCGAAGGCGCGCGCGACGTCGGCGACGTGCGCCCCGGGGCGCTCGCGCAGGTAGGTCACCAGGGACAGCATGCGGCGGGTCTGGTCGATGGCGTTGGCAGCCATGCTGGTACGTCTCCCCCTCAGGGCGTGCTTGCGGATGGCGCGGTTGCGCGAGTGGGGCGCCGGACCCGCGGGTCCGGCCCGGCGGCCCGGCGGGCGGGCCGGTCAGCCCTTGGCGACGGCGCGGAGCCGGTCCACCACGTCGGCCCGGAGGTCGGCGGGCTCCACGACCACCACGTCGGGGCCGAACTCCACCAGCCAGGCGTCGAGGCCGTGCCCGTACGGGATCTCCAGCTCGTCCCAGCCCTCGGCGCCCTCGCGCACGGCGGTGGCCTTGGCCCGCAGCGGGTACCCCGCCCCGGCGCGCAGCCGGATCAGCGCGGAACGCTCCGCCCCCTCCCCGGCCCAGCTCGCCACGGTCTCCCGCACGGTCACCACGTCGGGCACCCCGGCGGTGTACTTCGCCGCCCGGGAGCGGACCTTCCCGGTGATCCGGGAGAGCCGGAACACCCGCTCCGCCCCGCGGTCCCGGTCGTAGCCGGCCAGGTACCAGTGACCCCGCCAGCACTCCAGCGCCCAGGGCTCGACCTGCCGGGCCTCGGGCCGCGCCGCGTTGGACTTGCGGTAGTCGAAGGACACCGGCCGACGGTCCCGGCAGGCCAGCATCAGCGGCTCGAAGGCCGCCTCGTGGACCGGGATGCGCGGCTCGATGGCACTGTGCTGGCCCTCGTACGGGTCCCCCGCCTCCGGCATCCCGCCGGCGCGCAGCTTCTGCAGGGCGCCGCTGGCGGCCCCCGCGAGGCGCGCCTGCTGCCAGACCTTGGCGGCCAGGCCCAGGGCGGCGGCCTCCTCGGCGTCCAGACAGACGGGCGGCAGCCGGTTGCTGTCCCGGCGGGCCAGGTAGCCGGTGTCGCCGTCCAGGTTCTCCACGGTCTCGATGACCAGGCCGAGTTCCCGGAGGTCGTCCTTGTCCCGCTCGAACATGCGGTTGAAGGACTCGTCGTTGCCGGCCTCCATGTAGGCCTCGATGGAACCGCGCAGCTCGCGCTTGCTGAGCGGTCGGCGGGTCCCCAGCAGGCACAGCGCCAGATTCATCAGCCTCTCGGCCTTGGCAATCGCCATCGACGCCGTTCCCCCGCTCTCGACACACACTCGTGACCGTTGACCGTACCGCCCCGGCGCGCCCGGACAAAAGCGAGGGCCCCCGCCGACCGGCGGAGGCCCCACGACTTCACTGAGGGCGGATCAGGCGCCCATCAGGTCACAGACGAAGATCAGCGTCTCGCCCGGCTTGATGGCACCGCCTGCGCCGCGGTCGCCGTACGCGAGGTGCGCCGGGATCGTCAGCTTGCGGCGGCCGCCGACCTTCATGCCCTGGATGCCCTGGTCCCATCCGGAGATGACCTGGCCGACACCGAGCTGGAACTGCAGCGGCGCGCCGCGGCCCCAGGAGGCGTCGAATTCCTCACCGGTGGAGAAGGCCACGCCCACGTAGTGGACGGAGACCCTGGATCCGGCCTTGGCCTCGGCGCCGTCGCCCTCCCAGATGTCCTTGATGACGAGGTCGGTGGGGACGTCGCCCTCGGGGAAATCGATCTCGGGCTTCTCGATGCTCACGGAACTGCTCCTCATGCGTGCGAACAGGGGCCCCGCCCGGCGGTGGCCGGGAGGACAACCGGAACAGTCTTACATCACCGCGAGGATGTCGAGGCTGAAGACCAGCGTCGAATTCGCCGGGATCGTCCCCTGCTCCTTGTCACCGAAGGCCATGTCCGGCGGGATGACCAGCAGGACGCGGCTGCCGACCTTCTTGCCGATCAGGCCTTCCTTCAGGCCCTTGACCGACAGCTGCTCCATCGGCCAGGTGACCGTGGTGTCGTTGGCGTACGTGCTTTCGAAGGTCTTGTCGTCCTTCCACGTCTTGCCGTGGAACTTCACGACGACGCTGCCGGTGTCCTTCACCGCCTCGCCGTCACCCTCCAGGACGTAGCTCGACACCAGCTTGGCCGGCGGCGTCACGTCCTTCGGAACGGTCACGGCGACTTCCTTGCCGTCCGTGTTCGTACCGACCTTGGGCAGGTCCTTGTTCTCCTGGGCGACTTCCTTGCCCGTCGCCGAGACCGGGACGGTCGTGCCCTTGACGATGTCCACGACGAAGACCAGCGTGGCGTTCGGCTTGATCTTCTCGCCCGAACCCTGCTCGGCGTAGCCGAGGGCCGGCGGGATCACGAGCTTGACGCGGCTGCCGACCTTCTGGCCCTCCAGGCCCTGGTCCCAGCCCTTGATGACCATGCCCGCGCCGATGGTGACGTCGAACGGCTTGCCCTTGCCGAAGCTGGCGTCGAAGGGCTCCTTGCCGTCCCACACCTGGCCGAGGTAGTTCACCTGGGCGATGTCGCCCTTCTTCAGCGCCGGGCCCTTGCCCTCGCTGATGACCTCCACCTTCAGTTCCTTCGGCGGCTCGCCCTTGCCCTGCGACAGGGTGGGCTCCTCCCCGAACTTGGCGCCCTTCGTGATCGCGGGCACCCCGTTCTGCATCTGGCTGGAGTCGGAGCCGCTGTCATCGCCACACGCCGCTGTCGACAGCAGCAGAAGGGGTACGACCAGCAGGCCGGCAAGTCGGCGCACGTGTTCCTCAGATCTCAGACGACAAGGCGGTCGCCGCCACTCTAAGCCGTGCGCAGGGCCCCGTACGAGACGCGTACGGGGCCCTGGGGAAGATCAGCGCGATGTCACACCGCGGTCCTACATACCGGCGATCAGCTTCTCCACCCGGTCGTCCACCGACCGGAACGGGTCCTTGCACAGCACCGTCCGCTGCGCCTGGTCATTGAGCTTCAGGTGCACCCAGTCGACCGTGAAGTCCCGCCGCTGCTCCTGCGCCCGGCGGATGAAGTCGCCGCGCAGCCGCGCCCTCGTCGTCTGCGGGGGCACCGACTTGCCCTCGAAGATCTTGAGGTCGTTGCAGATCCGCGCCGCCTGCCCCTTGCGCTCCAGCAGGTAGTACAGCCCGCGCCGGCGGTGGATGTCGTGGTAGGCGAGGTCTATCTGAGCCACCCGCGGGTTCGACATCGTCATGTTGTGCTTGGCCCGGTACCGCTCGATCAGCTGGTACTTCATGACCCAGTCGATCTCGGTCCCGATCCGGTCCAGGTCCTCGGCGTCGATCGCGTCGAGGGTCCGGCCCCACAGCTCCAGCACCTGGTCCACCACACCGGTACGGATGCCCCGGCGCTCGGCGAAGTCCACGGCCTTGTCGTAGTACTCGCGCTGGATCTCCAGCGCCGAGGCCTCCCGGCCGCTCGCCAGGCGCACCTTGCGCTGACCCGTGATGTCGTGGCTGACCTCGCGGATGGCCCGGATCGGGTTCTCCAGGGTCAGGTCCCGCATCACCGTGCCCGCCTCGATCATGCGCAGCACCAGGTCGGTCGCGCCGACCTTGAGCAGCATGGTCGTCTCGGACATGTTCGAGTCGCCGACGATCACGTGCAGCCGGCGGTAGCGCTCGGCGTCCGCGTGCGGCTCGTCCCGGGTGTTGATGATCGGCCGGGAACGGGTCGTCGCGGAACTCACGCCCTCCCAGATGTGCTCGGCCCGCTGGCTCACGCAGTAGACCGCGCCCCGCGGGGTCTGCAGCACCTTGCCCGCACCGCAGATCAGCTGCCGCGTGACCAGGAACGGAATGAGGATGTCCGCCAGGCGGGAGAATTCCCCGTGCCGGGCCACCAGGTAGTTCTCGTGGCAACCGTACGAATTGCCCGCCGAGTCGGTGTTGTTCTTGAAGAGATAGACGTCGCCCGCGATTCCCTCCTCGTGCAGGCGGCGCTCGGCATCGACGAGCAGTCCTTCGAGAATGCGCTCGCCGGCCTTGTCGTGGGTGACCAGTTCGGTCAGGTTGTCGCATTCCGGTGTTGCATATTCCGGATGCGACCCCACGTCGAGGTACAGGCGGGCGCCGTTCCGCAGGAAGACATTGCTGCTGCGGCCCCATGACACAACACGGCGGAAGAGGTAGCGCGCCACTTCGTCAGGAGACAGTCGGCGCTGTCCCCTGAACGTGCACGTGACGCCGTACTCGTTCTCCAGCCCGAAAATGCGGCGGTCCATGACTGAACATTACGCCTCTGGCCCTGTTCTGAAACCGAGTTCGAGAGCGCCGTTTCGATCATTTTCCGATGAGACCCCCGCCGGACCCCCCGACGGCCCGCCGCTCAGCCCCCCGAGGACACCTCGGAAACCGCCCCGGACGGCGCCCCTGACGCCCCCTCCGGCGCATCCGCCACCGCCCGGCCCGGGCCCGGACTTGCCAGCGCCCGCTGAGTGACCGTCAGCACCAGCAGCGCCGCCGCACCCGCCACGCCCGCCACGCCGAAGCCCGTCGCCGTGCCGCCCAGCTCCACGGCCGGCCCCGCGACGCCCGTACCGATCGCCGCACCCACCCCGAAGAACGTCACCAGCCACGAGAACGCCTCCGTCACCGTGCCCACCGGAGCGTGCCGGTCCACCACGATGAACGCACACGCCAGCGCCGGCGCCAGGAACACCCCGGCCAGCGCCGCCAGCGCCGACATCGCCACCGGCCCCGGAGTCAGCACCAGCGGCAGGTAGCAGACCGCCAGCAGCGCGATCAGCAGCCGCAACCGCCTCTCCGGCGCACCCGGCCACTGCCGCGAACCGTAGAACACGCCGCCGACCAGCGCGCCCAGACCCAGCGCCGCCATCATCCACCCGTACACGGCCGGACCGCCGTGGCCGTCCGCGTACGCCACGCCCGCCACCGTGATGGAACCCAGCGCGGTCCCCACGAAGAAGAACGCCCCCAGCAGCGCCAGCAGCCCCCGCGAGCGCAGCGCGCCCAGCCAGTGCGCCTCCCGCGGCTCGGAACGCCACGTCCGCGACGGCTCGCTCACCACCACCGAGAGCGCGCCCAGCACGCCCACGGCATTGAGCACCAGCAGCGCCACCCCCGGGCTCCACAGCGCCACGCACAGCGTCACCAGCAGCGGGCCGACGGTGAACATGATCTCCTGGGCCACGGCGTCCATCGCGTACGCGGCGTGCACCCGCTCCTCCTTGCCCCCCAGCACCCCGGGCCACAGCGCCCGCAGCCCTCCCTCCAGCGGCGGCGTGAACAGCCCCGCCACCACCACCGCGGCGTACGCCAACGCCACCGACCCCGTACCGGCCAGCGTCAGCCACACCATGCCCAGCGCCGACAGCACCGCCGCGGGCAGCTGGACCCGCGGCTGCCCGAAGAGGTCCACGGCCCGCCCCAGCAGCGGCTGACCCACCGCGTTCGCCACGCCGTACGCCGCGGCCAGCGCGCCCGCCAGGCTGTAGGAGCCCCCCTCGGCCCGCGTGAACAGCACGATCGCGATCGGCGCGACAGCGTTCGGCAGCCGGCCTACGAGCGTGCCCACCAGCAGCCTCGCGGCATGCCGGGTCCTGAGCAGCTCCGCGTATCCCGCGGCCATGTCCGCCCCTCTCCGCCCGGCCCCAGCCGGGGTAATACGTATAACTTGACGCATCATACGTACCATGGCCGCAGTCCGCCGGTCCACCCCGCGCACCGCCCCACCCCACCCCCACCCCCCGCCCGACCAGCACTCCAGGAGACCCGTGTGACGAGACCCACCAGCCGGGACGTGGCCGCCGCCGCCGGGGTCTCCCAGGCCACCGTCTCCCTGGTCCTCGGCGACAAATGGCACGGCCGCGTCTCCGAACGCACCGCCGGCCTCGTCCGCGAAGCCGCCGCACACCTCGGCTACCGCCCCAACCTCGCCGCCCGCAACCTCCGCCTCGGCTCCACCCGCACCGCCCTCCTCGTCGTCCCCGCCCTCACCAACGAGTTCTTCGCCCGCGTCTACACCGGAGCCGCCCGCGTCGCCGCCGAACACGGCTTCGGCGTCGTCCTCTACCCCTCCCCCGACGGCACCGGCCCCGCCCGCGACCCCTTCGCCTCCGCCCGCGCCGCCCTCGACGGAGTCATCGCCTCCTCCATGGCCACCGACGCCCTCACCGCCCTCGGCGGCGCCGGCGGCACCGGCCTCCCCCTCGTCATGCTCGACAGCGACCCCACCGCCCCCGGAGCCGCCGCCCACGTCAACCTCGCCATGGCCGACGGCACGCGCCAGATCACCGAACACCTCCTCGCCCTCGGCCACCGGCGCTTCCTCCACCTCGCCTCCGCCGTCGACTCCTGGACCTTCGACATCCGCGCCCAAGCCCTCAGCGCCCTCCTGAGCCCCTCCGCCGAACTGCGCACCGTACGGGCCCCCCTCACCGTCAACGGCGCCCGTACGGCCATGGAGGCCGCACTCACCGCCCCCGGAGACCGCCCCACCGCCGTCGTCTGCGACGACGACATCCTCGCCGCCGGCGCCTGCAAGGCCGCCCGCCGCCTCGGCCTGCACGTCCCCGACGACCTCTCCGTCACCGGCTTCGACGACCTCGCGCTCGCCACCGCCGTCGAACCCGAGCTCACCACCGTCCACCTCCCCGCCGAACGCGTCGGCGAACACGGCATGGCCGCCCTCCTCGCCGTCCTCGACGGCACCCCGTGGACCGCCCCCGACCTCCCCGTCACCCTCGTCGTCCGCGACTCCACCGGCCCCGCCCCGGCCCCCTGACCCCGGACCCCGGCACCGGACACGCGAAAGCCCCGGCCCACCCCACACGGGGACGGACCGGGGCTCCCCGGACCACTGCCACTCGGCTGCTACTCGGCGTCGTCCTCCGGCGCCTCGTCGTTCGACACGGCATCCGCCTGCGCCGCAGCCGGAACATCCGCCTCCAGCAGCCGCGCCAGCTGCCGTCCCCGGATCCGCTTGAACTTGCGCTGCTGCGCCCGCGTCCGGTCCAGCACCGCGACCTCCAGCCGCTCCACCGGAATCGCCTTGTCGGCACCGTTCGCCTGGCTGGACAGCGCCTGCACCGCCAGCTTCAACGCCTCGGCCAGGGTCATCCCGTCCCGGTGGCGCTGGTCCAGGAAGGTACTGATCTGCTCGGCGTTCCCGCCGACCGCGACCGAGCCGTGCTCGTCCACGATCGACCCGTCGTGCGGCAACCGGTAGATCTGGTCGCCCGCCGCTGTCGCCCCGACCTCGGCCACCACCAGCTCCACCTCGTACGGCTTCTCGCCGGCCGAGGAGAAGATGGTGCCGAGCGTCTGGGCGTAGACGTTCGCCAGCCCACGGGCCGTCACATCGTCGCGGTCGTAGGTGTATCCACGCAGATCCGCGTAGCGCACACCGCCGATCCGCAGGTTCTCGTACTCGTTGTACTTGCCGGCGGCCGCGAAGCCGATCCGGTCGTAGATCTCGCTGAACTTGTGCAGCGCGCGAGACGGGTTCTCGCCGACGAACACGATGCCGTCGGCGTACTGGAGCACGACGAGGCTGCGACCGCGGGCGATGCCCTTGCGGGCGTATTCCGCCCGGTCCGCCATGGCCTGCTGGGGTGACACATAGAACGGAGTCGACACCGGCTGTCCGTCCCTTTCTTCTGGGCTCCTACGGGGCGGCGGATGGTCAGAGCAGGGCGGCGCGCGGGCCGTCGGGCTGCTCCATGCGCCGTTCGGTGATGGCGCGGGCGAGTTCCGAGGACTCGGCCTCGCTGAGCCTGCGGAAGCCCTCGTCGGTGATGACGGTGACGATCGGGAAGATCCGGCGGTACAGGTCCGGACCACCCGTCGCCGAGTCGTCGTCGGCGGCGTCGTACAGGGCCTGCACGACCAGGGTGGTGGCCTGCTGCTCCGTCAGGTCGTCGCGGTACAGCTTCTTCATGGAGCCGCGCGCGAAGATCGAACCGGACCCGGTGGCGGCGAAGCCGTGCTCCTCCGAGCGGCCGCCGGTCACGTCGTAGGAGAAGATCCGGCCCTTCTCCTTGGCCTCGTCGTACCCCGCGAAGAGCGGTACGACGGCCAGCCCCTGCATCGCCATGCCCAGATTGCTCCGGATCATGGTGGACAGGCGGTTCGCCTTGCCCTCCAGCGAAAGGGTCGCCCCCTCCACCTTCTCGAAGTGCTCCAGCTCCAGCTGGAACAGCTTGACCATCTCCACGGCCAGGCCGGCGGTGCCGGCGATGCCCACGGCGGAGTACTCGTCCGCCGGGAACACCTTCTCGATGTCCCGCTGCGCGATCATGTGCCCCATGGTCGCCCGCCGGTCACCGGCGAGCACGACCCCGCCGGGGAAGGTGGCGGCCACGATGGTCGTCCCGTGCGGCGCCTCGATCACCCCGTCCGGCAACCTGCGGTTGCCGGGCAGCATGTCGGGCGAGTGCGCGCCCAGGAAATCCATGAAGGAGGACGAGCCCGGCGTCAGGAAGGCTGCCGGTAGACGCCCTGTGCTACGAGTGTTGGGTTCCACAGGTTTCCTTCCACGTAAGCGGCTGCACGCCGTATGACGTCCGGCCGATCCTTGAACTGCCCCAAGGCTGCGTTGCAGCTGAAGCACAGCACGCCCCGGACCCTACCCGTCTGATGATCGTGATCAACATGCTCCGCCGAAGCCTGTCGGCAGATCACGCAGACACCGCCTTGAGCGGCGATCATCTCCTCGCGCTGGGTCTCGGTGATTCCGTACTTCCGCTTGAAATAACTCGCCCTGTTGCGCTGCGCACGGCACGAACGGCAATAGCTCGACCATCCGTCCGGGGTTGTCTTGTTCCGCTCCCACTCGGAGTGCGGCTTGATCTCCTCACACTGAGGAAACCGCTTGTGACCGGACGGCACGGGCACCTTCACCCGCACCGTCCTGCCTTTTGCCTGCTGGCGCTGCTTGTAGTACTCAGCCGAGCAGATGCGGCAATAGGCCTGTAAACCGTCGGGCACCGACCGGTTGCTCGCGTATTCCGCGCGCGGCCTGTCCTGCTTGCATCGCGAGCACCGTTTCGTGTCGTCGGACAACCACCCCGCCCCCACCTTCGTTTCGAAGGTCAAATGGCCTACTGGCCACCCTTCTGAACGAACGACCGCACGAAATCCTCAGCATTCTCTTCGAGGACATCGTCAATCTCGTCAAGTACGGAGTCGACGTCGTCGGAGAGCTTTTCCTGGCGCTCCTTGAGGTCGGTGGTCTCCTCGACCGCCGCGTCCTCGACCTCCTCGGTCGAGCGCTGCGCCTTCTGCTGTCCGCCGCCGGTGTCCTTGGTCGCCATGTCTACCTCACCCCGCTCGGTTCGCACGCTCACGTCGAGGGACCCCGGGATTCGGGGCTCCCTCAAGATCAGACCTTACGTCGGACCCTACAAGGAGGGTCCGACATTCGTCCCCGCAGTTGTTCAAAAGGTCCCGGCATAACGTCCGGCTGTTCTCATGATTCCCGGACCCGGGGCCTTTCAGCCGCAATCAGCGGCCCGAAAGCACCCGCACCAGGTCCTCCGCCGTGCGGCACCGGTCCAGGAGCTCCTTCACGTGGGCCCGGGTGCCCCGCAGCGGCTCCAGCGTGGGGACCCGCTGGAGGGAGTCGTGGCCCGGCAGGTCGAAGATCACCGAGTCCCAGGAGGCCGCCGCCACGTCGTCCGCGTACTGCTCCAGGCAGCGGCCGCGGAAGTACGCACGGGTGTCCTCCGGGGGCTTGCTCTGGGCCCGGTCGACCGCAGGCTCCTCCAGGAGCCGCCGCATCTTGCCGCGGGCCGCCAGGCGGTTGTACAGGCCCTTCTCCGGCCGTACGTCCGCGTACTGGAGGTCCACCAGGTGCAGCCGGGCCGCGTCCCACTCCAGCCCGTCCCGGCGCCGGTAGCCCTCCAGGATCTCCCGCTTGGCGATCCAGTCCAGCTCGCCCGACAGGCTCATCGGGTCGGTCTCCAGCCGGCCCAGTACGTCCTCCCAGCGGGCCAGCACGTCGCGGGTCTGCTCGTCCACGTCGGAGCCGAAACGCTCGTCCACGTACTTCCTGGCCAGCTCGAAGTACTCCATCTGGAGCTGTACGGCGGTCAGCGTCCGCCCGCTGCGCAGCGTGATCAGGTACTTCAGGTCCGGATCGTGGGAGACCTGGTGCAGGGTGCGCACCGGCTGGTCCACGGCGAGGTCGACGTTGATGAACCCGTCCTCGATCATGGACAGGACCAGGGCCGTCGTGCCGAGCTTGAGGTAGGTGGAGATCTCGGACAGGTTGGCGTCGCCGATGATCACGTGGAGGCGGCGGTACTTCTCGGCGTCCGAGTGGGGTTCGTCGCGGGTGTTGATGATGGGGCGCTTGAGGGTGGTTTCCAGGCCCACCTCGACTTCGAAGTAGTCCGCGCGCTGGCTGATCTGGAAGCCGTGTTCGCGGCCGTCCTGGCCGATGCCGACGCGTCCCGCGCCGGTGACGACCTGGCGGGAGACGAAGAAGGGGGTGAGGTGGCGCACGATGTCCGAGAAGGGGGTTTCCCGCTTCATCAGGTAGTTCTCGTGCGTGCCGTAGGAGGCGCCCTTGTTGTCGGTGTTGTTCTTGTAGAGGTGGATCGGCTGCGCTCCGGGCAGCTGGGCCGCCCGTACGGCGGCCTCGGCCATGATCCGCTCGCCGGCCTTGTCCCAGAGCACGGCGTCGAGCGGGTTGGTGATCTCGGGCGAGCTGTACTCGGGGTGCGCGTGGTCGACGTAGAGCCGTGCGCCGTTGGTGAGGATGACGTTGGCGAGGCCGATGTCCTCGTCGGTGAGCTGGCTGTTGTCGGCGGCCTCGCGGGCGAGGTCGAAGCCGCGGGCGTCCCGCAGCGGATTCTCCTCCTCGAAGTCCCAGCGGGCGCGTCGCGCCCGGTGCATCGCCGCCGCGTAGGCGTTGACGATCTGGGACGAGGTGAGCATGGCATTGGCGTTCGGGTGCCCCGGGACGGAGATCCCGTACTCCGTCTCGATCCCCATTACTCGCCGTACGGTCATGCGGCCCTCCTTGCCCGGCGGCGCCCCCCTTCGGGGGCGGCGCTCAAGTACCGCTGGTGCTCCGGTGCGTGTGTCTGTGCGGTGCCCGTCCCCGCACTGCGCGTCCGGCGGTACGGAAGAGCCTATGACCACTGAGCGCTCGTGGGGAGATCGTTTCCGTCATTGAATGTGCGTGGTCCCCGGCTGAAAAGCAGTCGGTAAAGCAGTCGGCTGCGGATGCCCGGGGAGGGCATCCGCAGCCGCTCCGCTTCGTCAGAGGTACTGACCGGTGTTGGCCACCGTGTCGATGGAGCGTCCGGTGTCCGCGCCTTGCTTTCCGGTGACGAGCGTGCGGATGAATACGATCCGCTCGCCCTTCTTTCCGGAGATCCGGGCCCAGTCGTCGGGGTTGGTGGTGTTGGGCAGGTCCTCGTTCTCCTTGAACTCGTCCACGCAAGCCTGGAGGAGGTGGGCGACGCGGAGGCCCTTCTGGTTGTGCTCGAGGAAGTCCTTGATGGCCATCTTCTTCGCACGGTCCACGATGTTCTGGATCATCGCGCCCGAGTTGAAGTCCTTGAAGTAAAGGACTTCCTTGTCGCCGTTGGCGTACGTGACCTCGAGGAAGCGGTTCTCCTCGGTTTCGGCGTACATCTGCTCGACGACGGTCTGGATCATGCTGTGGACGGTGCCGGCGGTCGAGCCCTGGTGCTCGGACAGGTCGTCCGGGTGGAGGGGCAGCGAGGCCTTGAGGTACTTCGCGAAGATGTCCTTGGCCGCCTGGGCGTCCGGACGCTCGATCTTGATCTTCACGTCGAGGCGGCCGGGGCGCAGGATGGCCGGGTCGATCATGTCCTCGCGGTTGGAGGCGCCGATGACGATGACGTTCTCCAGGCCTTCCACGCCGTCGATCTCGGCGAGCAGCTGAGGGACGATGGTGTTCTCCACGTCCGAGCTGACTCCGGATCCGCGGGTGCGGAAGAGGGATTCCATCTCGTCGAAGAAGACGATGACGGGGGTGCCCTCGCTCGCCTTCTCCCGTGCGCGCTGGAAGACGAGGCGGATGTGCCGCTCGGTCTCGCCGACGTACTTGTTGAGGAGCTCGGGGCCCTTGATGTTCAGGAAGTAGGACTTCCCGGCGGGCTGGCCGGTCACCTCGGCGACCTTCTTGGCAAGGGAGTTGGCGACGGCCTTGGCGATGAGCGTCTTGCCGCAGCCGGGCGGGCCGTAGAGCAGGATGCCCTTGGGCGGCCGCAGTTCGTGTTCCTTGAAGAGGTCCGGGTAGAGGTACGGGAGCTCGACCGCGTCGCGGATCAGCTCGATCTGGTCGCCCAGGCCGCCGATCTTGTCGTAGTCGATGTCCGGGACCTCTTCGAGGACGAGTTCCTCGACCTCGCTCTTGGGGACGACCTCGTAGACGTAGCCGGAGCGGGGTTCGAGCAGGAGGGCGTCGCCGGGGCGGATGGTGATGTCCAGGAGCGGCTCGGCGAGCCTCACCACCCTTTCCTCGTCGGTGTGCCCGACCACCAGGGCGCGCTCGCCGTCCTCGAGGATCTCCTTGAGGGTGACGATGTCCCCGGCCCGCTCGTACGCCATGGCCTCGACCACGTTGAGGGCCTCGTTGAGCATGACCTCCTGGCCGCGCCGGAGCTCTTCCGGTTCGACGCTGGGGCTGACGTTCACGCGGAGCTTTCGGCCCCCGGTGAAGATGTCGACGGTGCCGTCCTCGTTGGCCTGCAGGAAGACACCGAAACCGGCCGGCGGCTGTGCGAGCCGGTCGACTTCCTCCTTGAGGGCCACGATCTGGTCGCGGGCCTCGCGGAGCGTGTTTGCGAGTCGTTCATTCTGAGCGGAGACGCCGGCCAGATTTGTCTGTAGCTCGACGATCCGCTCTTCGAGAATCCTCGTGTGTCGCGGAGAGTCGGCGAGCTTACGTCGCAGGACGGCGATTTCCTGCTCGAGAAAGGCAACCTGGCCGGCGGGGTCCTCAGACCCTCGCCCGGGCCGGATGCCGCGGTTGATGTCGTCGTCGTGGGCTGCCACGGTCCTCACCTCCTCCAAGGGGAGCTGGACGCTTCCTGACCCTACCTGGGCTGGTGGTGATTGAAACCCCTAGATCACAAAGACGGTAGAGGTGTGTCCGATCTTCACCCTTGCGTACTCCCTCACGCCAAGGAAATACCCACCCCTCAAACTCGGGATGCGCCCGGTTGTAAGGTCGAAGTGTTCAACACCCGTCAGAGCCCGCGCGACTTGCCGCGCGTTGTGACCGGGGTGGATCACTCAGCGCAGGAAACGGCAGGAGATATGACCGTGCAGCAGGAGGCTCCGACGGGCGGCGTCGGTGAGGCCGGAGAGCCCCTTGAGGTCTGGATCGATCAGGACCTCTGCACCGGGGACGGCATCTGCGCGCAGTACGCGCCGGAGGTGTTCGAGCTGGACATCGACGGTCTGGCGTATGTGAAGAGCGGTGAGGACGAGCTCTTGCAGGACGCGGGGGCGACGACTCCGGTTCCGTTGACGCTGCTCCAGGACGTGGTGGACTCGGTGAAGGAATGTCCGGGTGACTGCATTCACGTAAGGCGCGTTTCGGACAGGGTGGAAGTCTTCGGTCCCGACGCCGGGTGACGGTTCAAACACTCTTGACGGACGGGTCCGTCAGCTCCTGGCGGAATTTTCCGCCGGTCCAGCGCCACTTGGCGAGCTTCTTGACGTCGGGGCTGTAGCGCGGGACCTCGGGCGAGGAGTAGCCGAGGAGGGTGGCGGTGACGGCGCCGTCGCTCACGGTGAGGTCGGTGGCGGTCTGGCGGCGGCCGGTGTCGAGGAGGGTGGCCACGACCCGGGGTGGTGCGCCTTCGGTGCGGTCCCGGGTGAGGACGTAGAGGGCATGGGGCGGGGTGCCCGAACCAGCGTCGCAGCGGACGGCCGCGACGGTTTCGGGGCGGCCGTCGCCGTCGAGGTCGCCCTGGGCGGTGGCGGCGACGGTCTGGGGGGCGCCCTTGCAGTCGAGCGGGTAGGTGACGGCCGCGGCGTCGGGGGCGTCCGCGGTGACGGCGGGGGCGGCGGCCTGTGGCCCGTTCGCGGCGGGGGCGGTCGCGGTCGGTGCGCCGGCGGCGGGCTGGACGAGTCCCGCGGCGGCTATGACGGCGGCGACGGCGGTGGCCGTGGCGAGCCAGTGGGCGGGCTTGGTGCCGCTGTGCGCGAGGGTTTCCGAGGCTGGCGCCGGCTCGGTGGGGCTGTGCAGCACGCGGGGTGTCTCCTGTGCGAAGGGTGACGGGGAGCCAGCATCGTGCCACACCTCACACGGCGGCGGAACGGCTGGGTCCGGGCGGGCCGGCCCGACGTACATGACAACGAAAAGGCGCTGTGGCGCAGTTCCCGGATCGTCGGGGGAACTGCGCCGCAGCGCCTTCGTGTTGGGTCGCGGGTCAGCCGCGCTCGGCCGCGCGGTCGGCCGCGCCGCCGGACTGACTGCCGGGGCCGTCGTAGTCGTCGCCGTACGCGCCCTTGGCGGGGCGGCGGCGGCGCATGGGCGGCTCGACGCCGTCGGCGAGGCGGCGGGCGGTGACGAGGAAGCCGGTGTGGCCGATCATGCGGTGGTCGGGGCGGACCGCGAGGCCTTCCACGTGCCAGTTGCGGATCATCGATTCCCACGGCTGCGGCTCGGCGTAGCAGCCGAACTCGCGGATGGACTCGACGGTGCGCGAGAGCTGGGTGGTGGTGGCGACGTAGCAGCACAGGATGCCGCCGGGGACCAGGGCCTTGGAGACGGCCTCGAGGCACTCCCAGGGGGCGAGCATGTCGAGGATGACGCGGTCGACGTCCGTGTCGGACAGGTTGTCCTGGAGGTCGCCGACGGTCAGCTGCCACGCGGGGTGCGGGCCGCCGAAGTACCGCTCGACGTTGGCGGTCGCGATCTCGGCGAAGTCCGCGCGGCGCTCGTAGCTGTGGAGCATGCCCTGGTCGCCGATGGCGCGCAGCAGGAAGCTGCTCAGGGAGCCGGATCCGACGCCCGCCTCGACGACGCGGGCGCCGGGGAAGATGTCGGCGAAGGCCAGGATCTGGCCCGCGTCCTTGGGGTAGACCACGGCGGCACCGCGGGGCATGGACAGGACATAGTCGGGGAGCAGGGGACGCAGCGCGAGGTACGCGACGTTGCCCGTGGTACGGACAACACTGCCCTCGGGAGCACCGATCAGCTCGTCGTGCGGGAAGGAACCCTTGTGGGTGTGGAAGTTCTTCCCGGCTTCGAGCGTGAACGTGTAGTGGCGGCCCTTGGGGTCGGTGAGCTGAACCTGGTCCCCGACCTCGAAGGGCCCGCGTCGGCGGGCGGCACCGGTCGGTTCGGACATGTGACCAGTGTATTGGGTTCAGGACTGGGGCCGCGCCATGGCCTTCACGAAGGCCTTTTCGACGTCGAGGGTGGACAGGACGCCGTAGATCTCGCCGCCGGGTTCGAGGACGAGGTATTCGGTGGCGGGGGTGGCGCGGAGGTGGTCGAGGAGTTCTTCGCCGTTGAGGTCGGCGGAGACCCGCATGCCGTCGGTGAGGTCCTGGGCGAGGGTGCTGACGGCGATCCAGGGGCGGCGGTGTTCGGGGACGGAGGCGATGGCGGTCTCGCGGACGATGGCGGTGGGGTCGCCCTGTCCGTCGACGACGACGAGGGCGCGGGCGCCGGCTTCGTTGGCCCGGCGGAGGGCTTCGGAGAGGGGGGTGGCGTTCTCGACGGGGATGGCGCGGCGGGTGAGGGTGCGGGCGCGCAGGTCGGGGAGGTGTTCGCGCAGGCGGGCCATGCGGAGGCTGTTGCCGGCTCCGGTCCAGATGATGGCGGCGAGGATCGCGGCGAGCAGGGCGTCCATGACGGTGTCCATGCCGCCGATGGAGTCGGTGCGGGTGCCGAGGGCGCCGGTGTGGGTGAGGAGGGGGAGGCCGAGGAGGACGGCGACGGCGAGGGCGCGGCCGATCCAGGCGGCGGCGACGGTGCCGGCCATGGGTTTGCCGGTGATGCCCCAGATCACGGCGCGGAGCATGCGGCCGCCGTCGAGGGGGAGGCCGGGGAGGAGGTTGAAGGCGGCGACGAGGAGGTTGGAGATCATGAGTCCGGCGAGGAGGACGCCGGGGACGGTGGCGGGGTCGACGGCCTTCATGCCGAGGTAGAAGGCTAGGGCGAGGAGGAGGGAGAGGAGGGGGCCGACGAAGGCGAGGATGAATTCGCGGCCGGGGGTTTCGGACTCCTTCTCGATCTCGGAGACTCCGCCGAAGAACTGGAGCCGGATGCGGCGCACGGGGAGTTTGAAGCGCAGGGCGGCGACGGTGTGGGCGAGTTCGTGGACGAGGACCGAGGCGTAGAAGGCGACGGCGAAGAAGAGGGAGACCAGGTAGCGGGCGGGTCCGAGGTCGGGGAGGATGCGGTCGAGCTGGTCGCCGAAGACCCAGGTGATGAGGGCGGCGACGAGGAACCAGCTGGGCGAGACGTAGACGGGTACGCCGAAGGGGCGGCCCATGAGGAGTCCGCCGCCCGGTCCGGAGCGCCGTCCTCCGCGCTCGCCGGTTTCGTCGGTGTCTGCCACGGCTGTCCTTCGTTCTGGGGGTTCCCGCGGTCGTAGTCCGGGGGATCGTGTTTCCGGTGGTGCGGGTGGGGCCGGTGTCGCGTTTCGGTGGGGTGTGGTGCTCCGATCATGCAGTGCGCGGGGCCCCGGAGTCGATGGTATGCGCGTGCTGTCGGTCGCGGGTCGTAGGGTTTTGTCCATGACGACGAGCTCCGGTGCCGTGCCAGGCGCAGCCGATGCCGACGCGGCGCGGCGCGCTGTGGCGCCCACGTCGCTGTCCCCTTCGCGGGCCGGCGATTTCATGCAGTGTCCGCTGCTCTACCGGTTCCGGGTGATCGACCGGTTGCCGGAGAAGCCCAGTGCGGCGGCCACCCGGGGGACGCTGGTGCACGCGGTGCTGGAGCGGTTGTTCGATCATCCGGCGACGGAGCGGACGGTGCCGCGGGCGAAGGCGTTGGTTCCGGGGCAGTGGGACCGGTTGCTGGAGGCGAAGCCGGAGCTGGCGGAGCTGTTCCCGCGGGACGATGCGGGGGCGGGGCTGGCGCGGTGGCTGACGGAGGCCGAGGCGCTGGTGGAGCGGTGGTTCACGCTGGAGGACCCGACGCGGCTGGAGCCGGTGGAGCGGGAGTTCTTCGTGGAGACGGAGCTGGATTCGGGGCTGCGGCTGCGCGGGATCATCGACCGGGTGGACGTCGCGCCGTCGGGAGAGGTGCGGATCGTCGACTACAAGACGGGGAAGGCCCCGCGGGCGGAGTACTCCGAGGGTGCGCTGTTCCAGATGAAGTTCTACGCGCTGGTGGTGTGGCGGCTGAAGCGGGTGGTGCCGCGGCGGCTCCAGCTGGTGTACCTGGGCAGTGGGGACGTGCTGACGTACGACCCGGTGGTGGCGGACCTGGAGCGGGTGGAGCGCAAGCTGCTCGCGCTGTGGGAGGCGATCCGGGAGGCGACGGAGACGGGTGACTGGCGTCCGCGGCCGACGAAGCTGTGCGGCTGGTGTGATCATCAGGCGGTGTGTCCGGAGTTCGGGGGGACTCCCCCGGTGTATCCGCTGGAGGTGTCGCCGGGCCGTCGCGGGGAGGTTCCGGGGGCCCGGGCGGAGCCGGCCGCGGATGCGGTCGTGGAGGCGGCGGTACGCCCGGCGGAGGGCTGATCGGGCGGTCAGGGCACAATGGGCGGCGTCCGCCGAGCCGTCCGACGAATACGAGGGAGACCCCGTGGCGATCCGCGTCCTGCTGGTCGACGACCAGCCACTGCTGCGCACCGGCTTCCGGATGATCCTGGAGGCCGAGCCGGGGCTGGCGGTGGTGGGTGAGGCCGGGGACGGTCTCCAGGCGCTGGACCGGGTGCGGGCGCTGCAGCCCGATGTGGTGCTGATGGACATCCGGATGCCGCGGATGGACGGGGTGGAGGCGACGCGGCAGATCACGGGTCCGGGGCGGGACGGTCCGGCGAAGGTGCTGGTGCTGACGACGTTCGACCTGGACGAGTACGTGGTGGAGGCGCTGCGGGCGGGGGCGAGCGGGTTCCTGCTGAAGGACGCGCCGGCGAACGAGCTGGTGCAGGCGATCCGGGTGGTCGCGGCGGGCGAGGCGATGCTCGCGCCGAGCATCACGCGGCGGCTGCTGGACAAGTACGCGGGGCACCTGCCGTCGGGCGAGGACAGTGCTCCGGACACGCTGGGGACGCTGACCGAGCGCGAGGTCGAGGTGTTGAAGCTGGTGGCCCGCGGGTTGTCGAACGCGGAGATCGCGGCGGACCTGTTCGTGAGCGAGACGACGGTCAAGACGCACGTGGGTCACGTGCTGACGAAGCTGGGCCTGCGCGACCGGGTGCAGGCGGCGGTCTACGCGTACGAGAGCGGTCTGGTGCGGCCCGGCGCCCAGTAAGCGGCCGGCGGGTGTGCGGACGGGCCGGGCCCGGGACCTCTGAGGGTCCCGGGCCCGGCCCGTTCTTCGCGTGCGCTCCCGGCTGGCCCGCTATGGCCGGCCGGGTGGCGGCGGGGCCGCTCAGCCCTTGCTGATCTCCCAGAAGCGGAAGACGGTGGAGGCGTCGAGCGACCACTGGAGGCCGGTGACGTTGGGGCGGGTCACCGCGTACTGCTTGCCCTGCCACAGGGGCAGGAGGGGGATCTCCTCGGCGACGATGTCCTGGAGACGGTTGAAGTCGGTGCTCGCGGCGGCGCGGTCGGACTTCGCGGAGGTCGACGGGATGATGGTCCCGGTGATCTCCTTGTTGTCGTAGTTGTTCTGCAGGACGTTGTCCGGCCCGAAGAACGGCTGCGTGAAGTTGTCGGCGTCGGGGTAGTCCGGCACCCAGCCCTTGACGTACACGCCGTACTTGCCGGCCTGGATGTCCTTCTCGTACTGCTCGTACTCGACGGACTTGACGTCGGCCTCGAAGAGTCCGCTGTCGTTGAGCTGCTTGGCGATGAGCGCGAACTCCTCGTCCGTGGAGGGGCCGTAGCGCGACGGCGTCGAGTACAGGGTGATCTTCACCTTGTCCTTGATGTTCGCGGCGCGCAGGACGGCCTTGGCCTTGTCGGGCTGGGGGCTGCCGCCGTAGCGGTCGAAGAAGGCCGTGTTGTGCGAGGCGATGCCGGCCGGGACGATCGAGTAGAGCGCGGTCGCGGTGCCGTCGTAGACGTCCTTGACGAGCGCTTCGCGGTCGATGAGGTAGGCGAAGGCCTTGCGGACGGGGAGCTTGCCGGCGACCGGGTCGTTCATGTTGAAGACGAGGTGCTCGACCTCGGCGCCGGCGCCCTGGACGACCTCGACCTTCTGGTCGCCGGTCTTGTTGGCGAGGCCGGCGATGTCCTTGGCGGCGAGGCCGCGGAAGGCGAAGTCGACGTCGCCGCTCTCCAGGACCTTGCGGAGGGCGGCCTGGTCCTCGTTGAAGAACTTCATGGTCACGCCGGAGTTCTTCGGCTTGGCCTTGCCGCTGTAGGACTCGTTGACGGAGAAGCTGGCGCTCTTGTCGTTGATCGAGTCCAGCTTGTAGACGCCGGAGCCGAAGGCCTTGCCGTCGCTGCGGATCTTGTCGGCGGGGTACTCGGTGCGGTCGACGATGGCACCCGCGCCCGACGCGATCTTGCTCGGGAAGGTCGCGTCGGACGTCTTCAGCCGGAAGACGACGGTCTTGTCGTCGGGGGCGTCGATGCCGTCGATCGACGAGAGCATCACGGCGGGGCCGTTGTCGTCGTTGATCTTCAGCGTGCGCTCGAAGGAGTACTTGACGTCCTTGGCGGTGAGGCTGTTGCCGTTGCTGAACTTCAGGCCGCCGCGCAGGGTGCACTTGTACACCTTGCTCTCGCCGCCCTCGAACGCGCAGGCCTGCGCGGCGTCGGGTTCCGGCGTGGTGCCGCCCTTGGGGAAGCTCAACAGCGACTGGAAGACGTTGTTGAACAGCAGCCAGGAGCCGGGGTCGTAGCCGGACGCGGGGTCCGTCGACTTCACCTTGTCGGATATCCCCATGACCACGCCCTTGCCGCTTCCGGCATTGGAGCCGTCGGTCGAACCGCAACCGCTGAGCAGCGCGGCGGCGGTGGCTGCGCCGAGCGGGGCCGCCAACCACTGGTTACGTCTCATCACGCGAATCCTTCACAGTCTTGACGAATCGTTGCGCCGGCCTGCGACACCCGCTGCCGGTTCCCTGCGGGTCTCAGCCGCTGACACCTCGGCCGAGTTCCCACAGCTGGAGGTCGGAGATGGCGTTGACCGACCACTCCACTCCGGTGATCCCGTCGCGTGCGGCGACGTACTGCTTGCCCTGCCACAGGGGCAGGACGGGTACGTCCTCGGCGACGATGTCCTGCATCTCCGTGATCGCGGGGAGGGCGACGCTGCGGTCGACCGCCCGGCGGGATTCGGGGATGAGTTTGGTGCGCACCGCGGCGTTGGCGTACGGCGTGCCCAGGAAGTTGTCCTGCTCCAGGAACGGGGCGAGGAAGTTGTCGGCGTCCGGGTAGTCGGGGAACCAGCCGAGCCCGTAGGCGGCGTGGTCGCCCTTCTTCTGCGCGGGCCGGAAGTCGGCCCAGTCGCTGCCCTGGACGGTGATGTCGAACAGGTGGGTGGAGTTCAGCTGGGCCTTGAGGGCCTCGAACTCGGCCGCGGTGCCGTCACCGTAGTGGTCGGTGGTGTAGTTCAGCGTCAGCTTCACCGGGGTCTTGATCCCGGCGTCCTTCAGCAGGCCGGCGGCCTTGGCGGTGTTGGTCTCGCCGTACTTGGTGAAGAAGGAGTTGACGTGGCCGGGCACGGTGGTGGGGACCAGCGAGTAGAGCGGCTGGGCGGCCTTGCCGTAGACCTTGGTGATGACCGCGTTGCGGTCGACGGCGGCGGCGAGGGCCTGGCGTACGGCCTTCTCCTTGACGACCGGTGCCTCGGTGTTGAAGCCGAGGTAGCGGATCTCCAGGCCGGGCAGGGGGACGAGCCGGACGCCCTTGGGCGGCTTGTTGGAGAGCTCGGTGATCTGGGCGGGCGCCAGGGTGCGGGAGACCACGTGGACGGAGCCGTCGGTGAGGGCCCTGCCCATGCCGGCGGAGTCGGGATACGTGCGGAGCTCGACCTTGTCGTTCTGGACCTTCAGGTCGCCCTTGTAGTTCGGGTTCTTGGTGAAGACCGCGCGGACGAGGTGGTTGTCCTTGACCTCGGGCTTCATCGTGTAGGGGCCGGAGCCGTCCACGGAGAAGCCCTCGCGGAGCTTCTTCGGGTCGTAGTCCTTGGCGCTGACGATGCCCGCGGCGGGGGTGGAGAGCTTGTACGGGAAGGTCGCGTCCGGGGTCTTCAGGTGGAAGACGACGGTGTCGGCGCCCTTGGCCTCGACGGTGTCGATGGTGGAGAGCAGCGAGGAGGGGCCGTTCTCGTCCTTGATGGCGAGGACGCGCTCGATGGAGAACTTGACGTCCTTCGCGGTGAGCGGGTCGCCGCCGGCGAACTTGAGGCCGGGGCGCAGGGTGCAGCGGTAGCTCTCGTTGCCGGTGTCGGTGAAGCGGCAGTCGGAGGCCGCTTCGGGGACGGGCTGGCCGCCGCCGCGCGGGGTGTGCATCAGCGTCTGGACGGTCTGGCGCAGGACGTTCCAGGCTCCGGCGTCGTAGGCGTACGCCGGGTCGAACGGGGCGGGGGCGAACTCGGCGGCCTCGAACCGGTCGGTGGTCCCGACGACGATCGCTCCGGATCCCGCTCCTCCGCCGCTGGCGCTGCCGCATGCGGCGAGCGTGGGCGTGAGCAGTCCGGCCGCGGCCGTCAGCACCATGGTCTTGCGGTTCATGCTGGAAGAACTCCCTGTAACCGGCACTTGCTCAAAGCGGCGTAAAGGGCACTTCGCGGCGGTCGCCCGTTCAGGGCGGAACGATCGGGCCGGTGGTATGACGATCGGTCCACGCGGTACCGGCACAGGGGTGTGTGTCCGGGACGGCTGAGGTGCGGCGCAGTGCCCTCGCTGACATTAGTGGGCCGGGGCGGGATGGCTTGAACTGGCCGGACTTGGGGCGTAATCGCACGGTGATGGGAGCGGACTGGTTGTTCATGTGGAAGTCCGCGCAGATTCGGTCAGGAGCTGATCAATCCGGACACAAGGGAAGGCGCAGGAGCCCTCGGGCAGGCCTGCGCGGGGTCGGGCGGGTGACCAAGGTCACCCGGACGACCGCCCCGGGACGCGTGGAATTTCAGCCTCCGGGGCCTCCGACGGAAGATCCTTCCGTCGGACCCGGATCTCGCGGGTGTTCCATTCGGTACAGAGCGTGCAGTGCCGTGTGCGTTCAGTTCATCGGGGCGATCAGGGAGCGGAGGAACGCCAGGTTGACGTCCTCCAGCGAGTGGACGACCGTGCGCCCCGGGGCCGGCGCGATCATCCCGACCGAGGGGATGGCGACGACCCGGCAGCCCGCGGCCTCCGCGGCGGCCACGCCGGTGGCGGTGTCCTCGATGACGGCGCAGCGCGAGGGGTGCGCGCCGAGGGCGGCCGCGGCGTGCAGGTACGGGTCCGGGTGCGGCTTGGTGCGCGCGACCTCGTCGCCGGCGACCGTCATCGTGAAGCGGTCGCGGCCGAGGGTGAGCAGCACCCGGTCGATGACCCGGCGGTGGGAGGCGGAGACGAGGGCGGTGGGCACGTTGTGCTGGGCCAGCTCGGCCAGCAGCCGCTCGGCACCGGGCATGATCGGCACCCGGTCGGCGATGCGGGCCTCGAAGCGCTCGTTGAGCAGGACGCTCAGCTCGGCGAGCTCGATGGCCGCGCCGGTGGACTCGATCAGGAACGCGGCGCTGCGGCTCATGGGGCCGCCGACGACGATGTCCCGCCAGGCGTCGTCGAGCCGGTGTCCGAGTTCGCGGAAGATCTCGGCTTCGATCTCCCACCAGAAGCCCTCCGTGTCGACGAGGGTGCCGTCCATGTCGAGCAGCACCGCCTGGAGGGCCGAGCCGTCGGCCGTACGGGCGACGGGAGCGGGAACCGTGCTCGTCATGCGCGCACCTCTCAGTAGGGACGAGAAGGCCGGTCACCTCTTCCCGCGGGGCATCCCCGGGGGAACAGGCGACCGGCCTGTATGGGACCGACAAGTGTACGTCGGCCCGCGTCAGCGTGCGTTGAAATACTTTGCTTCGGGGTGGTGAATCACGATGGCGTCGGTGGACTGCTCCGGATGGAGCTGGAACTCCTCGGAGAGGTGGACGCCGATCCGCTCCGGCTGGAGGAGTTCGGCGATCTTCGCGCGGTCCTCCAGGTCGGGGCAGGCGCCGTAGCCCAGCGAGAAGCGGGCGCCGCGGTACTTCAGGTCGAACATGTCCTCGACCTTGGACGGGTCCTCGCCGCCGAATCCGAGCTCGGAGCGGACACGGGCGTGCCAGTACTCGGCCATGGCCTCGGCGAGCTGGACGGACAGGCCGTGCAGCTCCAGGTACTCGCGGTAGGCGTCGGCCTCGAAGAGCTT